>CAYTFM010000017.1:0-51494 GCA_964436735.1 uncultured Victivallales bacterium | reverse complement strand
ACTGCGTCGATCCTCATTCACATATTGCAATATGCTCAATCGTCTCTCCTTGTCTACGGTGGCCTGGCGCTCACGCCAAATTGTAAAGTTTATTTTTGAACAGCCCCGCAGCGAATCATCAGGCGTACTCCATTCCCTTCAGCACACGATCCTTGAGCGGCAGACACTCGGCCAACCACGGCTCCACGCCGAGAGTCACGGCGCTGGCGGCCATGTCGTAGAGCCTCGAGGCCGCTTGGGCGTCAATAGGCCGCTGAGGGAGGCACCGCTCGGCAGCGTCAAGCACGAGTGGATGCTGCTCCAGCAATGATAGTCCGCCAGCCCGCCCAGCCATGTCCACCAGGAGGGAACGATATTCGAAGGCGGAGCGCATGTAGATGTCCAGAGAGGGGAAATCCGTTCCACCATCTCCAAAAGTGAAATGCGACGACCATCCTCCGGTCAGCCACCGCGAGTCCAGGGGAGCGGATATCTCAAGACGGTAGCGACAAGGTGAGGCATGATGACGCAATCCGCCCAGTATCCGAAGCAGCGAATCCACAGGGCCGTCCCCTATGACAAAGTCGACGTCTTTGGTGAATTCGACGATGTTGAGCTTCAGGCAGGCCAGGCCGCCGATCATGGCGAGCGAAATTCCCGCCTCCCGCGTCAGCGCGCGTATGTCGTCATAGAACTTGATGTGTGACTCTTCGCTCATGCCGTTATTCCCCGTCAAGGCAGCTCCTTAAGGCCGCACTCCGCCCACTCTCGTATTGGGGAATATACACCATGGGATATTTGTTTCACAGAGAACCGCCGAATGTCCGCCTCATGGGCGTAGGTATCCCTTCTCCGTGCGCAGCCAGAGCAGGGTGCCCGTCTGCATGTCCCAGAGCAGTTCGACCTCGCGGCCGCCCCACGTGGCTTTGAGGTGGCGCTGCGACTGGTACAGTTCGTCCTCGACGCGGACGGTCGCGCATGATCCGCGGAAGGCGGCGAAGCCCGCGGGGTATTCGGCCTTCGAGCCCATGCAGACGAGGGTGCCGCCCCCGGTCTGGCGCAGGGCGGCGGTCAGGAAATCCCTCGGGTGTCCATCGTAGTTGGCGAAGGTGGCGACGCGGAACGCGCCGACCTTTTTGACCTCGACCGTCCTGGCCGCACCGTGGTCGGTGAGGAGCAGCGGGCGCAGTCCGATGTACGTGTCGCCGTCGCGGATGAAGACCCACTCCGGGCTCGCGCTGACGCCTGCGAGCGAGGGGAGGCTTTTGTCGCCGATCCAGAGCTCGTCGAAGTCGTTGCCGTGCCAGAGGGAGAAGATGACGCACGTCCGCAGTCGGGCGATGTTCGAATTCTCCTTCTCGTCGCCGGCGTACCAGGCGATGCCGAGTGGTCCGCTCTGCGCCGCGCCGCCGCGCCCTTCATCCTCGATGTTGCCCTGCTCCTGCTCGGTGAAGGCCTTCTCGAGCTTGTCGTTGATGACGTAGCGCATGAACAGGGTGCGGGTGTCGGCGAGCCTCTCGACTTTCGGGGCGCGGCGCCACGAGGCGAAGCAGGCGTTGCTGGAGCCGAGCATCTGGCGGGTGGCGGTGCCGAGCCCCCAGTCGGGGGTCATGTGGCTGGCGAGGAGCACCTCGCCGCCGGGCCTGAGGATTGTCGAGGGGATGTGGGCCTCCCCTTTGTCTCCTGCGCCACCGCCCCACCAGCCGCCGAGCTTCTGGCACTCCTCCTTCGAGACGGTGAAGAGGACTTCATGCTCGCGGAAGGCGCCCGCCTCGGTCTTGGCTTTCATCTCGCAGGGGAAGGTCTTGTCGACGGTCTGTTTTTTTTGCTCCTCGGTGGGGTGATACTCAGGCGCGGAGGACCAGGAGATGCAGGCCTGCCAGAACGGCAGGTCGTGCGCGGGGCAGCCTGAGGCATGAGCCTCGGGCGTGCCCGGTTTCGAGAGGAGGCCGAGGGCCTTGGGGGAGGGGGTCGCCGCTTCCCCGTAGGCGATCCACGCCGACAGGTTCAGCCCCGATGCGACGGGTATGCTGTTCGGCGTGTAGCTGCGCCCTGACGCCGCGCCGGAGAGGAAGAGTTTCGGGTGCCAGAGCAGCACCAGCTCGTCCCAAAGAATTGACTCGATCCGCCCTGCCAGGTCGCCGCAATGCGCGTCGGGCGAAAGCTGCCGCAGATACGCCGCGCCAGTGATGCTGACGATGTGGTAGTTGACGCTGAGATACTCCTTGCAGACGTTGCCATTTTCGAGAAAGCGGCAGAAGACCTCGAGGAAGCGCCGCGTCCGGTCGAGGTAGTGGGGACGGTTGAAGCGGCGGTTGGCCTCGAGCAGTCCGATCGTGTTGAGCAGGCCGCAATTCTCGGTGTAGCGGAAGATGTGGCGGTACGAGTGCTCGGTGACGACCTCGAGCGATTTGAGGAGCTTCTCCCGTACGGCTTTGCTCATCTTGTCCTCATACAGTCCAAGCAGTTTTGCGGCGTGGCATCCCGAGAAGTCGTTCAAGTCGTCGGGGATCGCCTCCAGTATCGTGTTGGCGAGGGCGATGTCATGTTTGTCGCCGGCGTAGAAGGCGTAGCCGTGCGACTCGCGCTCGCGGCAGGTGTCCCCGCTTTTTTCGGGGGCGATCCAGCGCCGCTCCTTGTCGTACCGAGGCCCGATCTCCTCCCGGCACCACGCCTGCAATTGCTCCCGCCGCCTTTTTTGTCCGGCCAAGTCGAAAAACGCTGACGATCCAGTCTTGCCACTCATCGTGCCCCCCTGATGTGTATTTGATGCTGCATTTTTGCGGCTCAGAGTAAGGCGGTTTTGTTAACCGCCCAAATCATAAGCAGAGGCGGGTAGAAAACCCGCCCTACCAAAGTTCCGGCGGAGCCGGTTAAATTGTGAATCTCCAGCCAGGTCACGTTTTCCTTTATTTCAGCGGCACCACCACCACCGACCAGTAGGCGGTCGTTGGTATCTTGACGGCGAGTTTGCCGTTCTCCATGGCGGCCACTCCTTGGAGCAATGGGACAGTCTCCGGATTCAAGACGACGGTTTTGTCCGCCAGAGGCACTGCGCCTTTGAGCAGCGCCGGGTCGATGACGATCCCGATGTTCTCGGCGGGTGGCGGCTCCTGAGCGGTGATTGTCTGGTGCTCCTCAAGAGGGTTGTTGACGAGGTTCAGCACAAGATAGGAGCCCTTGTCGGTGGCGAGGCGGTAGGCGAAGTCCTGCCAGAGGACGGGGCGGCTGCTGGAGACGGCGATCATCTTCTCGGCCTCGGCGCGGGGGATCCGCTCGAGCTTGTTGTTGAGGATGAACTCGCTGTGGCGCATGGCGAAGCGGTTCCAGGCCTTGGCGACCACCCGTGAGCCGGGATTCCTGCTCCAGCCGCCTCTGATCCAGCGGACGCCGCAGGCGAACGCCATGCTTTTCACGAGCTTCATATCGACTATGTTGTGTCCGGGGCCGCCGCCCCAGTTGGCGAAGACGTGGTTGTCGAGTTTCCGGGCGGCGTCCGCCTGCCTGGTCATGATGTCGACGAACCCTTTCCATGTGTAGGTGGGGGACATGCAGTCGAGGGAGCCTTTGGCGACCTCGTCGAGGATGAACATGCCGGGCGAGATGGCTTGGTTCATCTTCACCTCCTCCGGTTTGTCGCCGCCGCCGTAGTCAGGCCTGAAGGATGCCCAGTTCATGCCGATGAGGATGTCGGGCTTGCCCTTTTTCAGGACGTCGAACATGATTTTGAAGTTGCGCAGCGTCAGGGCCTCGCCCTCTGTTCCGGTCTTTTGTTTCCGCCCCTTGAAGTTGCGTAAGTCCATCGATGGGGCGAGCGGGTCGCCGATCGATGGGGTCTGGTATAGCCCGTCGTAGCGGATGCCGTCGAAGCCGAAGTACTTCTGCCCCTCGAGGATGGCCTTCGACCCGTATTCCGAGAGCGAGGGATCCTCGAAGTCCAGGAGGGCGTTGAGGAATCCGGGGTAGCCGGACGTCAGAAGCTTCCAGTACTCCTTGTCGTTGAGGGCTTTTTTCAGGCTCGCCGGATAGGTGTCGATGAACTCCTGGTTAGCCCGGACGTTTTCGGTGAACACCTCGGCGAAGGGCGTGCCGTTGGGGGTGTAGGCGAGGAACTCGGGGTGCTCCCGGGCGAACTCGGTGCCGGCGGGCCCTTTGACGCAGGCGTTCACGTAGATGACGACGGCCATGCCTTGTTCATGCGCCTTTTGGATGTAATAGCGGTTGAGGTTGGCGGAGTTGTGGTAGCCGCCGCCGGTGAGATAGTTCGGCTGAGCGGGCTTGATGGCGCTGAAGTGGTCCCACCCCGAGCCGGTCTCGCTGACCACGATGTACTCGTTGCGGTCGTTGCCGAGCATCTTCTCGATCCGCTGCATGATCCCTTGGTTCACGGGTTTCTGACCTTCGGGGTTCGGCGTGCCGTCGGGGAGGGCGTCGAAGCCGCAGATCTGGTCGCCGCCGTAGTCGGGCGAGACCATGTACGCGTTGGCCGCGCAGGCGAAGACCTCGGACGCCGCGGCCTTCTCCGCTCCGGCCGTGGCGGTCGCCCTAACCTCGTAGCCCCATTCGGCGGGCGGCGTGAACTCGACGGTCATGGGAGCTCCGGGAGACGCTGAGCCCTTTTTCGAAAACACCCCTTCCGATAACCCCCGTTCGATCACCAGCTCGACCGCCGCTGATGTCTGCCCCTCCGGCAGCTTGTCGACGGAGACGGTGATCACTTGCGGCTCGCCGGGCTTGACGCGCAGCTTGGCCGGCCAGACCTTCACCTCCAAAGCGGTGGCGGTGAGCGTCGACAACGCGATCACACTGACCAGTAGACGTCCGACTATCATCATGGAAAAACCTTTATGCGCAGTGTTCATGTGTCACCTCCCCAGCATCTTCGAAAGTTTCGACTTCAGGAAGGAGCTCCAGCCGGGCGAACTCCAGTACGGCGTGACCCCCTCCGGCGGCTTGCCCATCGGCGTGGCCAACTGAACCATCACCTCGCCCTTGCCGCACTTCCATGAGACCAGGATCGGCGCGCCGCCGGCCGCCGCATGGACCACCGCTTCTTTCCGCACTGATTTCGGCGCCTGATGCCATTGGACCGAGCCGAGGTCGGACGAGGGAGTGGCGGCGTCCGCGATCTTGGCGAACGAGTCGAACCGCGTCACATCGAACGGCCCCGCCGTCTCGACGGGTGTCACCTCCACGAGGACGCTTTCGTCCCAGCGCGAGTTCCCAAGGCTGAAGAGCCCGCCGCAGATGAGCAGCCGTCCGCCGGCTTTCACGTATTTCGCGACGGCGATCTCGCCGGCCTCGCCGAGGCAGTCGGCGCCGACGTTGTTCATCACGACGAGGTCGTAGTCGAGGAGATCCTCGACGAGGATCGGCTGCCAAGTCAGCTCGGGGCCGAGCACCGAGCTGCGGAAGAAGGTGTCCTTCACCTCGACCTTCGGATCGATGGCGGCCAGCGCCTCGACGACCTTGTTCATGTCGGCCCACATGCCCACGGCGTGCAGCACTCGGAGATGGTCCGCTTTCCGCAGGCTGACCTCGCGGTCCTCCATGAGCTCCGGTTTCACCTTCTTCGGGATGGGCGCCCGGTAGGTGATGGCCGTGTCCTGCATCGTGTAGTACGTGCGGTCAGCGTAGTGCATGAACTCGAATGTGGTCGAGCCACCTCCCGTGTCGACCTTCAGCGTGATGATGACGGGCTCCTTGGACGATCCCGGGACGTTCAGCGTCACGGAAGCCGGAGTGTCCGCCGTGATGTTTTTGATGGTGAAGGATTGCTCGGCCAGCTTGGAGGTCTTGTCGGATTTGTCGGCGATGACGGTGACCGCGGCGGAGGCGACCGGGGCGTCGACGGGACGGAAGGCGAATGTGACCTCGTCGCCTTTGCTCGAGCCGGTGGCGAACAGCTTGGTGTCGGCGTAGAAGCAGTTCTCCACGTCCTTCAGCGGGAGCAGCGTGTACCTGACGCTCCACTTTCCGCCTGGCTTGATCAGCACCCTGTCGTAGAAGGTCTCCATGGTGTTGGCGGATAGGCAGTTGTAGAACTGCTGGAGATAGTTGAAATCGGTCAGCACCAGCATCCCCGCCTTGGTCGTCCGGTCGAAGATCACCGACCATGGGGCGGCCGGCTTGCGGATGAACTCGGAGCCGGTCAGCCGGTTGTCCTCCCAGACGCAGGTCCTGATCCCCATGTAGGACGGCCGCGTGGCGACCGGCACGGCGTTCTGGTTAGCCCCCGGCCACATGCGGTTCTGTATCCAAAGGCCGGGAAAGACCTGCTTGTCGGTGGGGTTCTCGAGGATCGTCTCGACGTTGATGGCGGCGCTGTTGGCCGACAAGGTGACGATCTTGCGCAGCGTCAGACCAGGATACGGCTCGTTTTTGAACGCCCGCCACAGCTCCACCGCCACCCGCTCGGGCGTGTTCATCACGATCTTGAACTCGTACTTCTCGTCCTGCAGCTCGCCGGGATGCCGCTGCTGCCAGATCATGTCCTCGAGCAGACCGCCGCCCTTGGGGTAGATCCACTCGTTCTGTGGCTCGATCTTCTTGTAGACGAAACTGCGGATCGCCCCCCCTCTGCCAGGATCGATCGACAGACGCCAGAAGTCGTTTTCGATCTTGATTCCGCCATCCGCCTCCGAGAGGGTGAGCGACCCTGCCACGACGGCGGATCCGAGCCCTGCGAGAACCGCCAGAACCACCCCTGCCACGACACCGTTCCTCATGAGCCTCATCGCCTACCTCCTCGTTGCGGGCCACCTTAAAGCGATTTAATGACGCAAGCGCTTTATTGATGTCAGTATAGCCCATGCGGCGGGTCGTGTCAAGAGGCGGCGGCGGCGGGGCGTCAGGAAAGGTCAGTGGTTATTGGGCGGCGGGCGAACGCAATGATCCCGCAATGACCCCGGCCTCGCCGCGGTCAATAGGGCGGCGTGAGCGACAAGACGTCGTTGTAGGGGCGCCAGAGGGCGGGGTCCTGCGATTCCTTGGGAAAGTTCAGGCGGAAGCATTTCAGGTATTCGACGTGGCCGTCACAGTAGCCGATGTTCATGCCGATGTTGTGGCGGTCGTCGACGATATCCGCGGGGGCTGGCCCCCGGATGCGGAAGTCCTCGTTGCTGTCGCCGCCGCCGGCGTCGTAATGGCTCCTGTGCGTGGTGTCGGTGATGGTGAAGCATTTCGACGGACTGGTGAGACGGCCTGATTTCCGGAAAGACATATCATAATAGAGGACTTGGGTGACGGGGTTGTTCCATGCATGGTAACCGTAACTGAGTTGCCACTTTTTATCGAGATACGTGTCGGAGGGGCAGCAGGCGACGGAGTCCTTCCTGCCCGAGTATTTCGGAGAGCCGACTTTTTTCCATTCAGTGGCGTTTGCCGCCTGCAGGGTGGGGAACAGGTACATGCCTGCTGACATGTACCATGTGTTGTAGTTCTGATCCGGCCAGGCGAGCCCGGGAAAGCGGTCGTTGTAGTCCATGCCGTACTGCATGAACGCCTGGTTCCACTGCTTGATATTCGACGAGCAGATGGCTTGCCGCGCCTTCTCGCGGGCATTCTTCAACGCGGGCAGCAGCAGCGACGCCAGAATGGCGATGATGGCGATCACCACTAATAATTCTATCAAGGTGAAGGCGTTCGCCTCCACCCTCATAGAATTGTTAATGGTCCGGCTCCTAAAAATCTGAAGTCGCGTGCGATTCGGAAAGATCGCAATGGTGAGAGAATTATGCATGCGAACAGCACCACCTTCCCTGATTTTTATGGTTTGGCCTTGAGTTGTGTTTCCCACTATAAACAATCCGTCCGCTCCGCTGGTGAAAATCTGACGCCGCATCCTATTCAAGATCAGCATGTTTGGAGTGTGGTGCTGCGTGCGCTCCATATTATGCTCCCAGATTTTCATATGGTTTGAATTTTTCAAAACCACAAACAATCCGTCCGTCGCGCATGTCCGCCTGTCGATCCTTACTGGCACATACGCCGCCCGCCACCAGCCACCCTCGGATTGTTTTCGGAGTGTTTAATACGGCACGACCACGATACACCACAGGGGTAGCGGCGGCAAACTCATCTTGAGCCATCCGCCTTCGGTGCGGATCGAGGTGACGACCTGGGCGTACGGCGTGGAATCGGGAGAGAGGATCATGATCTGCCCCACTGACGGCTTACCACCTTCGAAAATCTTCTCGTTAAGTTCGAGCCGGACATCCCTCGCCAGCGGCGGGGCGACGGCGTCGACGGTCAAGCGGTCCTCCATCGGGGCGTTGATGAGGTTGACGACGACGCAGCGCTCGCCAGCGGCCGTCGAGCGGTAGACGAAATCCTTGAACCACACGGGACGGCTGCCGCCGGCCGCCACCAGTTTTCCGGCCTCGTCGGCGGACAGCCGTTTGCGAGCGTTGGCGACGATGTGCTGTGAATAGCGGTAGGCGAACTGGTTGTCGCGGCGGTAGCTGACGGGGTTGAGTCCGCGTTTGAACTCGCCGCCGACACGCCAGCGGAGGCCGAGGGCCCATGAGATGGCTCTGACGTAGCGCGTGTCGATGTCCTTCTGTCCAGGGCCGCCGCCCCATCCGGCGAAGAGGTGTGCGTCGAGGGCGCGGGCGCGGTCGGCCTGACCGCCTTGGGTGCGGATGAAGTCGACCCATTTGTTGTCGGGGTGGGAGGGGCTGAGGGCGCCCTTGGCGCACTCGTCGAGGATCCAGTTGCCCGGGACGACTGTTTTGATTTCCTCGCGGTCCATGGACTCGTATCCCCAGGAGTCGGGGCGCAGTCCGGCGAAGTTGAAGCCCAGCAGCATTGACGGACGCTCCTTCTTGATGGTGTCCATGAAGTAGCGCATGTTGCGGGCGGTGAGCTTGTCCCCCGCCTCGCCGGTCGGTTGCGGCGTGCCGCTCCAGTCCATGAGCTTGGTGGCGACGGCGAGCGGGTCGCCGTAGCAGGGGACGCTGAAGTGGCCGTCGGAGCGGAGGCCGTCGAAGCCGTAGGCGTCGAAGGCGTCGATGGCGCATTTTGTGCCGATCTCGGAGGCGCGCATATCGACGAAGCAGGGGCGTCCACACTGCAGATCGCAGGCCTTGCCCATCAGCCCCTTCCACCACTCCATTTTCATGGTTTTGAGGCTTTCGGGGTAGTTCTTGTAGAAGTCGCGGAACTCGCGGGAGTTGACGGTGTTTATTTGAGGGCAGAGCCAGCCGTCGGCGCTGTAGGAGAGCAGGTCGGGATTCTTGCGGGCGAAGTCGGAGCCGCCGACGCTGGTGAGGAAGGCGGCCCAGTAGACGAGGGTCTTGATGCCGTTGGCGCGCAGGGTGCTGTAGAGTTTCCGGTAGCCGTTCATCGAGCCGAAGTAGTGCCCCGCCGTGAAGAAGTTGTCCGTCGGCGGCACGCCGGGGTAGAAGGTGCAGTAGGTCCCCCCCGCCTCGATGACCGACCAGTAGAACTCGCGGCAGCTCGCCACCTCGCGCTGGATTCGTTTGACGATTTCCGGGTTCTGCGGCTCGCCGCGCGGGGCCGGGGTCTTGTCCGGCAGCAGGTCGAGCAGAGCGTTGAGGTCAGCCCCGCCGTAGTCGATGGCGGTGGCGAACGGGTTGGCGGCGCAGGCGAAGTACTCCTTGCCCTCGGCCCACTGTCCGTCCAGCGAGGCCATCGCCCACGCCTCGTAGCCAAACTCCTTCTCAGGCTTGAACTCGAAGACGGCCTCCCCCTTGGCGTCAGTCGTCCCCTCGAAACGGGCCGACTCGACGCCGAACCCGCGGACCATGCGGCATTCGACCTTCGCCGGCTTGGCGGTGTCGACACCGCGGACCGTGACCGTGATGCGCACCGGCTCTCCCGGCTTCACGTGGAGTTTGTCCGGCCATATGGTGAGGTCCATGGCGTAGACCGCAATACTTGCGGTGAGGAGGAATATGACGGCGATCAAGCGGGATGTTGTTTTTGTGATGGTCCTCATGGCTCACTCCTTTCCCGGCAGGATGCCGCCGACGAAGCCGCGCATGAAGGCGGTCCACGCCTCCGACTCCCAGTAGGGCGTCGCGCCCTGTGGCGGATCCCCCATCGGCGTGCCGAGGAAGACGGCGACCTTGCCCTTGCCGTGTTTTCTGACGAGCAGCATAGGTTCGCCCTTGGCGGTCAGGACTGTTGTGGCGTCGGGTTTGACCGCTTTCGGCTTTTGGTACCAGCGGACCGTCCCGTGATCCTTGTCCGGCGACTTCGGGTCGATGATCCGCTCGAAGCTGTCGAACTTCGCCAGGTCGAAGAACGGGATCACGGCCAGCGGCAGGGCCTCGGCGAGCGGACCCTCGTCGAAGCGCCCCTTGCCCATAGTGCAGATGCCACCCATGATGAGCAGCGCGCCGCCGGAGCGGACGAACTGGTCGACGGCGGCCTCGCCCGGCTCGCCCAGGGCGTTGGCTCCCACGTTGTTGAGGATGATCAGGTCGTAGCCCATCAGCTCCTCGGCGAGCAGCGGCTGGTAGGTCAGCTCCGGCCCCAGCGTCGAGATGTGGAATGACGCCTCCTTGACGGCGGCCTCGGGGTCGATCCCCTTCAAGATCTCCGGAACGCGGTTGAAGTCGTACCACAGTCCCATGCCGTGCAGGACCGAAACCCCTTTGTGCGCGGTCAGCGCGAGCTTCCGGTCGCCCGTCAGCTCGGGTTTGATCTTGCGGGGCAGGGGGGCGCGGTAGGTGGAGGCCGTCTCCTGGGCGAAGTAGCGCGAGCTGTCGATGCAGTACATGAACTCCACGCCGCGCTTCTTGCCGTTCGACTCGATGTCCAGGGTGACGACCACGCCCGGCTCTTTCTCGAGTCCCGGGATGGCAAGTTTCAGCGGCTGCGACACGTCCGCTAAAAGGTTCTTGAGCTCCACCGATCCTTCCAGCAACATGGCGGAGCGGTCGGCCTTCTCGATCCTGGCGGAAAGTGTGGCCGCGGCCACGGGAGCGTCCGAGGCGCGGACGTTGAAGGAGAGCGTGTCGCCCTCGCGGGAGGCGGTGATGAAGAGGTCGGCGTCGGCGTGGTAGCAGTTGTCGACGTCCTTGACGGGTATCAGCGTGTACGCGGTGGTCCAGCTCTTGCCTGGCGGGATCAGGACGCGGTCGTAGAACCACTCGTTGGTGTAGGCGCTCAGGCAGGTGTAGTGCATCCGTAAGTAGTTGTAGTCCATCAGAGCGAGAAGTCCGGCTTTGGAGTCCTGGTCGAACATCATCGCCCAGCCGCCGGCGGGACGGCGCACGAAGTCCTCGCCAAACTCGCGGCCGCTCTTGTCGATGTAGGCCATGCGGATGCCCAAATAGGAGGGGCGGTAGGAGACTTGGACGCCCTTGTTGCCGCCGCAGAAGGCGCGGTTCTGAACCCACGCACCGGGGAAGAGATCTTTGTCGATGGTGTTCTCGAGCGTCATGGCGACAGGCAGCGCCGGGCTGTCGGCGGCGAGCGTGATGCGCTTGCGCATCACAAGCCCCTTGAACGGATCCTGCTGGAAGGCGCGCCACAATTCGATCACGCAGCGCGCGGGGGTCTGCTCGACGATCTTGCATTCGTAGGGATGGTTCTGCAGCTCACCCGGATGGTTCTGCTGCCAGATCATGTCCTCCATCAGTCCGCCGCCCTCGGGGTAGATCCACTCCTTGGCCGGGTCGAACTTCTTGTAGACGAAGCTTCTGACCGCGCCGCCGCGTGAGGCGTCGATCGACAGCTTGTAGAAGTCGTTCTCCGCCGTGACCTTCGGCCCCGCCTGCGAGACCTTCAGCTCCGCCGCCCCCGCGGCCGCCGCGCAAGCCAGAGCGATAACTGTCGCCACTACGCATCCGCCCATCCGGCGAACAGCACCGTCCCCCATGTTGGCCTCCATCATTCACGCATTAAGTGTTGTAGCTTCTCAAGCGCTTTTAGTAATTATATCCCGCAAGGCGGCGTTTGTCAAGGGGCGGGTGCTCCAGGCTGTGATGCGTCGCCCCCGTGTGGCGTGACGGCAGTTCGTCCCGACAGGGCTCCGTCCGCAGGGCAAATGCGTGAAAACGAGCGTAGCATTTCGCTTTTCCCCCGTCAGGCGCAGCCTGGCTGTGTGAGTGCGGCGGCCTGACGCCGCTGTCACCGCCGACGGAGTCGGCTTGAGGCGGGCTCCGCCCGCGGCACAAAGCGCAGCCGGGTCTGCGCGTTCCACAGCCTCGCCCCGACTCCTCTGCGGAGGTCGGGACGAGGCGAAAAGAAAACCATCACTCGTTTCATGCGATTGCCCTGCGGCCGACCAGCTTTTTTCTTCCCACGGCAACCATTCACTTCTGCGTCTTGTCCTTTACGGTGCCGATGATTGCGGACGCGCCGGGGGGTACCGTGGCTGCTCCTTTGATCGGCGGGCAGAGCGTGAACTCGGGGACGGTCGAGACTTCGGCCGTGATCTCCTTGTCGGTCGGGTTGTGCGCCTCGATCATGAAGCCGCCCTCGCCGTCGGGCAGCAGCGTGAGCGTCAGTTCGGGCTTGTCGCAGACGACCACGTTGCCAAGGTAGATGTCACGGTCCTTGGCGAGATCCAGGGCGGCGTAGGTGGCGTACCCCTCGCCGGCGGCGGGGGAGGGGGCGAGCTCCGGCAGATCAGGCATCACGCCGGTGGGCAACCACCACTTCTCGGTTTTGTCGACGATGCCGCACGTCCAGTTCGGGTTGACGCCGTGGACTCGGACGGGCAGACGGTGGCGCAGCGGGGCCTTGGCGAGCGTCCCGGCGAAGCCGCCTTTGTCTCCCTCGATGTCGAGCAGGTACGCGGTCGAGAGG
Organism: uncultured Victivallales bacterium; assembly: GCA_964436735.1. GTDB lineage: Bacteria > Verrucomicrobiota > Lentisphaeria > Victivallales > GWF2-38-69 > CAYTFM01. The sequence continues at coordinate 38,732 of CAYTFM010000017.1, read as the reverse complement.
ATCTTGCCCTGCCGCGGCGCGGCCTTGTAGGCGGGCTCGCCGCCCTGCAGTCCGAACGCCGTCCTGAACTGCTCGACCTGCCGGTTGTCCGGCGGCTGCCCCAGGGGGCCGTTCCAGACGACAAGGCGGAACGGAACCACATCGTCCTTTTTGAACGGCTTGTTCATGTGGTCGTCGTACCCGAGCGCGACCCGGCACCAGCCGTCCTGCATGAGGCACATGCCGGCGAGCATGGGCCGGTCGAGCGGGAAGACGGCGGCCTGCTCGGTTCTATTGTAGACGGCGAAGTAGCCGCCGGGGGCGAGCGGGGCCATTTCGTTGATCCACTGGTTCTTGGGCGGGAACGCGCCAACGCGAAAATCATTCGCCGCGTAGTTCATGAAGGCGTATGAGGCCAGCTCGTTCGGGCGTCCGCCGAAATGATAGAAGGTGTGGCTCATCTTTGTCCGGTACCACCAGTCGCCGGGTTTGAACTCGCCATCCTTGAGCATGCGGTAGTAGCCCTCGACGAGCATCACGGCGTCGGCGTCGGGCGTCTTCTTGAACTCGAAGCAGCGGGCGCGGGCGGTGTAGTCGACGAGCGGAAGCAGCGGAGCGTGCGAGGCGTACGCCTCGGCCATGCTGGAGCAGGCGTAGTCCCACGTGGTGCTTTGGCAGATGACATCGCGCGACGAGAGCGGTAGTTCGATGCGCCCGAATATGCACCGCTCCTGCCCTTTGATCTCCGGCACGGGAAGCGGCAGAGTCAGCAGCGGGTTGCATACGCCCTCGGCGATGCCGCCGGCGCATCCGTCCCAGTACCACGGCACGCGCTGGATGATCTGGGCGTTCGAGGGGAAGCCGAAGCCGCACACGATGCTTTCTGCTGCATGCAGGCGGCGGCGATGTTGACCTCGTTGCCGTCCTTGTCGATGTCGAAGGAGGAGGCCAGCGTGTTCTGCCGGTCGCCGCACATGAACCGGTGGTGGAAGAAAGCGATTGAGCCGCTCTGCGAGCGGACGGCGGCGCGTCCGGCGGCGTCTGTGAGCACGTAGACCCAGGAGTGCTCCCGGTCGTGGAGGCTGTTCATGGTTATGTCAAAGCTGTTGCCCGACAGCGCATAGCGCCGGAAGAGCTGCGCTCCGTCGTAGACGGTGAGCTCCTTGAGCGGCTGGTCGGACTCGCCCATGATCCGCGTCATGATCCGCTCCATGCCGGGTGTCGCCTTGCCGTACGCTTTGCGCCAAGGGTTCTCCGACTGGATCAGCGTGATCATCGGCCCGTTGGAGACCTGCGCCCAGTGGTTGAACTGGTCTGGCTGCTTGAAAGCCTTCCGCGCCTCGTCCTGGTCTTTCACGAAGAGGCAGGTCAGGAAGCGCGTGGCGGCGGCGGCGACCTGCGAGGGATCGTCGAGAAGGTCGACGGCGAGCGGCCGCGGGTTGTCCTTGATCTCGGTCACCGCCAGGAAAGGCTCCAGATCCCAGTCGGTTTTGCCGTCTCTCGTGGTCGCCACGGCGAAGCTGTTGTAGGCGTTGGCGCGCCAGAAGGGCGATTTGAGGTTCTTGATGTCGAAGGGGCCGATCACGCATTCCCCCTCGCCGAAGAGGTCGAACTCCACGTTCATCACGCTTGATCCGTCGGGGGCGCACATGTCTTTGCGCTGCCAGTGGATGTCGCCGACCTTGAAATAGATGTCTTTGACGGTGCCGCGGGGATATGCGTAGCCCGGCATGACGAGCAGTTCCGGGGTACTGGCTTCGCGGCACTCCGCCCGGAAGTCGGTCCACTTCTTCTCGTCGAGTTTGGTCCAGTCCTCGAGGAAGGCGATGAAGTCGAGCTTCGCCGCCTTGGCCGCCGCCGCGTACTCGGCGACGGAGCCTTTGCCGCCGGTGAGGGAGCTGCGGGCGCCTATGACGCCTTTGAACCAGCGGCGGTCTTTCGGGGCTTCGCCGATCTTGACCTTGCTCCACGCCAGCGGCGCGGGGAACTTCGGCTGAGTCCGGAATTTCTTGTTCTTGTAGCCGCCGAAGGACGTCGGCATCTGGAGTTTGTATTTCGCCGCCAGATACGCCTCCACGGTGGCGCGATCGTCCGGGGACAGCGCGCGGTCGAACAGCAGCACCTCGGCGATGTCGCCACTGAGGAATTGGTTGGCCGAGTTGGTGTGGCGGCCAAGGCGGAACCCCAGCCCCTCCGTCTTCTCCGCTTCCGGCGCGTCGCGTTCGACCACCGAAACGCCTTGGACGAAGGCGGCGAGCGATGCTTTCTCGCGGCGCCAGCTCAGCACGAGCGGGTCGAGGTGCGTCTGCGGGAGATACCAGCCGCTGTCGGCCAATCGCCGCTCCTTCATATCTAAGCCGAGCCAGCGCATGCGCACGCCATATTCGAGCTCCTCGTGTTGATACGTCCAGAAGCCGACCTCGGCGTCGGATGTCTGGCTTTTCACATCGGCGTGTGAGAAAACGGTCTGGTAGACGTTGGGTGGCGGCTTGAGCATGCGCGCCACGGCGATCATCGTGAAATCGGGGGAGAGCGGGGCGGGCGCCGTGCCGATCCAGTCGTCCTTGCCGTCGAACCGGACGCACGGCGCCTTGTTCAGTCCGTCGGCGATGAATTTGGGCCGCAGGTCCGCCGCGGGCTGCGCGGCGTTCAACCCCTGTCCGCCGAGATCGTCCCACTGCTGGACATTCCCCTTGTCATCCTTTTGCACGCCGGAGTCGGCGCGCAGCCACCAGGAGAGCCCCGGCAGGGCCTTGACCGCCGCCTCTCCGGCCGCGGCGTCGGGGAACTCCTTCGCCGCCCGCAGGGCGAGGGAAGGCTCGGCGAGCCATCTCAGCGTCTGTTCGAGCAGTTTCATGCCATCAGAAGATTTGCCGTCGCCGCCCCGCGTGAAGTAGATGTCCTCGACCATGAAATGCCCGAGGTTGAAAAAGGTCTGCACGGGGTTCCAGGCGAAAATGGCGACGCGTCCCTTGCCGGCGTCGCGGGCGGCCGCCAGCGGCGGCTTCGATGGATAGGTCCCCGGCTTGTCGGGGTCGATGTAGGTTTGCTCCTGGACCTGCTTCATCGGATGACTCGACGCCTGCTCCGAACCTTTGATGAACACCGTCCACTCCTTGTCTAGCTTGAGCGGCTGGTTCCCCTGGCCGTAAAGGCTGCGCAGCGGGTAGAAGATGGTTTTGACGTCCTTGGTGACGGGATGGTCGGCGACCTCCTGCGTGTAGTTGTACTCCCATCCCATGCCGCCGCGTTGCGTGAACTTGTGCGAGGAGTCGTCGAGCGTCTCGTTGAGCAACTCCGCCCCCCAGCGTGACAGCATGGCGTTCGTCGGAAGAGGTTTGGCCGAGTCGATACCGCCATAGGCGAGCAGACCGCCGCCGTTTTCCACAAAGTCGCCCAGCAGGGCGCGCATCCTCTCGTCGTACTCGGGCTTGACTCCTATCGGATGATTCTGCGTGACGCGCGGATCGACGTCGGCGTTCTCCGCCAGCACGATCACGTTGAACTGCCGCAGGAAGCGCTCGGTGTAGTTCGCCCCATAATATAGGTAGATGACCTGAAAGCCCTTCGACCGGAGATGGTCGATGATCGGCCAGGCGTCACGGCCGAACACCCCCACGGCCGGCTGCGGCGGCTTCGGAGCGTCCTCGGCCAGTAGTGGTGTCGTCGATATGAGGGCGGCGAGCAGTATAAGCGAGGTCACAAGATTCCGCATGGAGAGATCCTCTCTATTATGTTGTGTAGTATTGCCAAAGTGGTGCGATTACGATTGCGATTAAGGTTGATAGGGGATGACGAGAACCGACCAATAGCCGAAGTCGGGTGACGTCACCTTCAATGTATCCCCGGCAGCCTCGATCTTCACGGGTTGAAGGAATGGACGATAATCCGGCGACAAGGCGGCGATACGCTCAATATCTGGTGTGCCTCCCGCGAACAGCTCCTTGCGCAGCGTGACGATGACATTCCGGGCGGCGGGCGGGACTTTGGCGTCGGCGACGAGATGGTCCTCGACTGGCGGATTGATCAGGTTGATGACGACGAAGCGTGGACCTTTGCCCTTTGAGCGGTAGACGAAATCCTTGAACCACGGGAGGCGATTGTCGGCGGCCCCAACCGAGATCAGCTTCGCCGCCTCGTTGGCTGTGATCCTGTCGCGCGCGTTGGAGAGAATATATTCTGAATAGCGGTAGGCGAACTGGTTGTAGAGTGTGAACGCGGGGCCGTGGGGGAGTTCGCCGCCTGCGATCCAACGGAAGCCGAGCGCCCACGAGACCGCCTTCGCGTAGCGGGTGTCGATCTCGCGCCAGCCAGGCCCGCCCTGCCAGCCGGCGAACAGGAACGAGTCGTACGCGCGGGCCAGATCGGCCTCGGCCCCCATGATGCGGATGAAGTCCGTCCATTTGTTGTCGCGGGCGGTGGGGCACAGCGCGCCCTTGGCGCACTCGTCAAGGATGAAGGAGCCCGGTGCGATGGCGGCGGGCTCCTGGAGCGCGGCGAGCGCTTTCGTGTCGGCCTCGCGGAATCCGGCCCAGTTGAAGCCGAACATGAAGTCGGGGAAGCTCGCGCGTATCTCGCCCATCGCATGGCGCATGTTGCGGGCGGTGAGGGCGTCTCCCGCCGCGCCGATCGGCTGCGCGTTGCCGGCGTAATCCAAGACCTTGCTGGAGACGCCGAGTGGATCGCCCAGGGCGGGGACGGTGTAATGACCGTCGAAGCGGATGCCGTCGTATCCCATGAACGGCTTGCCTTCGCGGACGGCGGCGATGGCGAAGTCAACCGCCCGGAGCTCCACGCAGTTCACCCGCCCGCAGGTGAAGTCCGGAGCCTTTCCTCGAAGTCCGGGCTTCTTGTCCCAGTCCTTGAGCGATGCCGGATAATCCGCATAGTAGGCGCGGAAGGCGGCCGTGTTCTGGGTGTCAATCCCGCCGCACGGGATGCCGTTGCGCTCATACGAGATGAGGTCTGGGTTTTTGCGGGCGAATTCCGAGCCGTCGAGGCCGCTGAGAAAGGCCGCCGAGTAGACCACGCACGAGATGCCATAGTCGTGGCAGCGCTGGAAGAGCCAGCGCCAGCCGTTGACCGAGCTGTAGGCGAAGGCGTAGGTGAAGATGTTGTCCGCCGGGAGGATGCCCGGCTCGAAGGCTCCCATGAGCCAGTAGGGCTGCGACTCGACCACGTTCAGGTAATTGGTGCGGAAATAGGCGACCCGCTCCTCGATCAGGGCAAGCAGTTGCGGATTGCCCGGTTTTCCTTTGGGATACGGCGTGCCGTCGGGACGCAGATCCAGATACCGCGTCAGATTCGCCTTGTAGGAGTAGTCGACGGCGGTGGCGTAGGGGTTGCGCGAACAGGCGAAGAATGCCGAGGCGCTGGCCCACTCGCCGTTGGCGGATGCCTCGGCCCAGACCTCGTAGCCATACTCCTCTGTCGGAGCGAACGAGAACGATGCCTTTCCGGCAGCGTCGGTCGCACCGTCAAACGTGGCGGTGACAGAGCTGAGATGGTTGATGACGCGGCACCTCACGTCCGCCCGAACCCCATGCGGCAGCCCATTGACGTTGACCGTGATCGGCACCTCCTGTCCCGGAGCGGCGTGGATCCTGCCGGAAGACACCACGACGTCGAGCGCCGCGGCGGGGAAGGATGGTAGCAAGAGTGCTGCGAGGCATGTGGCGCACGACGTGAAACGAAAGACGTGAAACGCAAGGTGCGAGACGTGGCGGGCAACATTCTTCACAAGTCACCTTCGATGATGGGGTGTGGCGTAGTCGTTTCTATCACAGCGATCACAGAAGAGCGCCAGCAGGAGCTGGCTCCCACAGTATAAGGCGGATGAAATTCATGCCCGTTCCAATGCGGAGGGCACCTCCCGGTGGCGATTGAACTGTTCCATTCATCCCTGAACCCCGAACCCTGTCACCTGTCATGACGCCATATCACTCCACCAACTTCCCCGTAAGCCCTTCGAGTCCCTCGATGGCGGGACGCGCGGCGATCCGTTTCCACCATTCCAAATCTTTGTGTGCCATTGGCTTGCCGAGCCATGGAACTTGCGCCAGGTCAATACCGTCGGCCGCGAGTGGCGGGTGCCTGCGCTTTAATGTATCAAGCACTTTAGCCTATTATAGCAAACTGGTGGAGATATGTCAAGATCACGACAGGGAAACAAGGGACGATGGCCTATAGTTTCATCGAGGAGACGTTTATGGCGCAGGTGTCAATTTTGAATCAGGATGGAGGTCACGGTTTCGCCAATGACGCCGCGGAGTGGTCCTCCTTGCGTTGCTGGCTGGGCGTCCGGTGACGGTATTTGCGGTATATTCGTGAGAAGTAAAAGCGGTCTTCGAACCCCGCCGTTGCCGCCGCCTCGCCGATCGACAGCTCGGGGCGCGAGCGCATCAGCTTCTCGACCAGCTCCAGGCGCCTCTCGATCAGCAGCCGCTTGAACGTGGTTCCGTACCGATTTCTCAGGAGGTGGGCGAGCGACGACACGCTCCGCCCGACGTGCCGCGCCACATCCTCCAGGCGGATCGCCTCCGAGAGATGGCGCTCGATGTAGCGCCGCGCCTTCTCGAAGACCCAGTCGCCGCGCAGCCCGACCAGCTCGCGGGCCACGATGTAGTCCACCAGCATCATGAACATCCCGAGGATGTCGTCCAGCCGCTCCGTCTCGACGAACGGCAGCTTGTTGAACGCGCGCCGGAGCTGTGCGGCGGATGCGTCGCCACGACGCCCTTGCGGCATGTCCGCCGGTGGTCTCTCGGTGTCGCGGAACTGGCCGATCAGCACGAAACCAGCCAGGCGATTGTCCGCCATGACGGGAGCGACCGCCTCCTTCAGTCCGCCGTGGCAGCGGTAGCACTGGAGGGAGCCTTTGACGAGGCACTCCGCCTGCTTGGAGGCATCCAGCGCCTCGCAGCGCCCCGGCAGGATCTTCTGAATGAGCTGGCAGTATTCCGAGTTACGGAGATGATGGTTCGTGGTGATGATCGCGCCGTCAGGGCCATACAGCGCGACCCGCACCCGCAACGCCGCCGCGAAGGTGTCAAGCAGCCGCTGCACCTCGTCGCCGAGGATGACCTCCACGCCTTGATCCGCCGCCATTCCGTCGACTCCCTCTTTTTGTATGAAAATACCACAATTTGCAAAAAAGTCTATATCTTTGCAAGGGCGTCCATTCACACGGCGGCCAATCTCTGGTAGAATGACGGTAAAAACGCAGGGAGGATGAATACGTGAGAAAAATCGGTGTGGGAATTGTCGGGCTTGGGTTCATGGGGACGACGCATTTCCGGATCTACAAGGGGCTTCCGGGAGTCAGGGTCGTGGCGGTGGCGGATGTCGACCCGGCGAAGCGGGCGGGCGACGTCAGCGCGGTGGTCGGCAACATCGGCGGCGGGGACAACTCAGTTCCTCTCGACCTCGAGGGGGTGAAGGCGTACGCCGACGCCGCCGAGCTCATCGCGGCGGCAGACGTGGACGTCGTGGACAGCTGCGCGCCGACGGTCGAGCATAAGCGCCTCGCGGTTCTCGCGCTCCGGAACGGCAAGCACGTGATGTGCGAGAAGCCGGTCTGCCGCTCGATCAAGGAGCTTGACGAGCTGGTGGCGGAGGTCAAGGCGGCGAAGGGGTTCTTCAACGTGGGGATGTGCGTCCGCGCCTGGCCCGAGTATCGCCACTTCAAAGAACTGTATTCGTCGGGCACCCTCGGAAAGGTCAGGAGCGCGACGTTCCGCCGCCTCTCGCCGGACATCTCCGGCAACGGCTGGGACGACTGGTTCATGGACAGCAAACGCAGCGGCGGCGCGTTGCTGGATCTCCATCTCCATGACGCCGACTTCGTCCGGCACGTCTTTGGACGGCCGGAAGCGGTTTCCTCGTTCGGAGCCAAGGGGGTGCGGAGCGACGGTGTGGATCATGTGCTGAGCGTCTATCGTTACGCCGATGGCGCGCTGGTCACCGCCGAGGGCGGGTGGGCCGCCAGCCGGAAAGTCGGCTTCGAGATGAGCTTCCAGGTGATTTGCGAGAAGGCGACCGTCAGGCTCGCCGGGGAGGGGTACAAGATCTATTGGGAGGACGGCCGCGTGGAGTCTCCCGCGGTGGCTGATCCGGCGCTGCCAACCGGTTGGCACCAGGAGCTGGCGTATTTCATCGCCTGCGTGAGAGATGGCGTGAAGCCGGACAAATACCAGAGCGTCGATGACGTGGCCGACTCGCTGCGCATCGTGCTGGCTGAGCAGGAGTCGGTGGACGCCGGACGCTCCGTGGCTCTGCAATACTAAAAAGCAAAGGAGATGATTATGTCCTATAAAGCGTTGAACTACTGGGTCTTCGGAGGATTCTCCGGCGCGGAGAGCGCATTCGCCTTCATCGACTGGGCGAAGGAGCAGGGGCTTGATGGCGTGGAGCTGACCGTGGGGGACTGTCTGAAAATCGACATCAGCCGCGCGGAGTGCGACAAGATCAGAGCGCATGCCGCGTCGAGGGGGATCGGGCTGCGGACGCTGGCGACCGGCTTCTACTGGGGATGCTCGCTTGGCGCGGCCGACGAGAAGGAGCGGAGCGCCGCGGTCGAGTTCACCAAAACGTATCTTCGGATCGCCTCATGGCTTGGCGCGGAGTCGGTTCTCGTGGTGCCAGGCGCCAGCAGGGTGGCCTGGGATCCCGGAAGACCGGTGATCCCCTATCTTCAGGTGTGGGAGAAATCCACAAAATCGCTCCGGGAGCTTCAACCCGTGGCCGAGGAGCTTGGCGTCAACATCGCACTGGAGAACGTCTGGAATCGTTTCCTCTTCTCCCCCATGGAATGGAAGTTGTATCTCGAACAGTTCGATTCAGAAAGGATCGGCATGTACTTGGATCTGGGCAACTGCTGCCTCTATGTGCGGCCTGAGGATTACATCGACCTTCTCGGTAAGAGGATCAAGGCAATCCATGTGAAGAACTGGAAAGGAGAGGATTGCGGCGGAGGCCTCCACGGTTTCGGCGAGGATCTGGGAGTGGGAGAGGTGGACTTCCCCGCCGTCATGGCCGCGCTTGAGCGGGCGGTATACGCGGGGCCGCTGACGGCCGAGATGATCCCTTTCTCGCGGCTGCCCGATCTCGGCATTCCCGACAAGGAGCTTGCCGCCAGGACGGCACGGTGGCTGAGGGCGTGACCAATGGACGGACCGACGCGGCTTCTGCGGCGGGATGCCGAAGTGATCCGGGTGGCCGTGGCCGGCCTGGGCAAGATGGGCGGCTACCATGTCCGCGCCCTGCTCAGCCTGGGGGCGGGGGAGGCTGAGCCGTACGATAAGGACGGCCTTGGCGAACAAGTCGCCAAGGTGCGTCTGTGCGGCCTGTGCGATCCGCGCGGCGATGAACGGTACGAACTGGCTCCCGGCGTGCCGCGTTACACGAACTGGTGCGAGCTGGAGGCGCGCCTCGCGCACGCCAGCGGCGTCGAGGGGACGCTGTTCGTGTCATGGCTGGTGCCGCCGGAAGAGCGGAGGCGCAGGGAGATCCATATGACCATGGACGGCGGTGGCGCAGTCTTCGGCGATCTGGCCGACAAGCGGTTGCTTGTCGATGGAGAGCCCGTCTCCTGCGTCGTCCCCTCGTGGGTGAGGCCCGACAACAACCAAGTCAAGGACGAGTTGGCGGACTTCATCGGCCACTGCCTTGAGCCGATGCCGGGGGGAGGCTCCATCGAGCCCTTGCTTTCGCGGCGGGAGATCGCCGCGTCCGTTGGGATCATCGAGGATCTCTCGGAGCGGGTCAGCCACCCGCCGCCAGCGTGACACGACACGGCTGCATGAAAAGAGTAGTATAGCTCGCGCGCGTAGTTGAGGGCCTTCGCCACCGGCGGCTTCTGGGATTCGCTCCAGATCGAGACCATAAAAAACGTGGGGAGGCAACTATTGCCGACTGTCTGAGAGAGTTCATCATCCATTTTTGTATCCATTGCCTCCCGACGCCGTGTCTTTGTCGTTTCACTTCAAAAACTCTGCCTCCCCACGTTTTTAATGGTCTCTCAGAGGTGGGTATTCCAGCACAAAGGTACCAAGAGTCTCACAGCGAATGCTATAATAACCGGATTACAAAACACTTGTGAATTCCAGGTGGAGACCAAAATCACTTTATTGAATAGCTCAGGATTTTAGGCATGTCAAATCCAATCGAATCCTGGAGTTTCTTGAACCGGCTGGACAAGGAAAAGTTTTTCAATGAGGTCAGCCTAAGCTTGCCCGGTTCTTCTTTCTCAAGGAAACCTTCCAGAAGGATTTTCGCTGGTTCCGAGAGGGTCGTATTGACCATCCGCGCCAGCCTATCCCGGTGGAAGTACCGACTGCCGCATTGGACAGTCTTCTTGGTCAGCTGCGTGAGCTCATCAGGGATGCCCGTCAGCAGGTGCTGCGGGTAGTGGATGCGGCACAGGTGCGCACCTGCTGGGAAGTGGGGCGGCACATTGTCGAGTTCGAGCAGGGCGGTTTAGAGCGCGCGGAATAGGGTGCCCGGTTGCTGCCCCGATTGTCGGAGCGTCTTATAGCGGAGTTCGGCAAGGGGTTCGACGAGCGCAACCTCTGGCACATGTGCCGTTTCTACCGCACCTTCCCGATTCTGAACGCGGTGCGTACAGAATTATGCTGGACTCATTATCGCACGCTTTTGCGGGTGGAGGATGCGAAGGCGCGCGAATGGTACATGGCCGAGGCGGCGGCGCAGAACTGGAGCACGAGGGTGCTCGAACGTCAGATCGGCACGCTGTACTACGAGCGGTTGCTGGCCAGCAAAGACCGTCATCCGGTACGGGAAGAGGCCGAGGAGAAGATCGCTGCCATGCCGTCTACCCCACGTGATTTTGTGCGTGACCCCGTGCTTCTCGAGTTCCTGGGCCTACCTAACACCGGCAAGCTGCTTGAATCAAGATTGGAGGAAGCGCTCATCGAGAATCTGCAAGCCTTCCTGCTGGAGCTGGGCAAGGGGTTTGCTTTTGTCGCCCGCCAGCAGCGACTCAGCACTGAGTCCAAAGACTTTTATCTCGACTTGGTGTTCTACAACTATCTGCTTAAGTGTTTCGTGCTTTTCGATCTTAAGACCGACGAGTTGACCCATCAGGATATCGGACAGATGGATATGTACGTGCGCATGTATGATGAACTGCGGCGAAGTCCAGATGACAATCCCACAGTAGGTATTATTCTCTGCGCCCGCAAGGATGCCTCCGTGGTGCGCTTCTCGATTCTTAACGGCAACGAACAACTCTTCGCGAGCAAATACAAACTCGTCCTGCCATCCGAGGCGGAATTGCGAGCGGAGCTGGACCGCGAGCAACGACTTTTGGCTGAAATCCCGACGGGAAGCACCGCAAAAGACGGATTGTAAGCAACGATTAAGATATTACACGAGCAGGGAATGGGAATTAAGCGGGAAGCTGATTTGGCACCCTGACTATTATCATATGTGTTTTATAAAAAGATACTTATAGCTTATTATGTGAGACTTTTGGTACTTTTGTGCTGGATTACCCAAGTGTGAGCTCCCCTTTTGCGTCGTCGACCTTGTAGATCAACAGCAGATCCGGAGCGGCATGGCACTCCATGTGGTCGGCCCATTCGTTTTTCAGAGGATGAGGCTTGTGGCGAGGCTCGAGGGGGAGTCCATTGGCGAGTCTTCCTATCACGGGTTTAAGCTTGTCCGCATGGCCCGTCCCGGAGCGCAGAAGCCTCTTCACGTCTTTTTTGAATTGCGAGGTCCGCGAGACAGACATCATATGCCGAGGTCCTTGAGGAGCTCATCAGTTCCCGCGAAGCGTTTCACTTTTCCTTTGCGGGAGTCCTCAAGAGCCCTGCGGGTTGTCTCGTTCGGCACTCGAAGATCGAATGGTATGCCATTCGTCTCTTTGATTTTGTGATAAAAGATGTTGATCGCGGTCGAATGTGTCAGCCCGAGCCTCCGCAGGGTTCTGCCCACTTCGGTCTTAAGGTTCTTATCGGTCCGTACGGAAAGAGTTGCGGTCGCCATGTGTCTCACCCGTTATGTTGTAATGCCATTGCCATACATTGTAACACGACAGCGACACAAAAGCAACACGACTCGACTGCAGATGCGCGGGGGGGGAGGGGAACAGTCTTGGCCAGGGAAGGGGGGCTCAAAGAGAAAGTTACTACCTTCAATATATTGATTTTGTAATTATTAGACGGGTTTCTGCTGCGGAAATTCCTTATGGCACTTTTTTGCACGTTCTCTAACACTATGCCATCTACGCATACTGTTCAATTCTGTTGTTAAAAACTCAAACCTTCACAAGCATATGGCCGACCTTGCGGAAGCTACAGGAGTTGAACATTTGAAATCACACGTCTCAAGGCGGCTATGCTATCAGCACGCCGTCGCTCTTGGATGGAGGGCGCTTGATCGTCCCGCACGCGAGGAGCTTGGCAGGGTGGCTACTGAGGTCTTGTCAGTTTGTCTATCAAAAAAAATAAAGTAAACAGAGGGAGGTATTACTATGAAGCAGGCGGATTTAAAGAAAATGGTTGCGGCGGTCGCCTCGACGAATGAAGCTCAAACACCCCCCCCGTCCAGCAGCCTGTTGCGGCAGTCCGAAAGACTGCGCAGAAAAAAGAGCGAAAGCAAAACCTCTGCATCCTGCTAAAAGAGCAAGATTTAAAAAAAGGATTGATGCTCTTGCGGAGTACTACAACAAGCAATGCGGGGTGCGTGTGAGTGCGGCGGCGGTCATGAGGGCGGTATTGAGGACGGCTGACACAAACGAGCTATTCTTAAACACATTTGATGCGGTGCTTGCGGAAGATCAGAGACGGGCTAAAACCTGATTATGCTATATAGCTATAATAATATAAGTTATAGTTATATATTATTGTTCCCTCGGGGGGGTAAGCTGTAGGGGGGTGGTGCTGCGCATCCCCCTTAAGAGCGACCAGCAGGGAAAGGCCGTTTCCCGCGGCCGCATGCCTTTCGCCCTAACCGATGGGGGGTGACGGGGGGAAAGCCCGTGAGGATTTAACGAAGAAGCAGATCGGCGGGTACTCCTAACTTACGGTGAAGCTTCCGCGCCATGTTAAGGGTTAAGCCACGTTTACGGTTGAGTACCGCCGAGCATCGCGGTTGGCTGCCAAAGCATTCCGCAACGTCTGATTGTGTGATCCCTTTTTCTTTAAGAGCTGTTTTGAGGTAATCAACTGCGTCGAAGTCTTCCGACCATTCCGCAGGTATTGGCCAGCGCTTTTTCTCATAATCTTCGATGATGAGAGCTTGGGCACGCATGTAAGCCCCCTCGGGACTTCCCTTTTCGCAATTGGCATGCTTCCGCATTACCAAAGTGATGCTGGCAAGTGCTTTTTTATGATCCGCATCATTCGTGACTGGTATGATTTTAAGCATAGTATTTCACCCTTTGAAGCTTCTTTTACTGTACTCTTTGTGGGTGCCTATCCATTGCACATTTACGATGCCTTCGACGTATACGACTATCACGACAAGCCTATAATTGTTTCCCCCGATGTCGAACACCGCTTTGTTCCCGCCGATGAAGTCTGTCGTGGGGAACACACATTTAACATCAATTGGATTCTCCCACTTAGCTGCTTCCGTTATTTTGATCCAGCGTGACAATGGCTTGCGTGACAGTGCATTGCCCGTCATGTATGCGTGTAGCATCTCACGGTTGATTATAAGCATTCTTCCCCTCGTCTTACACATTATACCCATTTGGATATAAAAACAAGCTGGGGATGCGGGGTTCAAACTGGTAGCCAGGCATTCGCCTGGCTACCAGTGCCGCTTATTCCCCCTTGCGGTTGAGGACGTAATCCGCCGCTTTCTGCGCCGCCGCTGCAGCGAAGACAACTAACCGTCTGTCGTCTTTGAGCTTGCGGAGCCACCCGCCGATGTAGGCGGCTGAGTGCTCGATCCCGCATGAGGCGCAGAGGTAAGCGGCGCTCATCTCGGCTATTAGCTCCTCCTTTGAGTATGTCGCCGTTCCGAAGGCCGCTACTTCGTTGATGCCCTCCCGGTTTAACCGCTTTGCGTGCCCCGTCGAGTGGGCCAGCTCATGAAAGAGAGTGCTGTAATACTCCTCGCCGCTCTCGAAATACTTGAGGGCAGGAACATTAACAACGTCGGAGGATGGGCGGTAATATGCTCTGCTCTCCTTGTCCTCGATGGTGGGGCGGTTCGGCATGTCGGCGGCGATCCGCTCGGTCTCGGCGATGCGGTCGTGCTGCTTTGTTTCAATGGCAAAGCGTGGATCGTCCGCAAGAGTGGTCTGCGCAATGTTGAAGACCGTGTAATATCGGAGGAGGGGTATTTTCTTTGCTTTGCCGTCGGCGTCCACCTCGTCTTCGCTCTCAAGCATTTTCCAGAATACGCAGAGCGAACCCTTTTCGCCTTTGAGGACGTTGCCGCCGAGGTCGCCGATCTGCTTGAATGAACCCCAGTACGGGCAGGAATACCCGCCGAGGAGGAAGACATTGACGCCTGAGTACTCGCGCTTGCTGACGGCGTTTCTCGGTGCCCCCCCGCCCGTCCACGGACGCCGCCACGGGATGACGCCATGCTCAAGCTGCTCGGTGATCTTGGCGGTGACGAGTTCATAGACCGTGTTGTTCGACATTTTTCTTTCCCCCTCTGATGTTGGTTTAAAACATTTCCGCGGTCACTAACCGTCCGCGGAAATTGTTTTAGGGGGGTGTCTTGGGTACCGACAGCGGCTGTAAGCCAAACCACCGAAATTTCCGCCGCCGCCCCCTGGCGTTGCAGAAGAGAGCCTTATGTGAAATGGGGGAGGGCAGGGCGGCTTCCGCCGCCCAGTTTAAACTCACTTCTTGTCGTCATCCCCAAGCATGTCGAGCGGGCTCGAAAGCCCGGCGAAGCTCTTTTTCGCGACGTGCGTGTAGATCATGGTCGTTTTTATGTCACGGTGACCTAATAATTCCTGGATGCGACGAAGATCGCATCCCGCCTCAAGCAATCGAGTCGCAAATGAGTGCCGAAGTGAATGGCACGAGGCGGGCTTGTTGATGTCCGCCGTCGCCACAGCGCCCTTCATGGCCCGCTGCACAGCCGTGTCGAGCACATGGTAGCGCTTGAACTTCCCGTTGGCGGGGTCGCGCGAATACGTCCCCATGGGGAAGAGCCACTGCCACGCGAGTTCCTTGAGGGCGTTCGGGTACTTCCTCTCCAAGGAGTTCGGCAGGGAGGTCTCCCCGTGCCCCGCCGCGAGGTCGGCCTCGTGCGTTCTTTTGACGAACTCGACCTGTTTTGATAGAGCCGTCCTCAGCGACACCGGCATCACCGTGGTGCGGTCGCCGCCGCCCTTGCCGCAGCGCACCATGACGAACTCGTTCCCGAAGTCGATGTCCTTCACCCTGAGGCTCAGGCATTCGCTGAGCCGCAGGCCGCAGCCGTACATGATCTTCGCCATCAGCAGATACCGTCCAGTGAGCGGGCTGAACAGCGCCGGGATCTCCCTGTCGTCGAGGACGACCGGGAGCCGGAAGGGCAGCTTCGCGCGCGCGACGCCTTCGAGGTTGCCCAGTTCCTTGTGGAGGATGTGCCGGAAGAGGAATAGCAGCGAGTTCAGCGCCTGGTTCTGCGTCGACGACGTCACGTTCCTGGCGAGGGCGAGGTGCGTGAGGAAGTCCCCCGCCTCGGTGTTCCCAACCTCACCGGGGCTTTTGCCTTTGACGAACGAGGCGAAGCGGTTTATCCACCCCTTGTACGACTCCTCGGTCCTCTAGTAGTGCCGCAGCCTCATGACGCGGCAGAAATCGTCCTCCGCCTCCCTCCACGATCCGGGTGGGATCGATGGCCGGGATGAACCGCTTGAAGTAGAGCTGGCAGGCCGTGTGCGCCTGCCGGATCTGCCAGTCCGGCACCTCCCTCCTTGAAAGCTCCTCCAGGAACTCGAGCAAAGCCTTGTCGGTGATCCGCAGCCCCCTCATCCGCATGAAATGCCTCCACTTCTCTACCCACCTCTCGAAATAGACAGATTTGTCGGGATGCGCCAGCTTGTTCTCCACGATGAACTTCCTGAACTCCTCGCCACCCATTTCGCCTCCTTTTGGTTTGGTGTGCCGGGATGTTGTGCACCATTAACCGATAGCCACAATTAAAAGACAAGATAGAACCCGTTACTTCGAACAACTTTTTCCTGCAAAAAGCAAATGCTCATCCTCGTCATATGCCGGTAAAACTATAAAACCGACAAGACGATTAAAGGCAGATTATGATCCGCCGCACAAGTGCGAATGATCAGCAGGGAGAGTGAATGCGCCGCTCGAAATTACGTATTAAAGCCAATTGATTTGCCTCGAATCAAAAAGTATCTTCTCCAGACAAACATAATCGAGCGACAAAAGACAAATAAGATGCACAACAAAAAGATTCTGCCTACGGCACGGTATGGTAGATTTTCGATTCGATAGAGCCTCAGGCAGATCTTGGCGTTAGAGGCAGAATCAATGCTGTCCAAATCTGTATGTGAACGGCGTTCGCGTTTGTACCCACGAATGTTTTGATTCTGAAGTGCTGCTTCAAGTTGCGGAAGAATATCTCGATCTGCCAGCGGTCGGTCTGTATTTTCACAATGGTCGTGGCCAAGGTCGAGTTTGTTGCAGATCAGCGACACAAAATCTTCGGACTCCTCGTCCCAGTAAGTCACCTTGCGCAATATCATGCCGTTGCCTTCGAGCTTGATCAACTGATCGGAGATCACGTCGCTGTGCATGGGAGGAACTCTTTCATCAAGGACCTCGAAAAGAGCGTTGCTTTTGAGTTTGGTCACGAAATATACGCCGCTGGAGTTCCATCTGGAAAAGAGATCGTAGTCGGTGTAGCCTCTGTCGAAGCAGATGATTGTCCCTGGGGCGAAGCGCATCAAGCGTGCGATTCTGATCCTCATGAGTTTTCCCGTCGGTGATCCAGGCGAACTCAGGGAGATATCCGTCATGGTCGAGAATGAGGTGGAGTTTCACCGCGCCTTTCGTCTTGCGGTATTTCGCCCAGTCGAACATGTCGGCGCAGACCTCCACAAGGCTGGCGTCGAAGTGATAAAGCTTATTCTTGAAGCGGAACTTCCGCTTTTGTCCCTTGGCGGCGAAACGGCATTTCTCAAGCACGGAGAGAAACAACGCCCTGTACGGCTTCCCACGGACGATTCCTGTTGGCGTAGGAGAGGGTGGACTTAGGCGGGGACTTGCTCATCCCAAGATGGTTGAGCTTGCCGACGCAACTCTTGAGGCCACATACGATCTCAATCAGGGATTTCGCCTGTGCAAGCTGGCAATAGAGCATGCAGACCAACTGTCCCCAGCAAGTGAATCCTTTGGACCACTTCTCCGCATCGAACTCGTTGACGGCGGAGCGGAACAAGTCCTTGTCAAGAAGTTGAAGTGCCTGGGCGAACATGCTACTTTGATACCTCATACCGGCTCCTCTTTTTTGTGGTTTTTATCTTGGTCGGTGAATTCCACAAATAGAAAGCCGGTATTTTTATAATTTCAAATCAGGATTTTGGACGGGATTGACTTTCAGTAAAACGCATTCGGTTCAGCCAACGAATAGCAAAGGAGGGGACATCCGCATCAGGATTTGAGCGCCTTGTCGCCGTCAAGAAGGAAATCGAGGGCGGAGACGGTTTTGACATGTAGCTTCCTGCCCGACTCCTCAAGAGTAATCACGCAACATTCAACGGCCGGATTTTTTTTCGCATACCACGCCAATCCCTTCAGCTCCCTTTCCATGACCGAATCGTCGGACATGTCCACGCAAACCTGAATTGCGGCGAACGGCCTCTCACCGTGCCGTGAGACGACGAAGTCCACCTCCGACTTGTCCGATCCGGCCAGGTCATAAGACACGATGAAACCCTGTCGGACGAGATGCCAGTATACGATGGCCTCGAGGCTCCGCGAGATCCGCTTCTCGGACCATCCGGTGACGGAGTTAGCCATCGCCCAGTCGCAGCAGTAGATCTTCCTGTAGTTCTGGGCGATCCTTTTCGGCGATGGCGAGCGTATCCCGGCGCTTCCGAGAAGGTAGCTCTCCTCGGTCCAAGAGAACCACTCGGAGATAGTTTTCGGGGCGAGGTTGAATCCCATCGACCTTAGATTGTTCAACTCCTTCTTGTGCGTGTAGGTGCAGGCGTTCTTCTGCAGGAGATCCCTCAGGTACGCCTTGCAGGCCCCGGGGCTCTGTATATCCCTGCCAAGAATGAAGTCGGACGCGACTATCGAGTTGAAGTAGTTCTGCAGAAGCTGGCGGAGAAGTTGCTGGTCGACCCCCGCGGCGGCTGGATATCCGCCTCTCTCCAAGTAGAGGTCGAGGAGGCCCCTGGCGGCGGCTCGGTCGCCGGAGGACATCCTGTCGGTCGAGGAATCAAATCCTCTGAACCGGAGGAACTCCTTGAAGGAGAGGGGATGGAGCCTGTTGGTGAACGTCTTTCCTCGGAGCTGCCTCGCAACCTTGTCCTCCTCGAGATCGGCGGTCGAGCCGGTCACTATCACAAGCCAGTTCGGCCTCTTCTTGAGCCGCAGCGCGAAGTTCTCCCAACCCTTCACGCAGTGTATCTCGTCGAAGATGAAAAGGAGCGGTCCCTCCCGCTCGTCCTTGTCGAGCAGGGAGAGGAACACCCTGTCGATGCCCGCGAGATCTTCCTGCCTCATGGCGGCGAGCGCCTCGTCGTCGAAGTGCAGGTAGCACACGCGCCGCAACGACTCGATCCTTCCGGCTTTGAGCAGGTCGTCGATGGCCTGGTACGTCAGATAGGTTTTCCCGGTTTTTCTTCCCCCCACGATGGTGGTGACCATGTCCTTGACGTGCGAGACGGCGGCGTCCCGCCTGATGTACGCCGGGATCCCGGACTGGTGGAAGTCGAGTATGCGTTCCTTGAGAAGCGAGTCCATATGATAAACCTGATACGCTCTATTTATCTATATATGATACACATTGCGTGCATTACTATGCCATGCATCCGCACAAAAGCAAGAGCAAGGGGTCTTGCGCGTCTGTACGCGTTCCAGCGAATTCGTGGTATAGCAAAATAGCCGCAAAGTCAATCGCGGTCGGCATGAATATAGCGTGAGAATCTGGATCTTCGAGATCCCGGGCTCTTTGATAATCAGTTTCCCCATGGAGGCAGGCAAGGCTCCGCCGTTCCTCGTCGAAGCGGGGGGGAAGCGTCGAATTGGAGGGGCGGTTGCTCAGGACGCCAATCTCGCATCGTCCAAGACGATCTCGGCGATGGGCAGGTGTCGCCGCCCTTCGATGAGCGAGACCTTCAGCCCGTGGGACGGGATCTTTAAGTTCGGCTCGAACTCCCGACGGGGCGGGGGAGGGGATCTTGAGTGGACTTCGCCCGGCATCATGGAGCCGAGGGACTGGTGCGAACGGTGGTTGTTGCACCAGTGAGGGAATAGAGCGAGTTCCATCCGCGGGCGGTATGAAAGTCCGTCGTCATTGGCGGGGAGAGCCACAAGAAAACAGGGAAGGGGGGAAGCGGAATCGATGATCTGGCAGGGCACTTTCGCTCCACACTGCCAGCTTTTGGGGTCGCTGGCGAACAACATTGCGGGTTACTCCATGCTCATACCGACACCGCTTGACTTTGCAGCTATTTTACCGCACCCGAAAATTCGCTGGACACTCTGCTCCCCCATTCTTGTCTGTTTCATAGTCGACCAAGACGCCTGAAAACAACAATCCGTCGACGGTCAAGGTGACGATCCCGCTCGCGAAATACTGGGAGCCGCAAAAGCCGATCGACGGTGACTTCTATTTCCGTGAGAACCTCGTGCTCGACCAGGAAAACGGCAAGCACGTCGACAAACGGAAATACGACAGGGAGAAGCACGAACTCGAGTTTGAAGTCAACATTGAACGCTTCGACTTCCGCCTGATACAAATCGAGCGATGATGACGGCGATGGCGGAGGGGGTCGGAGAATGCCCCCTCTCCATTTCCCTCATGGAAGATCGCCTAAAAGGGGAAATGATATGGAGAGGTGTGCTATGCGCAACAGTGACTGTGCGAAAAAGGTGTTTCATGCCCTTATGGGTATGGCTATCGGACTGCTCGGCGCGGCGTCAGCCGCCGAACTCACCTACGAGGTTCCCTATGCGGAGAAGCCGCCGACGCTTGACGGGAAGATGGATCCGATGGAGTGGAGAGACTCCGTGGTCATTCCCAGCGGCGCGGGAATGCCGCGCCAAGCCTACTTCCACCTCATGTGGCGCGAAGACGCCCTCTACCTCGCCCAGGTCTCGCCGCTCAGGCCGGGCGAGCGCCCCCTGCGGCGCTTCCGCGATCCGGAGAAAGGCGCCGACTGCCATGACGACACCTGCGAGGTCTACGTCTCGACCGACCAGCTGGGGCAGAACGGCCGAACCCCGGAGTTCTTCCAAGTCATCTTCGGACCGGTCGACGACGTCATCTGGTATCAGATATCGCAATACTCCATTGGGCAGGTGGTGTCCAACTGGCGTCCCGGCTGGGAAAGCCGCAATGGCATCACGCCCGACGGCAAAAACTGGGTGACGGAGTGCAGGATCCCTGTCAAAGGCTTTTTCTATCAAGGGGAACTCAAGGACGGAGCCACGTGGAAGCTGAACTTCTGCCGCGACTGGAAGCGTCCCTGGCAGTGGGGCGGCTTCGGCTATGTCTCGCCGCCGTCTCCGAAAGCGGTCTTCCGCAAGCAGGCTCCCGCCGTGAAGCTGGCCGGTATCGAGTCGCTCAATTTCGGCACGCCTGACGCCACAGTCACCATAGATCCGCTGGGAAAACCCGTGAAGGGGACTGCCGAGATCCGCATTACCCAGGACAAGGCCGTCATTGTGGAACAGAATATGCCGCTTGATCTGGACGGCAACACGCCTCTTGTCGTGGGGCCGTTCCCGGACGCCAAAATCACCAAGGGGAAAGCGGGGGAATTCAACGCGACGCTGAAGAACGCCGACGGCGCCGTGTTCTATCGTTGGAGCGTGCCGTTCGTCGAGGGCAACCACGAAGGGGTGGCATTCGAGCCGCCAACCGACGCATTCTTCGCCACGCTGAGTTCCAACCCCCTGCGGGAGATATCCTTTCTGCAAGCGGACTTCGACGAACTCGACGAGGCGGCACGGGCGAAAATCAGCACGGCATCCGCCATGCTGCTGGACGAACGGGGCAAGAGCCTGGGTGAGTTTCCCGCGCCTACGATTATCGACCACCATTGCGTCATCCAGGCCAAATGGCCCTCGGACCTGCCCTATGGAGCATACCGCTTCCACATCAGCCTCCGCGACGAAGCAGGCAAAGAGATATCGAGCGTCGACAAGCCCTTCTCGAAACTTGATCCGGTCAAGGAGTTTCCTTGGTGGGGCAACACGGTCGGTTTCAGTCGCAACGTCCTCGAGCCATGGACGCCGGTCGTGGCGGATGAGACCTCGTCGCGGGTGTGGGGAAGAAAAATCGTGTTCGCCGAGACAGGTCTCCCGGCGCAGGTGACAAGCCAGGGGCAGCCACTGCTGGCGGGCCCCGTGATTCTCGTCGGCACCCTTTCGGACGGATCTCCCATGAAAATCGAGGGGCGCGGCGTCAAACTTCTTGAACGGGCGCAGGACCGCGGCGTCCACGAGGGCGTTTTCGCGGGATCGGGAATCGTCGGAACGGCGCGCGCCGAGACCGAGTTCGACGGCTGCGCGAAGTTCACCGTGAAGATCAAGCCTGAAGGACAAGCCGTTAAGCTTAAAGAACTTGCGATCCTCATACCGTATCATGCCACTCGGGCCACGCATTTCCGCGCCAACACGTGGCCAAAGATATCCTTCTACGCCGGGAAAACACCGGCGGGACAAGGGGTGGTCTGGGAAAGCCGCTCGATAAACGACGACCATCCGCTGGCCGTCGGCTATTTCATCCCTTATATCTGGCTTGGCACGCAGGACGTCGGCTTATGCTGGTTCGCCGGCAACGACAAGGGCTGGTGGCCCACCGAAACCCGCTCCGCCCAGGAGCTCGTCCGCGACGGAGATGCTGTCATTTTGCGGCTCAACCTCGCCGCCGAGGAGGTCACGCTCGACGGGGAGCGGGAGATCGTCTTCGGCATGCAGGCCAACCCTGTCAAACCGCTCGCCCGCATGCCCGATCCGCTCAACTCCACCTCCTTCAACGGTCCGGTGCGCGAGGGACGTGTCGACCTGGCGGTGAAGGACGTCTCCGAGGATGCCCAGATCCAGCGGCCGCGGCCAAGCAACTGGGATGTCAGCAGGAAGAGCGTCGCCGCCGGGCGCGCCAACGGCATTCCGAGCGTCCCCTACATCGCCCACACCGACCCCGGCGCCATCGACCCGAAGGAGATGGATTATTTCACCGGCGCATGGACCGGCCGCGGTCCCGCCGAGATTGGCTCCCATACCTTTATGCTGGCATTGCAGCGCAGCTATGCCGACTACTACGTCTACTGGTTCGACCAATGGGTCCGCGAGTGCGGCGTCAGCGGATTCTACGTCGACAACACCTGGTGCTGCATTGTGCGCAACCCCGATATGCCGCCTTCCTACCGCCTGCCCGACGGCCGCGTGCAGGGGGGCTTCACGATATGGGAGGACCGCGAGTTCATGCGCCGCCTTCAGACGGTTCTGCAACAGCGCGGCGTCAGGCCGCTGACGCTCTGGTCGCACATGACGCATTGTCCACTGATCCCCATCCTCTCCTTCTGCGATGACGCGCTGCAGGGCGAAGACCGCCGCATCTCGCCAGGCGGAGCGAACTTTATGCAATACTGGTCGCGGGAGGATCTCGAAAGCTCCCTCTACTCTCCCGCCTTCGGTTGGCGTTGCCATTTCCTCGGCGCGTGGGAATCGTGCGAGAACAAGGCATGGGCTGAGTCCGGCGATCCGAACGGAGAGCGGGACATGCGCTCCGAGGTCGCCGCGCTCTGGCCGCTGGGCATCCGCATGACGACCTTCGGCAACAGCGACGTGGCACGGCGGACCAACTGGACGCTCTACGGATTCACCGGCCAACGCACGACGTTGCCGCGCCTCATGTTCACCGCCACGCCCGACTTCGCTTCGGATCCGGCGTCCGACCCGATACCCTACTGGCGGACGAAGGAGCTGGTGAAAGTCTCGCAACCCGAGGTGGACGTCACCCTCTGGAAGCAACCCGAGCGGCTCATGCTGATGCTTGGCAACCGCAACCCCAAGGATGGACCGGTCACGCTGACCATCCCGTTGGGCGCCTTCTGGAAGCCGCGGCAGGAGATCGGCGGCGACTTCCGCTTCGCCGAATGCCGCGTCCTTGATCAGGAGACGGGGGGCGAGCTTGACCGCGCGTACGATCTGGAGCGGCACGAAGTGTCGTTCACGCTGCCGTTGCGCGGCTTCGACTTCCGGATTCTGCAGATCGTGCGGTGAATGGGAAGCAGCGTCTTCCCCACTGTTGTCGGCTCCGGCGGAGCTCCCCTGATATACTCAATGAGGGTGAAAAATTAATTTTAAATGTTCAACCTAATTGAGTATAAAACCGCACCCCCCGGAAGTGGAGCGCTATATAATGCCACAACGGAGGGGCGGCTTTTGCCATTATCTTGGGCTATAGACTTTTTCCCAAACCTAAATGGTAGTACATCTCGTTCCAGCGAAGCCTGTCCTTGAATTCCCGGAGCGTGGTCTTCGCGTCTATCACCACCAGCTCGATGCCGCAGATCTCAGCGAAGTCCTCCAGATGTTCCGTCTTCACGGCCTGGCTGTATCCGGTGTGGTGCGCGCCGCCCGCGAGTATCCACGCATTGGCGGCGGTCTCGAGATCCGGCTTCGCCCGCCACACGGCACGCGCCACCGGCAGGCGCGGCAAGGGGGGTGGAGCGAGGGCCTCCACCTCGTTCACGATCAGACGGAAGCGGCCCCTGAGCTCAATCAGCGAGGCGTTCAGGGCGGGCCCCTTGGCCGCGTTGAAGACAAGGCGCGCCGGAGGCTTCTTGCCGCCGATCCCGAGCGGGTGCACCTCAAGGGAGGCCTTCCCTTTGGCTGCGATTGAGGGGCACACCTCGAGCATGTGCGCCCCGAGAACCAGCGCCTCGTCAGCCCCCAGATGGTAGGTGTAATCCTCCATGAAGGAGGTGCCTCCCGGCAAGCCGCGCCCCATCACTTTCATCGTGCGCACAAGCGCCGCGGTCTTCCAGTCGCCCTCCGCGCCAAAGCCGTAGCCGTCGGCCATGAGGCGCTGCGCGGCGAGTCCCGGCAGCTGGGCAAGCCCGTGGAGATCCTCGAACGTCGTCGTGAAGGCGCTGAATTTCCCCTCAGACAGAAAGGCCCTGAGCCCGAGCTCGATCCTCGCCGCTTCGCGTATCGAATCAAGACTCGACGACGATCTGCCCTTGATCGAATACAGCTTCTCATATTCCTTGACAAGACTGCTCACGGCCGCGGAGGGAACTTTTTCGACAAATCCCAGCAGATCCCCCAGCCCGTAGCCATTGACGGAGTAGCCAAAACGCATCTGCGCGGACACCTTGTTGCCCTCGGTCACTGCGACCTCGCGCATGTTGTCGCCGATCCGCGCGACCTTCATCGCGCGGGAGTCGGCCAGCGCGGCCGCGGCGCGGCACCACGTGTCGACGTGCGTCTTCAGCGCCGCGTCGCGCCAGTAGCCGGTGACCACCTTCGCCATCGGCTTCATGCGCGCGCAGATAAAACCGAATTCGCGGCCAACGAGGGCGGTCTGGTTCAGGTTCATGAAGTCCATGTCGATCTTGCCCCATGGCAGCCCGCGGTTGTACTGGGTGTGGAGCTGCATGAGGGGCTTGTTGAGCGCGCCGAGGCCCGCGATCCACATTTTCGCGGGGGAGAAGGTGTGCATCCAGCAGATGAGCCCGGCGCATGCGTGGTCGTAGTTGGCGTCGTTCACGATGTTCGCTATCTCATCAGGGGTCTTGACGGTCGGCTTCCATACGATTTTCACGCTGATTTCCGCGGCACCGTCAAGCGCCTCGGCGATCTCGCGCGCATGGAGCCCGACCGTATTGAGCGTCTCCTCGCCATACAGGTGCTGGCTACCAGTCACGAACCATATTTCTCTTGCTTTGAGTCCTGTCATTTTGTTCTCCCGTCCGAATGTGTTGACCATAAACACCAGAGCAGGCAGGCGCGTGTTCTGCTCGTCGCACTCCATCTTGGGGCTCCTCAGCTCATCCATTTTCATTGCAGACGACCGCCCACCAGCTTGCCCACCTAATCCATACTCTCCGATATGTTTGATTTTGCATTATATGCTTGCCTTTCATTATTATAGCCATAGCGTAACAATGGGTAAATTATCAGTATGTGCTATGAATTTGCATTTTGTGCTTTATGAACAGGAAAAGCAAGACAATCCACGTCTACAGCTGGATGGACAGGACAGTCCTCCTCCATTCCATGCTTAAATTCTGCGGGCACGAGACCGCGAGGGATCAGGACTACAGATGGCACGGCCTGAAAAGAGGAAGAGGGGAATTCATACTCTGGCAGCACACCATCTCCGGTGAGGGCATGCTTGTCTACGAGGGACAGGAGTTTCGCCTCAAAGCAGGCGATGCCATGCTCATTCATATTCCTCACGATCACTGCTACTATCTTCCGAAGGACTCAAAGTCCTGGGAGTTCCTCTTCGCGGGCTTCAATGGCAGGGAAGCCATACGGATATGCCGCGACATCGAAAGGAAGGCTGGACCGCTTCACCATCTCCCACACGGCAACCGCGCGGTGGAAACCTTGAGGGAAATATGCGTCCATGCGGAAGCCGGCGACATACGGAACAGGTTCGACGCGTCGGCCGCCGCCTATCGGATCGTCATGGCGCTCGCCGCCGAGCTCGAGGCCGCCCTCGACTCGTCGACCCGAAGGATGGTCAAGGTCGCCAGCGACCGCTGCCTCAACGAACCAGGCGCGATGCCGCGCGTCGACGAGATGGCGGCGGCGGCGGGCTACTCCCGCGCGCACTTCTCCCGCGTCTTCAAGGAAGAGACGGGCAAATCACCCGCCGAATTCGTCCGGACACACGCCCTTCAGCGGGCGTCGGCGCTTCTCCAGACAGGTGGCTACCGCGTGAAGGAGGTGGCGGATGAATGCGGTTTCAGCAGCGCCGCGGTCTTCTGCCGCGCCTTCAAACAAGGTTACGGATTCTCCCCCGGGCAGATGAGGCTCGGGCAATTCCGAAAGGCGTGAGTATCCATCTATGAGTCCACTCTAAAAAACCTTTTGCCTCAAGAGGTTTGTAGGGGGGACTCATCTTTATAGACCATAAAACGTCGCGATGAGCCATGCCGCGGTGTGGCTCGTCAGAGCGGTGGCCATGACTGCCATCGTCGCGCGTGCGGCGTTCAGCGCGCGTTGGCGTCCACGGCGGCTGTGAGCACATCGACGTCGTCCATCGCGGAATTCTGGAGTCGGATCCCAAGGCAAAGTTCAACCATCTCGTATCCCGTCTTGACAAGTGCTGATGGCGTAGATAGACTATATGAAGAACACAGGATAATATCAGAAGAGGGGCGCGGTGGTATGAAAGAGGAGTGCCTGACACGAAAACAGCGGAAGACGCTGGACAATTTCCACGCGTATCTCTCCTCAGGCGTGCTGCGGCCGGGCGACCAACTGCCGCCGTTCCCCGAGCTGGCGAGGAAACTGGGCATATCGGTCACGCTTCTGCGGCGCGTCATTCCACTACTCGAGACGCGCGGCGAGGTGACCGTGCTGCCGCGCAAGGGGGTGTTCCTCAGGGAGATGGCGATCGGCGCGAAGTCCTCCCCGTCCATGGATTCGCTTTTATCGTTCAACGCGCCACGCGCCGCCGCCTCGGGGGCGCGGATCCGCTTCTATTGCGCCGAGGAGGATTTCGCCTCCGCCGGCATGTGGACGGAGATCGTCCAGGCGTACGAACGGACGCATCCGGAGACGACGGTCAGCCTCTCGCTGGTGAACTGGGGGGATGCCGTCGTGGCGCCTCCCGACGTGCTGCTGCTCGCGCCGCCGGTGGCGGCGGGTAGGGCGGACGGGTTCGTCGACTGGGTGGAGCGCGGGGCGGTGGACGCCGCTCTGTTCACTCCGGGGATGAGAAGCTATCTCGCCCATATGAAGCCAAAGAACCATCTGCCCTTCTCCTGCGCGTCGTTCACTGTGTTCGCCAACAAGCAGCTCCTTTCGGCGGCGGGGTTGTACGAGAAGCTCTCGGAGCGGCCGACGCCTTGCGAACTGCTCGCCATCGCCCATGAGTTTTTCAATCAACCGCGGAACGTCTCCGGACGCATGTACGGATTGCTGGCACACAACTCCCACTCGCCGCTCCGCGCCTATGGAACCTGCTCGGCGGCGCCGGAGGCCGTCAGAGAGGAGACAGATCGTTACCTCCGCCTGCTGGCGAGAACCCCGCCGCCTCTCCTCATCTCATTCGATGATGTCAAAGACGATGTCGCAGGCAAGCTGATTCCGGACGCGCTGACGTCCGGCGGGGCTCTTTTCGTGTTGAGCGGCTCCTGGTGCGGTTCATGCATCGATCGTTCCGTGTGGGAAACACGTCACCTCCGGGCGGTGGACGGCGCGGCGGGCGACACGGGAATAATGGGTGTATACCTCAACAAAGACGCGGGGCATCCTGAGGCCTGCAAAGAGTTCGCCGCCTATTTGATCGGCGACGAGGCGCAGGACATCCTTGCCGCGCACAAGGGCATGATTCCGGTCATGCGGCGCTCGGCGGAGCGGCACCCCGAGTATCACATCTTCGCCGACGCCGCCGCAAACGGATGGTACCGCGAGCAGTACCAGAGCGGCAGCTTTGGCGGCAACCTGTTCGCCATCTTCAATCCGGTGGCGCAGGTCCGTAGCGGTCGAATGCGCCCCGCCGACGCCTTGGACCGGCTGCTTGCGACCTCTCTCGACTCCTCCTACCGCCGGATCAGGGCCTCCAAACAGGATCTTGACCGCGCGTGACCCCCGTCTACGGCGAGTAATTCCGCATAGGCGCGCAAGGGTGCGGTTTCCCGCGCCGCAATTCTCGTTCACCCTCTTGACTTTCGATGGGAGCTTTGTTATACTAGAAAAACACAGGATGATATCAGGTGTTTTTATTAGCCGGGAAGGAGAAGCAACGAGCCAGCGTCGAAGCCATGTCGCAGAAGCGTTGATCAGTGGTGATGGCGGGGCCTTCAGCTTGATATAACTGCCGCTGGTGGTTGCGATCGTGGCGATTCTCACCATCCTGCTGCCACCGGCTCTGTGCGACGCCAGGCAGTTGGCGCGATTCTCGAAAAGACAACAGGGGGGGAACCATGTTCAGGCGGATGTTGAATTCGTGTGTGTTCGCGGCCGCGCTGCTGTGCGGTGGAGGTGTGGGAGGGCAGGACGGGAAGCTTAAATTCTCCGAGGAGCTGATCCCGCGGTTCAACATCCCGATGATGGGCAAGCCGCCGACGATCGACGGGCGGATCAACGCCGACGAGTGGGGCGAGGCCGCCAAGGTGATGGGGATGGTCAACACCAGCTCGCTCGACTTCCGTGACCGTCCCATCTCGTTTTGGCTGGGCTGGGACGCCGATCATCTCTACATAGCCGCCCGCAGCGACGTCCTGCCCGGCCACCGGATGTACCGCAGCCACCGCGAGCGCCACACCACGGGGGTGGTGTGTGACGACACCTACGAGCTGGGTATTTTCATGCATGACCGCAACAAACTGCCCAACGAGGTGAGCAGCTACCTCAAGATCGTGCTCAACGCGATGGGCAGCGGCGAGTATATGAAACTCTACCCGTCGATCGGGCAGAACATGTACAACTGGCAGCCTGACCCGAAGATCGGCAACTCGGTCTACGAGGCCGACGGGAGGAAATGGTGGGACATGGAGCTGGCCCTCGACCTGAAGGATCTCCAGTTGCCTGGCCCCAACAAGCCCGGTGACAAAATCGACATCCTGCTCGCCGCCGATCTGAAAAATCCCGGTTGGCAGTGGCTGGATTTTCCGTCGGCCAGTGGGCACCTCCAGCACTACGGTTTCCCACGCTGCGTCCTTACCAAGGACCAGCCGTACATCCAGGTCGAGGAGCTTTCCGGGCTGCACGACGAGCGGCTCCACTTGAAGGCTGTCGTCAACAATCCGTCCGACGCCCCGGTCAGCGTCAAGGCGGCCGCGAAAGTCGAATACGCCGAAGTTGAGAGCAAGACAACGGCGAAGGTCGTCCTCGACGAGGCGAAGACACTGTCCATTCCGGCGCGCGGTTCCGCCCGCTTCGACATCGACAAGGAGTTCCCCGGACTTGTCTACGACATGAAAGACCAGTGGCATCCCAAGCAGACGTCCAGCTTCAGCATGAGGCTGTCCCGCGAGGACCAGCCCACGGCGGAACCGGTCTACACCTTCGACTGCACGTTCTACGGAACGAAGAAAGACTATCTCAAGGCCGTGCCGCGCACCACCATCTTCGAGTACGACATGCAGTTCAATCCGGTCAGCAACAAACTGCAGCTGGCGGGCGACACGCTCGACGCCCAGTTCCCCGCGGGGGCGGCGAAGCCGGCCGCCATGGCCTACGCCGTCGACAAGGAGGGGAAGGTGATCAAAGAAGGGCGCATCACCCAGTTCGTCCATTACAAGTACGAGGATCTCGTGGAGCTGCCCTCCCTTGCCGAGGGGAAGTACCGGGTCACGCTCTCGTTCGTCGACAAGGACGGCAAGGTGCTGCTTTCCCGTGACGATATCAGCTTCGAGAAGAAGGACGAGGCGAAAGTCTTCGCCGAGTGGTGGAACAACAAGATCGGCGACACCGAGAAGGTGCTCACCCCCTTCGAGGCGCTGAACGTCAAGCAGGGGGACTCCGGCATCTCCGTGACCTGCGCCCGCCGCGAGTACCAGTTCGACGGCCTTGGCATGCCCCGGCAGATCGTCGCCAACAACGGCGGTGTCCTTACGCGTCCGGCCCAGATCGTCGTCACCGTCGGAGGTAAAGAGCACGTCGTACCGACGGCCGGCAAACTTGCCGTCACCAGCGCCAAGGCCTGGCGGGTCGAGTTCGCCGGCCAGTCGGAGGCGGCGGGGATCGCCTTCACCGTCAAAGGCTGGATGGAGCAGGACGGCCTGGTCAACCTCGAGCTGACCTACGCCCCGAAGGCCGGGCCTGTGGCGATCGACAATCTGCGGGTTGAATGGCCGGTCGACGGCGCCCTCGGCAGCTGGATGACCTGCATCGGCGGCACCGGCGGCAACTACTCGGCGCGCACCATCGGCAAGGTGCCGGAAGGGCAGGGGCCGGTCTGGAACACCCTCGACGGCATCGGCAAGATGGGGTCCACCATGCTCATCGGCAACTTCATGACCAACCTCTGGATTGGCAACGAGTTCCGCGGCCTGCTCTGGTCCGCCGACACCGACCAGGGGTGGGTCCCCAACGACAAGACACCGGCGCATAGCCTTATCCGCAAGGACAAGGAGGTCGCCATCCACAACAATCTCATCAACCTGCCCAAAGGCAACAAGCCCTTCACGCTCGACGCCCCGCGCGTGGTCCAGCTCCAGTACAACGCCACGCCATTCCGCGACTTCGCCAAGGGCTGGCGACTCAGCCAGGTCTCCGCCGCCAACGGCTTCGCCAGCCCCGAGTACAAAACCAACAAGAAGACCAAGCAGGAGTATTTCTCGATCCTCAGCATGCCCTCGACCGACGTCAAGGAGTGGCCCGAGTACTATGCCGCGTATAAGGAGAAAGCCGCCGAGATCTCGAAGAAGGGCTGGTACAACGGCGGCGCGCGCCGGGGCCTGTTCACGACCAATCAGATCGCCCTGCGCGGCTACATGGACAAGACCACCGAGCCGGGCCTCTACGACTATTTCCGCGCCGACTGGGTGCCGGGTAACGAGTCGCTCAACAAGAGCTACACGGACTATATGGTCCACCTCATGAACAGGCAGGTGCGGGAGGGCGGATGCACCCACTTCTACTTCGACATCAGCTTCTCGCGCGACTCCGCCAACCCGATCGCCGGATTCGGCTACCGCCTGCCCGACGGCCGCGTTCAGCCGGGCAGCAACGACGGCACGCTGCGCGAGTGGTACAAGCGCACCTGGGCCATGATGCTCGAGAACAACCAGTACCCGGGCGGCGTCTCGGGCCACGCCACCAACTCCATCTGCCTGCGCGCCCTGCCGTGGGCCGACGCCATCCTCGACTCCGAGTATCCGATGACCGATCCCATCCTGACCTATCCGCCCGACCGCATGATCGCGCTTTCCTGCCCCCACAGCTTCGGCGTCAACATCTCGCACCTCGGCTTCATGAATCCCAACTGGGCGGTCATGCACGACGCCGGCATGGGCGGCGACGGGGGCGTCTTCAACTCGCAAGGGTACCGGCATTTCGGCATAACAGCCGACGACGTGCGGTTTGTCCCCTACTGGCGCAACGAGGCGGTCGTCAAGAAGATCGGCCAAGGGCTGTTCGCCTCGGTCTGGACGCGTCCCGGCAAAGCCGTCGTCGCCGTCATCAATTACGGGCTCGACCCCGAGGGGCAGGAGAAGACCCGCCAAGCCGAGCTCACGCTGGACTTCAAGGCCCTGGGTGTCCCCGCCGGAGCAAAAACAGGACAGCTCCGCGTCTCGGAGCTGGACACTGACGGCGGGGTCATCGCCGATCGCTATCTCGGCATCTACAAATGGGTCAAAGAGATGCCCGATTCGCCGCACCCCCGTGGATGGCACAACGTCAAGGTCAAGCTGCGCCCGCCCGCCACACCGATTCTGGATCCGGGGTCGGGGGCGCTGAGCGGGTTCGACATCTTCTATCACGACGTCCGCTACATCCTGGTCACGTGGGACGAGAAGCCCGCCGACGAAACCGCCCTGAAAAAGATCTTTCCTGACGCCGCCCTAACCGCCGCCCTCGAATGGGGAGTCAATCGTCCCGAGGCGAAACAGCTCTCGGCCGACGAGGTCGGCAAGGCTGTGAAGGTCGAGAAGGGTGGCGCGCAGGTCCAGGCGTGGAAGCAGCCTGGCACCATCATGCTGCTCGTCAAGAATCCAAGTGACAAACCGGTCGAGGCGGCCCTCACGCTCGACCTCGATCAACTCGGCGTCAAGGTCAATAAGCTCTGGGCCCAGTTCACTCAATGCGTGGGCGGCGAACTTGTCGAGGAGAACGGCGCCGTCACGGTCAAGGGGGTCAAACCGGGCGAAGCAACGCTCGTCTTCATCGACACGTTCTGAAGGACAAGACACTTTTTGAACCACACGACATATGCGCAATCAAACGAGGAAGCACATGCAAACAGGCGACTCGATCACCGCGTCCGACATCAAGAGACTTGCCAGAGAGCTTGGAGCCGACGAGGTCGGCATCGGCAACATCGAACGGTGGAAGGGCAGCCCGCGGCAAATGGATCCGCTGCAGATCATGCCGGAGTGCAAGTCAGTCATCGTGTGCGGCTTCCGCGTCATGCGCGGCAGCCTCCGCGGGATCGAGGAGGGCACGATGTTCAGCAACTACGCCGCCATGGGCTATGGCGGCGTCACCTACATCCGCATGCCGCCGGTGATGTGGGGGCTGGCCGGAGCCATTGAGGACGCAGGCTACGAGGCGATGCCGCTTGGGCAGATCGACTGCTGGCGCTCGTACGATGACGCCGGCAAGGTATGGAGCGGTTTCAGCCGTCCCGTCGCGGAGGGCAAGGCCGCCCCCGACGTCTCGCCGCACACCCGCGTCGCCGCCTATTTAGCCGGTTTGGGCGAGTTCGGCTGGAGCAAGGTCTTTCTCAGCCCGAAGTACGGACCGCGCATGCGTTACGGACTTGTGCTCAGCGAGTTGGAGCTTGAGCCCGACCCCATCTACAGCGGCCCTAAATTGTGCAACAAGTGCATGGCCTGCGCCAAGGAGTGCCCGGCCAACGCCATCCCGAGCGACCCCAAGGATGGGGAAGGCATCACCTTCGCCGACGGCTCACGCGTCGAATGGGGGCGCTTCGACGCCATCCGCTGCTGCAACTGCTTCAGCGGTGGAGAGATTCCTGAGGATCAAGACGGCGTCAAGCCGGAGCGCGCCTACTCCAACTGGCTGGGGATGAAGTCGGTGAACGGCGCCCACGGCCCGTTCCACCACAAACCCTCCCCCGTCTACTGGACGGGACAGGCCGTCTGCGGCGGCAAGGGGTGCGTGCGCGCCTGCATGATGAGCCTCGAGGCCCGCAAAGCCATCGCGAACACCTTCAAGGAGAAGTTCCGCCGACGCAAGCCATGGTCGGTCGACTGGTCCGCGCCGGCTCCTGTCGTCGAACATCCCGTGGCGTCATTCAACCAGCAGGCCGAGAAACCGAAGGACGATGTCTCGTGAAATTCTCCGTCGGATACCAACTTCAGGAGGATGGGGGCGAGCCCTTCGCCGACATCGTGGCCGACGACGCAGAGCATATCGGCTATGTCAATGGCCAGCATCACGGCAACTTGTTGAATCTACTGGATAGACCAGCCACGCCGCCGCGTTCGCCACCTCGTGGATCGACAATGACGCGTTCCCGGCGGACTGGTTCGAGCGGAGCGCGAACTGCGGCAGACGCTGCGGGAAGTACACATGGTACGAGGAGGTAATGAAAAAAGTCCTGAGGGATGCCACAGAGTAAAACGAGAGGTTCTCGACTGCGGTCGACCGCAATCGAAAAGGGGGGAATTCAAGATGCGTTTCAAACGTCTGCCACGCCAGCTGTGCCTGGCGGCTGCCATTGCCTGCGCCGCCATGACGTCGTCCGTCCAAGCCGCCGACAAACTGTCCGACGACGACACCGTCTGGCGTGAGAAGATAGGGTTCAACCCGCAGGTGCACGCCTCGGTGGAGAAATCCTCGGACGCCGACGTCTTCGCCAGGGTGCCGTTCGCCTACTACCCTTCCGCCAGCGAATTGGAGGTGGTGTGCGATGTGGCGGCGGCCACCGCGCTCCTGCCCGCCGGCGCGCCAAAGCCCTCCGGCGGCTTGAGCGCGCTCATGGTCAGCGTCTTCCCGGCGGTCATCGCGCCGGAGCTGCTGGCGAAGTATCCGTTCTACTACGCTCCGGCGCCCACAACGCCTCCGGATCCGGACAAGGCGGTCGCCACCGGGACGATCCCCCTCGACGCCAAGGGCCGCGGCCGCGGCGTGATCAAACTGCCCGACCTGCCCGCGGGCAACTATCGTGTCGTGTATGAGTTCGGCGACGCGAAACTCGCCGCCGGCAAGACCTTCCGCCGCACCCACTTCGAATGGGAGAACTGCGCGTTCGGCACCGAGCACAAGGTCTACGCCCCGTTCACCCCTGTGACGGTCGATGGCGCCAAGGTCTCGATTGTCGACCGAACTTATACCATCAACTCGCTCGGCCTGTTCGACAGCGTCGTGTCGAAGGGACGCGAGCTTCTGGCCGAACCAATGAAACTGGTGGCGCTCGACGCGGACGGCACGCGCCTTGAATGGCAGGATGGCAAGGTCAGCGGGAAAGCTCAGCTCCCGGATGTGGCGCGATTCGAATGCTCCGCCAAATCTGCAATCTGCAATCTGAAATCCACTATTTCCATCGAGGAGGACGGCTGCGCCAAGATCACGCTGACCCTGAACCCTGACCCCCGGGCCCTTAAGCCTGTGATCTCCCGCCTCTGGCTCGAGATGGCCCTGAAAGAAAGCGAGGCTCCGCTCTGCCACATGGTGGGTATGAACTCGATGCGCCACAACTACGCCGGGGCGGTGCCGCGCGGCGGCAGGATCAATTGGATCAACCAGTCGTGGCGGCCGGCCCGCTTCGAGGTCGAGCCCTTCACCGGCAAGGCTCCTGACTCCTACCAGGTGTGGGAGGCGCGCAACCAGATGCATTGGGGCAGCGAGAAATGGAACTTCGCCCCCTATGTCTGGCTGGGCGCCGAGGAGCGCGGCCTGGCCTGGTTCGGCGACACCATTCAAGGATACAGCACGGATGGAGTGACTTCCCTCCAGCGAATATTCATCGAGCCCGGCAGGGTGGTCCTGCGGGTGGAGCTTTTCCAGCTGCCCGTGGCGCTCGACGCCTCCCGCACGTTCGAGTTCGGACTGCAGGGCAGCCCCACCAAACCGATGCGACCTGACTGGCGTGGCTACAACGTGCCGGGCGGCGGCGGCATGTCCGTGGTGGTCTTTGGCGGGTTCAACTGCGCCGACAAAGTCCCCGCCAACAAGGACTGGAGCATCGTCGACAAAGTCATGGAGGGACGAAAGACCCATCAGGCGGACTATGCGTGGTTCGCCGAATACGCCAAGACCCACCAGACCCTTATCGGCGGCGGCGGGGCGGCTCCCAAGGACGATCTCCGGCTTGTGCCGCTGGAGCAGGCTCAGGCGAATGGGCAGCCGTGGCTGACCGCCGTCAACCACTTCGCCGGCCGCGAGGCGGGAGCGCGCGACGGCGTCGGCACCACCGTCTATTACGAGGAGCACCAGACCAGCGGACGCTATCCCGAGGTGGCCGAATTCATGGACGAGTGGAGCGACGGCACCTTCGCCCGCTACCGCTACTTCGACTACCCGCTGACCTGGGGGCCGGAGATCCGCAGCGCCAACCCGAAGAGCTACCGCGACTTCGCCGTCTTCTACGCCAACGAATGGATGAAGCGCGGCGTCGGCATCTACTACGACAACACCTATCCGCAGGTCGACCGCAATCGGGAGCATTTCGCCGCCAACGGCGTCAACTGGTCCAGCAGCATCTGGGGGCACCGCGACTACTACAAGCGGGTATGGAAGCGCAGCCGCGAGCTGATGGAGACCAACGGCACACCGCTACCGCTGCACACCGTCGGGCACGTCACCAACTGCCAGGTGCTGCCGTTCACCACTTGGTGGGACGCCACCCTCGGCGTCGAGCAACCCGGGCAGTGGGAGCCGGACGAGAAGCCGTCGGCCGATGTGGTCAAGAAGCAGGTGGATGAATTCACCTTCTCCATGCTTCCCGGGCCAAGCAAGGACAAGCCCGGCCGCGCGTTGCCGTATCCTCCCGACTACCTGCGCGCCATGGAGATGGGACGCATGGCCGGTCTCATTCCGCACTACCGCCACGCGTTGCGCAGCGAGGACGCCTTCGGCGGCATCGGCATCGGACACGGAGCGACCGACCAGGGCAAGGACGCCGCGGTCAAGGCCCACCGGCAGCTGTCGGACGCCGGCATGGGGCTCGTCCACGAGATCCGCGGCGGCGTCGGCGGCTACGACAACCCCGCCGTCGGGGCGCTGCGACGGTCGATCGACGAGTTCGGCTACGGCGGACCGGGCGTGAGCGTCCACAACTACTGGGCCGCGAAGCCGTTCGTCGCGGTTGACAAGCCGGAGGTGAAATGGCTGGCCATGACGCGGGAGGGCGCGCCGTTCGGCTTGCTGCTGCTGCAAAGCTACAGCCCTGACGCCATAACGACAGCCGTCGGATTCCCCGAAGCCAAGTTCCTCGTGGACGCTGAAACGCGGCAGCCATTCGCCGTCGACAGCAAGGGAAGTGTCTCCATCAGCCTTCCCGCCGGCTACGGCACACGACTGCTCTATGCCGTCAAAGGAGCTGGCGAGCCCACGCTGCTTCCGTCCACGTCTGACACGCTTCTCGTGGATGACTTCGAATTGGGGCTTGGCTACCGGCTAAGCGTCCGCGTCTCCGGTTTCACTGTCGTTTCGGACGTGGGGAAGCCGATGAACCATGTCCTGCGGATCACCGCAGGGCATCCCGCTCAAAACGTTCTGCGGCCTCAGTGTGTTCCCC
The DNA here is from genome assembly GCA_964436735.1 of uncultured Victivallales bacterium. Lineage (GTDB taxonomy): Bacteria > Verrucomicrobiota > Lentisphaeria > Victivallales > GWF2-38-69 > CAYTFM01. Next base: position 2,015 of record CAYTFM010000017.1, on the reverse strand, counting down.
CAATGAGAGATTACCAGCTTTCATTCAAGTTCCGCCTCTCCGCCATTCCGACGGAATCCGGCAAGGGAGGGTTCTTGCAGCTTGGCTACCGTGAGGCCGACAAGAGCCGCTTCTCCTTCGGACTCGGCTACGACGTCGGCAAAGACGGCAAAGCCCGCTGGACCGTCGCCTCACCTCTCCTGTCGCTGGACGGCGGCAAGAACGAGGGATACCAGAAAGTCGTCGCCACGACGACATCCGAAGCCCCGGTCGATACCGAATGGCACACTATGACGATAACTATCAAAGGCACGCGTCATCAGATCTCGCTCGACGGGAAACCAGTATTCGAGGGCGAGGACGACCGCAACCTCGAGGGGGGATTTAACATCGCCCCCGGCTGGGGATGGCCGAAGTCGCTCACGCACGTGGAGATCGACGACCTCGTCGCCAAAACCGTCGGTGGCAAGTGAGAGGCGGGAGCGGTCGCATGCGACAGAAAACGACAACGAGGCGAAACATGCGAAAGGAATCCTCACTGCCGCATCTGCGCCGCCAAGGAGGCGCCGTCCAGCTCATGGTCCATGGCGAGCCGTTCCTGATGCTCGCAGGTGAGCTGCACAATTCCAGCGCCTCCAGCCTTGCCTACCTGTGCCCGCTGCTGGACAAACTGAGGCGTTGCCACCTCAACACCGTGCTGGCGCCGGTGTCGTGGGAATTGATCGAGCCTGAGGAGGGGCGGTTCGACTTCACGCTTGTGGACGGCATGATCCGCGCCTGCCGCGAGCGGGGCCTGAAGCTTGTCCCGCTGTGGTTCGGAACGATGAAGAACGCCATCTCCTGCTACGCCCCGGCGTGGGTGCGGACCGACGTGAAACGATTCCCGCGGGCGGAGACGACGCCCGGCGCGCCGAGCTGGACGATCTCCCCCTTTTGCGAAGAGGCGCGGCGCTGCGACAGCCGCGCCTTCGCCCGATTCATGCGCCGCGTCCGGGAGATCGACGCCACGGAGCAAACCGTGGTCATGGTTCAAGTCGAGAACGAGACCGGCATCCTCAACGCCGCACGCGACTACTCGCCCGCCGCCACGGAGGCGTTCGAGGCGGATGTCCCGAAGCCGCTGCTTGACATGCTTGGCCAAAAAGGGAAGACGCTCCGTCCGGAGTTGCTCCACGCCTGGGAGTCCAGCGGCCCGCGCGCGTCCGGCGCATGGCGGGAGGTCTTTGGACGCGACGCCGAGGAGCTCTTCATGGGCTGGCACATCGCCCGGTTCGTCGACACTGTCGCCGAGGCCGGGCGCACGGAGTACGACCTGCCGATGTACGCCAACGCCTGGCTGTGCGGCGGCCCAGGCTTCCCGCCGGGGAAATACCCATCGGGCGGACCGGTCTCCAAGCTGCTGGACGTCTGGCAGGCGGCGGCGCCGCATATCGACGTCATCGCTCCTGACATCTACGCTCCCGCCTTCCGGAACGTCTGCGCCGACTACGCCGGGCAGGGGAATCCGCTGTTCATCCCGGAGGCGCTCAACAAGCCGGTGGCGGCGGCCAATGTCCTGTATGCGGTGGGGAAACACGACGCCCTGTGCTTCTCGCCGTTCGCGATTGAGGATATCGAGGAGACGCATCCGCTCGTTGAGACGTACCGGACACTGGCGAATATGTCGCCTCTGATCGCCGCCGCGCAGGGGACCGGACGCATGACGGCCTTCCTGCAGGAGGCCGACGAGGAAAGCTGGTTCGCCGAGCTCGGCGGCTACCGTTTCCGTTGCCGCGCGAACGCACCGCTCGCGGACCTTGAGGTTCCCGGCTCGGCCATCCTCGTCAATACCGGCGCTGACAATTTTTACTGCGTCGGCCGCAGCCTGACCTTCACCTACGAGCCGCTGAACCAGGCGTTGCGCATGGCGGATATGGTGGCGTTGGACGTCGGCGAGTTCGTCGACGGGAAGTGGCGGCATGGACGCCGACTCAACGGCGACGAGACTGCTCATGGCACCGGCGTCCGGCTTGGCAAGGAGTTGACGGTGTGTCGAT
>CAYTFM010000016.1:18772-52098 GCA_964436735.1 uncultured Victivallales bacterium | reverse complement strand
GGGCGAGCGGCGAGTGGGAGTCGTATTTCTCGTTGATGCGGGACAGTCCCCGCTTTACCCCCATGGGCGATCCGACGTTCGCCGCGTTGCAGTCGGTATCCCAGCCGGCGGTATTGATGATCACTTGCGACTCGTGGAAGTCGTTCGGCGCGTAAACCCATGCCAGAACCATGATGGCGTGGTTGGGCACGACATGGCAACCGCCGCCATAGGCGTGATAGCCGTATTTCTTCTCGATGCGGTCATAGGTTTTGCGCCAGTCCTTGTCCTTCGCCGCCCATTCCCGCACATCCTTGTGGATCTTGGCGATCAGTGAGTTGGCAGGAATCAGCCCGACGCCGATGTCGAGGAGATGGTCCATGTCCTTCTCGACGAACGCCGCGGCGATCATGCCCGCCACCACCACGGCGGCGTTGACCGCCTCGCCGTCATGCGAGACGCTGGCCGAACGCCGCGCCAGTTTCGCCGCCAGCTTCGGATTGCCCGGGGCGACCAGGCCGAAGGCGTCGATGAAGATCTGCGCGCCGATCTGTTCCGCCACAACCTGTCCGTTGGTCTCGGTGGCGCCAGAGAGAGGCGCCTTGATCCCGTTTTTCAAACGAAGAAATGCCGTATGCTCGGTGGAGACGCCCATGCCGCCCCACCACAAAACCGTCTGATTTGGGATGAGATAGTTGAGCCAGGTGTCGCCAATGAATTCGGCGGTCGTCTCGGCGAATGCCTTTGAATCCTCCAACGCCCGAATGAAGGTGAGCGTCCCCGAGATGTCGTCGTCGGAAACGACTAGTGGAACTTTTTGATCTTCGTGGACGTAGCGGTCGACCCGCCCCCACTTGGCCTCGAGCCGGTCTTTCGTCCATCCCTCGAACGGACGTCCCATGTAGACCCCGATCACCTTGCCTAATACCCCCGCATAGACCTGCTCCTCGTAGTTCTTGATCGTCGCCATTCCATGCCTCCGTGTTTTATTTCCTAAAAATCATCCTATATCTGTGCCGTTTGATAAAAAGTTGTCGCGGGAAGAGCGACGGAAATAAAGAGAAAACATTTTTGGGGACAAAATTGTTTTCGGTTCTGGTTTACTTTCTTACGTTGAGTTGCGGACAAAAGAGCCAGTTGAAGATTCCATGCCTGTGAATTGCTACTCCCAGTATAATGTGTTTATCATCTCTTCTCTACGTCAAATAATTGATATAGTATGCATTTTCGACCATAATAACACCGCACCGCAACCACTTCTTTTGTAGATTTCATATTTCGCCAAGCAAGGATATACTACGTCTATAAGTTATTTCCGAGCCTAACCAACGGATGCAACGATATGCGTGACAACATAATCACAACCGCTTCAGGCATTGAACGCGAAGTGGAAATAACTAAAGGAGGTTCTTATGAAGACCACGCCCCGTCTCATGTCCGCCTGCGCCTGTTTCCTGTGCGTCGTGGGTTTCACCGTCGCCGCATGGGGGCAAGAACTGAACCGCAATCAAAAGATCACCCTCCAAGCCCAGGTCAGCAACCTGAAGGAGTATGTCCAGAAAATCCCCGCCACCATGAATCCCGAGAACGTGAAAAATCTTGCCCGTAAAGTGAAAGACGTGGAAAGCCAACTGGAACGTTCGAAAATCACGGAAAGCAACACTGACGCGGCCGAGGTGTTCAATCTTCTGAAACAGGCCAAGGAACTCCTCGCCACGCAGGAGGAGCTGGTTAAATCCGCCAAGGCGGAAGGCGCCGCCAAGTCCGCAAAAAACGCCAAAGCCGGCCACGCGTCCGCGGTGAAAGACCACCTCAAGAAAGCCCTCGACATCGCCGCAAAAGGGCAGGCCGAGAAAAAACCCGCTTTCTTCGGCCCCCGCGGCGGTGTCGCCAATGAGCTGAAATTCGCCCGTGAGGCTTTGGAAAAGATGAAGTCGGCTGGCCAGAACGCTGACGAGGTCGCAGGGCTTGAGGAGGAGATCAACGCCGCGGAGAAGCAAGTCAAAGAGATGGGAGCCTCACTGAAGGATCAGGCGATCGCCGAGGTGCAAACCCCTCCCGAGAAATACCAGGGAGCGGACAAGGAGGATATCCGCGGCAAGATCAAGGCGGAGTGGACCACCCTCTATCCCAAAGACGAGATTCTCGCAATCCGCTTTCACTCCGACTGGCACCGCGACGCGAAGTTGATGGCGAACCAGGCTGAGAAGTCGCTGGACTTCAAAGACAAATCCGTCCTTCCCGTCAAGGTCATCGTGAAAACCAGCGACACCATCGCCACCATCTACATGGCCTACATCAACAAGGACAACCTCTCCGGTTCCGTCAATGTCGGGTGCAAGACCAAAGAAGGCGACTACGTCGTCGAAGAGATGCTCTTGAAGAACCTGAAGCTCTGATCCTTCATCCTGGGGACAAACTACCATTGAGGAGCGTGCCCGGCGCAAGCATGATGCTCGGGTGCCCCTCGGTGGTGACTTCGAGACCCGCCCGGCTCATCGCTTGTGCCTTTGCGCCACACCGGAATACGAACTCAAGACGAAGCGGCACAGTTTCTCTCAAGCAGGCAGGAGAGGCGGTTGACGATCCAGACGATGTGCTCGTAGTGATTGGTGAGATCGAGCAGAACCGCCTTCTCCGTCGATTTTCCGACATCGATACTTGAAAGATATTTCGTGCGGAAATCTTTCATGATGAGGTTTTTGTCCACTGTTATCTTGTCCAGCATCTCCCTGTCGCCCGCGTCACCCGACTCCATCGCGTCCGCAAGGGACAGCATAAGCGTCTCCGTGACCTCCACAAGACTGCCGACGGGTTCCTTGAAGGCGCTTGAGGCTTTGTTGATCTTGTCGCGCACAAGGCAGGTCATCTGGAACAACGAGTCGTCAAGCGTTCGCAACAACGTCTGCATGTTCATGAGGACGCTGAGGCGCTGCGCCTCCTCGGACGTCAGGCGTCGTCTGGTCACTTCGCCCTCAAACGCGGCTATCTCGTTGAGCACGATATCGGTGGAGTGGTGCAGGGCTTCGGGTGCGGTCTTCGGCTTTCCGCCGTCGCGCGCCGCCTCGGCGTAATCCACCAACTTCCGGGCTCTGGCCCCCAATTCGCCGTCGATCTTGTCCAGCATGTCTTTCGAGTCGCCGCGGTCCGCCTGCGCGAGATGCCGCAGCTTGGTCAGATCGTCATCCGGAGTCGGCGGGGAGAGACGCTCGAGAAGCCGCGCGAAACGTTCCTGAAACAGCGTCCCCACAACCACGGCCGGAAGGTTGCACGCCAGAAACACGAGAGCCATCTGCGTGCCCACATTACTGGTGACAAGCTGGGCGAGATAGAGCATGAGCGGCACGTCATTGACTCTTGCCGCATAAAAAAGGACAACCGAACCGCCGGTTCCGACGTAGCGGAAGAAATTCTGATAGAGGAACAACTGCTTGGTCTCGCCGGTCATCGAGGCCGTCATCAACCTGCGGAAGAAACCGACCCCGACGTTCGCCCCGTAGATGATCATCATCGCCTGCGGCGCGCCAAGCGCCCCGGCGTCGACCAGCGACACCGCCATGATGGCGATGGCGATGAATGATTGCGTGACGGCCGCCACCAGCGTGCCGACAAGAAGCGCCACCAGCGTCGACTTGTTGGAGTAGAGGACGAACTGCTTGAACCAGTCGAACTGCCGCAGTTCCCCCGTTGCGACCTTCATCTCCTCGAGGCCGAAGAAGAGAAGGGCGGCACCGAACACGGCGGTGATGACGACCGTGTTCTTCTTCTTGGTGGAGAACATCATGAGAAAGCCGGCCACGCCGATGACGTAGCAGACGAAGACCGAGATGGGAATGACGACGAAAAACGCCAGCAAGGCCAGCCCGATATTGCACCACGCCACGATCGGCATGGCCTGCCGAAGCGTTATCAGGCCGCTGGCCTGCATGCTGGTGAGGATCGCGATGACCCCCGACGGCTTCTGCATCAAAAGACCACCGGCCGCCCCCAGAAAACTGGCGACAACCGGATGCGAGGTCGCCTTCGAAATAAGTTGGCGCAGCTTCGGGCTGGCCATCTGCTGCATGCTGGTCGAGAGCAGCTTGATGCCGACGAAAAACAGCCCCAGCCCGGCGAGGACCTTCCCCAGTATCTCAATGTACATGATATCCGCCCTTGAGAAGCAGTGACGCGGTGCGAATAAACGCCGCCTTGGGGATGGTGATGCCAGCCGGACCGCTTCGGATGTCCATCTCGGCCTCTATCACCCCGGCCGGATGCTCGATGACGACTTTTTTCTCGGAGCCGTGGGCTGGACGGAAGATCTTCGCGGCCACGGTACCGGGAATGTGGCAGGCGGCGGCCACGCACAATGCGCCGGTCACCGCATGGCTGGTGTGGGCGGCCGCTGGCGTGAAGTAGCGCGAACAGATGCCTGAAAGGCCGGCGGGTGGCGACACCAATGCGAATTTCGGCATTACCAGCTTCGAGACGTCGCCCAATCCCATCAAGCGTCCAGCGGCGCGGCGGACCGTCTCAAGCCGGGCCAGCATGGCGATGTCGGCGTTCAGTTCGGCGGGTGTCTCGTGCCCGCTTTTCCCGAAGTCGGCTGCACGGGCGATCACTACTGGCATGGCAGCGTCCACGCAGGAAATCTCAATATCCTCGACGATGTCGCTGGCGTTGCCTGTCGGAAGGACTTTACCGGTTGTCGAGCCCTCGGAGTTGAGAAAATTGATGAGTACCGGAGCCGCCGTTCCCTCCACGCCGTCGATATGCGTGTCACCATCGTAACGCACCGCTCCTTGCGGCGTCTGGACGATGACCTGCGACACGACATTCGTGTTCACGCTGAGGACACCAACCATCGTCTCGCCGTGCGCAGCCTTGACAAGCCCCGTCTCAATGGCGAACGGCCCCACCGCCGACAGGATGTTGCCGCAGCTGACGCTCGTGTCGATCACCTGCTTCTTCAGATCTCCCTGAGCGAAGAAGTAATCGACGTCCGATTCTTTGCCAGTCGACGGGCTTATGATGGCGATCTTGCTGCTGAGCGAATCCCGCCCCATGCCCGCCTTCTCCCGAAGCTCCGGCAGACCAAGGATGTCAAGCAGAATCCTGTCGCGCGCCGGAACATCCTCCGGCAGATCCTTCTTCATGAAAACCAGGGCCTTCGACGTCCCCCCACGCATGACGTAGTATGGGATCTCTTTGCCAACTGAATAGGTGGGCGCATCAGTGCCAAGTTTCATATCTCAACTCCTCTGCTTTTGGTTTTCAGACTATAGGTTTTCCTTCATATACTTTCACGGCTGGCTGCGAAAGTATGTGTAGAAAAAAAGCCCCGGGAAACCCCGGGGCTTTTTTGTTGTGAGCAATTATGAACGAGCGACTTACATGATCTCGCCCATCTTCTTGTAGAAGTCCATGCGGCGCTTGGCGTCCTTCTCGGCGTCGGCGAAGACCTTCTCGGCCTCGGCGGGAGCCGTCTTGAACAAGGCCTTGTAGCGGCCTTCTGAACGGATGAACTCCTGATACGACGCCGTGGCTTCCTTGGTCTCCCAGACGAAAGGCTTCTCGAGCTGCGGGTTGTAACGGTAGAGCGGCCAGTACCCGGCCTCGACGGCACGCTTCTGCTCGGACTGCGACTTCATCATGTCGATGCCGTGCGCGATACACGGTGCATAGCAGATCACGATCGAAGGACCGTTGTACGCCTCAGCCTCCTGGAAGGCCTTGAGCGTCTGGTTCCTGTTGGATCCCATGGCGATCGACGCCACGTACACATAGCCGTAGCTCATGCACATGAAGCCGAGGTTCTTCTTGGCGAGTCGCATACCGGAATTGGCGAACTTGGCGACCGCGCCGATCGGGGTGGACTTGGACGCCTGACCGCCGGTGTTCGAATACACCTCGGTGTCGAGGACAAGGATGTTGACATTCCGTCCGGAGGCGACCACGTGGTCGAGACCGCCGTAACCGATGTCGTACGCCCAGCCGTCACCGCCGAAGCACCAGACGCTCTTGTCGACGAAGTAGTCCTGCAACTCCTTGATCTTTTCGAGGAGCGGCTTGGTCTCGGCCGTCGCCTGCGCGAGAGCCGCGGGAATCAGCAGCTTGACGGCTCTCTGCGCCACAAGCGCGGTGGTGTCGGTCTTGTCCCACAGCGAAAGGCTGTGGTTGAGGGCGGCGGTGATGTCTCCCGTCGTGCCCTTAGCGAGCAGTTGGGTGACAGCATCTTTTAGCTGACGGCGGCTGCTGTCGACCGCGAGGCGCATGCCGAAGCCGTACTCGGCATTGTCCTCGAAGAGCGAGTTGCCCCACGCCGGCCCGGCGCCTTCCTTGGTCTTGGTGTAGGGGATCGTCGGGAACGTGCCGCCGTAGATCGAGGAGCAGCCGGTGGCGTTGGCCACGATCATGCGCTCGCCGAACAACTGGGTGATGAGTTTGACGTACGGGGTCTCGCCGCAACCGGCGCAGGCGCCCGAGAACTCGAACAGCGGCTTCAGGAACTGCGAGCTCTTGAGCGTGATGCCGTCGATGCCGTCAAGCACGTTGTCGGGCAGCTTGTCGAAAAACTCGTAGTTGGCCTTCTCGCCGGCGGCGATCTCCTTCTCAAGCGTGCTGAACTCGAGGGCCTTGGTCTTGGCGGGGCAGGTCTCGACGCAGACACCGCAACCGGTGCAGTCCTCGACGTAGAGCTGGATCTTGTACTGGAGCTCCTTGTCATTCTTGGTGGTGGACTTGAGCGTCTTGAAGGAGGCGGGAGCGTTTGCCATGTCCGCCTGAGCAATCTGTTTGGCGCGGATGACGGCGTGCGGGCAGGCCATGACGCACTGGTTGCACTGGATGCAATTCTCGGACAGCCACTTCGGAACCCGCGGCGCGATACAGCGTTTCTCAAGCTGCGTGGTGCCAGACGGCAAGGTGCCGTCGTAGGACATCTTCGAGACAGGCAGATCGTCGCCCTTGAGGTGCATGAGCGGCTCGATCACGTCCTTGGCGAACGTTGACGCGCCAGCCGGGATAAGCTCGTCGGGCACATAGGATTTGGTGATCTTCGCCGGGATCGCTACCTCTTGCAGGGCGGCGTTCGTGGCGTCGACGCACTCCCAGTTCTTCTTGACAACCTCCTCACCCTTCCTGCCATAAGTCTTCTTGATGGCGTTCTTGATGAGCTCGATGGCCTTCTCGCGTTCGAGCACACCAGAGATGCTGAAGAAGGCGGTCATCATGACCGTGTTGATGCGCGCACCGAGCCCCATGGCCTCGGAAATTTTCAGGGCGTCGATGTTGTAGAATTTGATTTTCTTCTTGATGATCGTCTGCTGCATGTCCTTGGTCAGGTGGTTGAACACCTCCTCGCGGCTAAACTCGGAGTTGAGCAGGAAGACGCCGCCCGGCTTGATGCCGCTCAGCATGTCATAACGGCCGATGTAGGCGGGATTATGGCAGGCGACGAAATTGGGCGTGGTGACCAAGTAGTGCGACTTGATCGGCTGCTTGCCGAAACGCAGATGCGAAATGGTGATACCGTAGGACTTCTTGGAGTCGTAGACGAAGTAGCCTTGGGCGTACATGTCGGTGTTGTCGCCGATGATCTTGATCGAATCCTTGTTGGCGCCGACCGTGCCGTCCGAGCCGAGGCCCCAGAACATGCATCCAATCGTCCCCTCAGGCTCGGTGTTGATCTGCTTCGTGACCGGAATGGAAAGATGCGACACGTCATCATTGATGCCGACCGTGAAGCCGTGGAAGCACGCCTTGTCGAGGTGCTCGTAGACGGCATTGACCATGCTCGGAGTGAAATCCTTGCTGGAGAGGCCGTAGCGACCGCCGATGATCTTGATCTTCTTGCCGGAAAGGGCGGCGACCACGTCGAGATACAGCGGCTCGCCAATCGCGCCGGGCTCTTTGGTCCTGTCGAGGACGGCGATCTTTTTGACCGTCGCGGGCAGCGCCTTGAGGAAGTGCTCGACCGAGAACGGGCGGTAGAGGCGGATCTTCAGCAATCCGACTTTCTTGCCTTTCTTGACCAATTCATCGATGGTCTCCTCGATCACGTCGCAGGCGGACCCCATGGCGATGATGACCTTCTTGGCGTCCGGCGCGCCGTAATAGTCGAAGAGATTGTATTTGCGGCCAGTCTTGGCGGCGACCTTGTCCATGTACTCCTGGACGATGCCCGGAATGGCTTTATAATAGTTGTTGACCGTCTCGCGGCCCTGGAAATAGACATCCGGATTCTGGGCGGCGACTTTGATCATCGGTTTCTCGGGGCGCAGCGCGCGGTCGCGGAACTGCTGCAGATATTGGGGCTCGAACAACTCAGCCAGGGTCTCGTAGCTGATCTCCTCGATCTTCGCGATCTCATGCGACGTACGGAAGCCGTCGAAGAAATTGAGGAAGGGGATCTGCGCCTTGAGGGTGGCGAGATGGCTGACCGCGGCGAGGTCCATGACCTCCTGGATCGAATTGGCGCACACCATGGCGAAGCCGGTGTTGCGCACGCCCATGACGTCGGAATGGTCGCCGAAGATCGACAGCGACTGGCAGGCGAGGGCGCGGGCGGACACGTGGAACACCGTCGGCAGCATCTCGCCGGCGATCTTGTGCATGTTCGGTATCATCAGCAGAAGCCCCTGCGAGCAGGTGAACGTGGTGGTCAGGGCTCCCGCGCTGAGCGAGCCGTGAACCGCACCGGCAGCACCGCCCTCGGACTGCATCTCGATGACGTCAACTTTCTGTCCGAAGATGTTCTTGCGGCCTTCGCTGGCCCAGGTGTCAGCCATCTCGCCCATGTCCGAAGACGGCGTGATGGGGTAGATTGCGGCTACCTCGCTGTACGCATATGCGACATGCGAAGCCGCTTGGTTTCCGATGATGGTTGCGATCTTTCCCGATGACATATCCAATCCCTCCTACTTGAAATGGGTTTACAGGTCATAAATACCGTCGTTTCCTCGAAAGAAAAATCGACGCAAAATGGCGTCTTAAAGTAGAGGGGAAACACTACTTTTTCAATCCTTTGTTGAAAAACAAGCCAATGTTCCTCATATTTTACTTCAAAAAGGATGGAAACTTATATGAGAAACCCTATGCCGGTCACCCAACTGCCGTTCCACAAAACACTCGTCGCGCCATCGCTTCTCGCCTCTGACTTCGCCAATTTGGCGTCAGAAATCAAGCGGGTGGAGGAGGGAGGGGCGGATCTTTTACACCTTGACATCATGGACGGGCACTTCGTCCCGAACCTCACGATCGGCCCGCCGTTGGTCAAGTCGATCCGACGTGTTTCGGAAATGATTTTCGACACGCATCTGATGCTGACCAACCCGTCCAACTTCGTGGATCCGTTCGCCGACGCCGGCTCGGACCACATCACGTTTCATGTGGAATGCGCCGACGATATCCGGGCGGTCATCACGCAGATACGGGCCCGCTCCATGTCCGTGGGGCTCTCGGTCAAGCCGAAAACGCCCGCCGAGGCGCTGTTCCCGTACTTGGCGGAGATCGACCTGGTCCTGGTGATGACGGTTGAGCCGGGATTCGGCGGACAAAGCTTCATGGCGGATATGATGCCTAAAGTCAAGCAACTACGCCAACGCATTGACGAGCTGCGTTTAAGCGTCCATTTGGAGGTAGACGGGGGAATCGACGCCAAGACCGTGTCCGCCGCCACCGGCGCAGGGGCGCGCATGCTGGTCGCCGGCACCTCGGTCTTCCGCGCCCCCGAAGGAGCGGCCGCCGCGATCGCCGCGTTAAAGAGATAGCAGGTGCCCGTTCTCCCGAAGCCATTTCCGACGGTTTTGGTAGTCCGGCATAAGCGAGGAAACCCGCCGCCAGAACCGTGACGAGTGGTTAAGCTCGGCGATATGGGCGAGCTCGTGAACGACCACGTAGTCGATTATGGTGAGTGGCGCCATGGCGAGTCGCCATGAAAAGGTAATTCTCCCGTCGGGGGCGCACGACCCCCACTTCGTGACAGCGTCGCTGATGATAATCCGTGCGCAACGCAGCCCGCAGGCGTCCGAGAAATGCGCCACGCGGTCTTTCAGGATATCCCGAGCCTTGCTCTTGTACCATTGGATGAAAAGCTCACGTCGGTCGTAGGGAAAAGCAGCGGAGAGAAGGAAGCCATTGTCGAACGTCAGATATTCGCCCTCCCCCTCGACAATTCGCAATTCATACGTCTCGCCTAAAAACAAAAGCGTCTCCCCGGATCCGAAACACCTTCTCGGGACAGCCTGGGAGCGGGCGATCTGGGCGATCCGATGCCGGATGATCCACGTTTCCTTCCGCCTGACAAAATCCATCACCTCCGCATAGGGAGCCTTGAGGGGAGCCCTGACGACAACCCGTCCGTCGTTTTTAAGCTCGATCGAAATCGTCCGCCGCCGTGAGCGCACAAACTCGTCAATAACAACGCCTTGCTCCATCTGTGCCGTTTCATTCATAATTCCGCCACCACCGGGGGTTGCTTGACATAAAAACGGACAGCCTCGCGGACAGCGACCCCCGTGTCAAGGGCGGCAGCCTCCGGTTTCCTTACGAGAGACCGCAAACAAGGTAACCGATTACCCGCCCCCGCAAGATCATAACCGCTGAACGCGACGCGGCGACGCTCGGTTTCTCCCCATCCGCTTCCATCGACGACAACGACCTCGACACGCTCTCCGGCGCGACGGATAAGCAGTTCCACCCCGTGGACTTCGAGCATGGAGGAGTTCCGCCGCGCCACCTCACGCATTTCCGTGAGCACCTCAGTCAATTCCGCCTTGGTAAGGCTGAGAACGGCAATCGTGTCCTCGTAGGGAAGAGCGTCGAAGAGAACGCCATAGGTCAGTGGCTCGCCTGCGGAGGGGAGTGCGATCGCCTGGGAGAGAACGGCGATGGCGGCGTTCGACGAACTTGCCATCGCCGCCGAGGCGACACCTCGCCGAGCGAGCAGACGTTCCGCATTGCCATCCTCACGGGTAATCCGAGGGATGACGCCAAGCGGGGTTTCTCTCAGTTCCGCCGCCTTGGTTAACACCCCCGCCACACGTTGCGCAAGTCCTGGATCGGGCTCCGCCCCGCTGGTGGGGACAAGTTCGAATGCCGCCATCGGAGGGCGTTTATGGGTGAGATCGACGTCAAGGACGACTTTCGACAGATATTCACCATGTTCTCCCGGTTGGATAAACCATGTCCCGTGCGACAACTTCTCACCAGAAACAACCTGATGGGAATGACCGCCAAGCACCACGTTGATCTGCGGATATTTCCGGCACAACCCGGCCAGATCGTCGCCCGCCGGAAAGCGGTGCTGGCTTCTCAGCGGATGGTGGACAGCGAGGATCGTCACATCCGGTTTGGCGGCGATGACTTCCGGCATGACGCGGTCAAGGGTTTCGCTGAGAGTCTCCACTTCGAATCCCTTGCGGTTTCCACCCCAGAGCCAGAAGTCAAGACGGGGCGACGTCATGCCGATCAAGGCGATCCTCACCTTATTCTTCACAAACAACCTCCACGCAGGCAGCGGGATGTCCCGCGCGCAGTCAAACCGCAGATTGCCGCAGACGGGAATCGGCGCAAGTTTGTCAAGCGCGGCGTTGAGCGTATCAAGCCCGAAATCAAAATCGTGGTTCCCGGGTATGAAGGCGTCGTACCCGCAATAAGCCAAGGCGTCGACAGCCGCCTTCCCCTTCGATAGACGTCCGGCAAGCGAACCTTGGAGCGTGTCGCCGCAATCGACAAGAAGACAGTTTTCCGCACCACCCGCATTCCGGGTCTCGATGGCGATCGTCGACGCAAGCTGAAGCCATGATCCCCGCGACGACCGAGTGTCGCCAAATGCGCAATGGGTGTCCGAGCTTTGTAGTATCACGACCCGTCTGCACTCCCCATGCGGCGCGGCGTGAAGCCAGCAGAAGAGCAGAATACCCAATAAGACACTTGACAATCCAGCGGAATACAACCTCGCACGTGACGACTTCATATATGACCACAAGGGCAGCAGTCCTCAAGCGTGGCCCTCACCGCTTTCACCGTGATCTCGGCAATCTCGTCGAGCACGGTTTCGGGGGTGTTCAGCGGCGGGAGGAAATAGATCGTATCTCCAAGAGGCCTGAGCAAGGCCCCACACTCGACTGCCTTCATAAAACATTTATAGCCCACGCGCTCAGATGGATCGAAAGGCTCTCCCGTAGTAGGATTGAAAATATCCGCGGCGGCGATGAATCCAATCCCGCGGACATTTCGAAGGCACCCCGTGGCGGCGACGGCAGACATCCGCGCCAGTAACCCCGCTCCTCTCGATGCGACATGTTGAATAATGCCTTGCTCGTCATAGATGCGAATCGCCTCGCAGGCGGCGGCCGCTCCGATGGCGTGACCGGAATAGGTGTTGGAATGCAGAAACGCCTTGCCCTCCGTATAATCCGCATAGAAGGCCTGGTAGATGCGCTCGGATGCGAGGACCGCCGAAAGCGGACTCCAACCGGCGGTCAACCCTTTTGACAGGATAACGAGATCGGGGGTTATCCCCGCATGATCCACCGCCAACCACGACCCGGTTCTTCCCAGGCCAGTCATGATCTCGTCGGCGACGAGCGGGATACCTTGCGCGGCGGTCCACGCCCTGAGCCTGCGTAGCAAATCGGGGCTGTAGACGCGCATTCCGCCTGCCCCTTGAACCACAGGCTCACAAATGACGGCGGCAAACTCCCCCGCATGAAGGGCAAGCACTTTTTCGATCTCCCGCCATTGGGCTTCGGACATGGTGTCCCATTCCGGATCGGCCGGTCCGGCACGGAAGGGAGGCGGCCCAATTTTGACGACCTTGGGCATCAAACGCTCGAAAGGGCGGGAGTACAGGCCGCAGTCACCCACGGCCATTGCCAAAAGAGTTTCCCCATGATACCCGTTGCGCAATGAGCAGAATTTGATTCTCTCAGGATGCCCTGTCTGGACGTGAGATTGAACACACATCTTCAAGGCGATCTCGACCGCCGTCGATCCGTCGGCGGCGTAGAAGACGCGGGAAAGCGATGGGCAGAGCGCCGCGAGACGCTCCGACAATTCGACAAGCGGCGCACTGCAGGTGTTGGCACCGATCACATGCTCAAAGGCGGCGATTTGCCGGGTGACGGCCGCACGGATCCTTTCGTTTCCGTGCCCGAGGCTTTTGCACCACCACGAGCTGATGACATCGATGACGCGACGCCCGTCCGCAAGATAAAGGAAGGGGCCTTCCGCCCTCGCCACCTCCAGCGGAGGAAACCGCTCATAATCCTTCATCTGCGAGCAGGGATGCCAGACATGTTTGACATCCCTTGCGGAAAGCGCACCGCACTCCATATCGCCACTCCATTTGCCGTTTTTCCCAACATGCCATCAGCAGGGGGAAAAAACAAGGCCCGCCGTAACTGGCGGGCCTTGATGTCCAACAACCCCAACGTGGCTGTTATTTGAGTTTGTAATTTAGTTTCGTCGCGACTTTTACAGGAGCGTCGGCGATAGTGGCGCCGCTCTTGTTCTTGAGCGTCGTCGCGCCGCCAATACGCCAGCTGTACTGGCCGATGACCGTGCCATCAGCCTTTGTGCCGAAATCGAACGTCAGCGCATTCACCACGCCTTTGCTTGTGCCATCCGGCAGCAGCACCATCGTGCGGCTGAGGCCGACCACTGCGTCGCTGGTTGACTTGAAGCCCCATTTCTGCGCTTTGCCGAAGTCAAGCGTCAGCTCGTATTTTGACGTGTCGGACTTGGGGGACTTGTAGGAATACTTGTCTCCCTTGACGACCGGCGTGGCAGTAATGTTCCACGTAGCCGCGTCGATGAGCACGATTGGCTTGATGGTGTTGTCGTAGCCGGCTGGCTTCGCGAAATTCTGTCCACCCACCTGCACGTTGCTCTTCGAACTGGAAATGCCGTCAATCTTCGAATACGACGCGCTGAAATTGGTGGCCAAGAGTGAGGCCTTCGTGGCATCCTTCGGCGGCTTGTACGACCACTTGGTGCTATCGTTTGGATCGAAGACTCCAAGATACTTCTGCTCGCCAATCAGCGCAAAGATCTGGATCTTGTCGGCCGGATTGATCATGTCATACAGTGCGAGTTTCGAACCTGAAATGTCCAAAAGCCAAGTATTGTCCTTCTGGAACTTGACGTTGACCTTGACGGTCTTGCTGGCGTTTTCATAGAAGTAGACTCCCTTGGTGGAATCCTTCTTGGTCCACGCCGTGATCGTGGTAAACCAGCCATCGACACCGACCTGTATGCCGCTTTCGAGGCTGGCAACGTCAACATCACTCGTGAGGTTGGCGACCAGCTTCGCGCCGTCTGTCGGCTTCGCGCTCCCAACGCTGTCAGTGCTGAGGCTGGCCGAGAAGCTTTTGGTCAGGACAGTGATTGCCGGCTTGTTGGTGAAGACCGCCGTCACAGTGGCATCGTCGATCAGAGCGACCGTCGTGGAAGCACTGTTGACGTCCCCGATGGTGGTGACGACCTTGTCGCTGGTCTGCCAATACAGGAAGTAATACCCCGTATTGGGAACCGCATTGATCGCATACGTCTGCCCCATATGAAGCGGATAGGTGCCAGCGGTCGGCGTGATCGTCCCGGCGCTGGACAGGTTGATAGCCATTGTCAGCAATGGGACGGTCGGCGGCGTTGTCGCAAATATCGCCTTGATCTTTGCGTCGGTGTTGATCGTCACATACATCGTGCTAAAGCAATAATCCGTTCCGATCGTGTAGGAGACCGAGGCGTTTCCTTCAATGACAGCGATACCTTGGAAGTAATAGCCGTCGGCGGCGAACGCAGTGACCTTGTAGGGAAACCCTGTGTACAGTTCGACGGGAGCGGCGTCTATATCCCAAAACTCGCTGCACGAGGCAAGAATTCCGAGTTTGCCAGACGCAGCCGGTGTGACCTCGACAGACAACATTGCGGTCGTCCTCTGCTCAAAGACGGCTTTGACCGTGGCGTCACCGGTGACGGTCAAGTAATACCATCCGTTGAAGACAGAGGAGGAGGAGGAATCTGACGCAGGTTTAGTCCAGATGCCGTAGTCCGAGACCGCTTCGATCGTGGCGCTGCCCGTGATCTGCCATTCAACGAACTTGTAGGATTGGACGCTGGACACCTGCAGGAGGTATTTCTTGTTGGCGTCGACCGTCGTAGAACCTGGGCGGAAATAGCACCATGCGGGCTGACTGCACGTAGTGAAGTCCTTCGAAAGACCGAACCCTCCAGTGAACTCGGAGTCGAACTGATACATGTAGAGTGCCTGAGCCGGATCCGCCTCAAGAGTGAGGATTCCCGTCGGCAGAGCCGTGAACTCGGCGGTGATGGTGCCATCAGCGGTCATCTTGAAGGTCGTGGTCGACGCATTGACGTCCTTTATGACGACAACTGCGGAGTCACTCGGCGTCCACTTCGAGAACTTATATCCCGGATACGCCGTCGCCTCTATGTTGTACTTCTTGCTGGCGTCGACCGGGAAGGTCCCATGGCCTATTTTGTTTGTCGCGTCATCCTGCCAGAACGTGGCCTCTCCGCCTATGGCCGGCGTGGAAGCAAGCGTGAGGTTGACCGCCGCGGCGGCCTTGAACGACGCCGTGAGGGTGGTGTCGCCGGTGAGCAGGATGAACGTCTGTTCTTCAGTGCACCGATTCTGGTAGATCGCACCGCTTCCACTGACAACCCACTGCTCAAAATAGTAGCTGTCATGTGCGAATGCGGTGATCTGCAGCCAGTCGCCCACCGTCACATTGTGCGTGCCTTGGGTGTACTCGGAGACATAGCCGCCCTTCGGGTCGTCGTACACAACTGTCAGGACGGCGGTTGTCGCCGCCACGAACTCGGCAGTCAGTGTGGCGTCGCCAAAGAGGTAGACAGACGTGATGCGCAAGTTCTCGTTCATAATCTCTATCTTGTCAGCTGTGGTGGTCGACCACTTGACGAACTTGTAACCCGCTTTCGGTTTGGCCTCAGCGGAGATCCACCAGTTGGCATACACAACATGGGACCCCACACCACTGCCGACACCCGCCGTAATGGACTCAGTACAGCTGTCAGGAGTGGTCGCAAGAGTTATAGTCGCATAGGTCGATTTCTCGAACTTGGCAGTCGCTGTCGCATTGCCTGCAAGATCCAACAGATAGCTGCAGCCATATTCGCCTTTCACGGTTCGGATGGTGATGTCGCCAGTCGTCTCCCATTTGACGAAATGGTAGTCCCAGTACGAAGAGACGCTAACCGTGTACGTCTGTCCGACGTTGACGGTGTAGGTTCCGGGTACTGAGGCATTCGTTGCGGGCACGGTCACGACATTGCTCGGAATGTCAGTCGTGAAACTACCCAGTCCTTGGGGGGGATCAGCGGCAAGCGTCAGCTCGCAGACGGGATTCGTGGTATACTCGGCGGTGACGGAGCCGTCTCCATACACCCACACGGACGATATGCGGTTGAACGTGTTGGTCACCACCACAGAACCGCTATACGTCCACTTGACGAATTTGTAACCAGTGACCGGCGACGCCAAAATGGAGTATTTCTTACCCGTGTCGACACTCCAGGAACTGCCGTTCGCATACGTGTCGGAAGCGGGAACTTGCGCATACGGATAGGTCATGCTGACAGAACCACCTTGGACGGGGTTGCAGGCGAGGGTGACTTTCCCTTGCGTCGTCGCCGCAAAAGTGGCAGTCACCTGAGCGTCGGCACTGATCCGCGCGCTGACCAACTCGTTCATGAGGGAGTTGCCGCTGATCTCGATGGTGCTGCCACCGAGTGTCCAGCCGGTGAACTTGTACCCCTTATAAGTCTTGGCGGTCATCGTGAACCAGGAGTTGATCTCGACATTGTGCTCGCCGATGGAATACTCAGACACGGTTCCCATTTGACTATTATAGGTGACGGTGAGGACAGCGGTCTGAGCCTCGACGAAGTTCGCAGTGACTTTACCAGTCTTGCCTTCCGCAAGAAACACATCGCACCACAAGGTGTCATAACTGATAACATCCACATCTCCCTCTGAGGTCCATCCGATGAACTTCCAGCCAAAGGCCGGAGAGGCGTTAAGGGAATGCCAAACGCCTGATTTGATCGAGACGATGCCAGGTAGAACGCTTACCGCATCAAGCATGAGGGTGCCAGGACGACCGGGAACGTTCGGCGCCGTTTCAGGGCTCACCGCAAGCGTCAGTTCCGCAAGGGCATCCTTCACAAAGACCGGTGTGAGCGTGCCGTCACCTTTCATGTAGATCTTTGTCGTATCCACATTGTGGTTGACAATAACGATGTTCTCTGTGTAATCCCAGCGGACGAACCTGTAGAGACTTCCCGGAGGTGTCGCGGCAGTGACATCCATCCAGAACCCGCTGTTGAGCGTGTAGGTTCCGTATTCGGTGATGTTCACAGCCGGAACAACGAGGGCATTCGCGCAGGTGAACGTACCGGCAGACTTGTCAGGCGACGCAGCGACCGTCAGATTGACGGCGGTGACCTGCGTGAACGTGGCGGTGACTTTAGCGTCAGCCGAATAGACGACGGTCGTCGACTGGGCGGTATCGCTCCCAAGAGTCGCCCCACCCTCTGTGGTCCACTTGAAGAACGCATACCGGGCATCAACCGGTGTCGCGGTGATCCAGTAGGTGACCCCCTTGGACGAAGAGTAGGTTCCCGCGACGGGGTTCGTCGCACCAGTCCCGTACGGGCTGACCGCATAGGTGACCTTGACCATCTCCGCGACGGCGAAATTCGCCGTCAGCGTTCCATCGACCGCAAGGGTTAGATAGGTGTATTGCGCGGCAGTGTCTTTAATGGCATTGCCGTCGCCGGTGATCGACCACCCGGTGAAATTATAGCCGGTGAGAGGAGTCGCCCATACCCAGATCTTCTGTCCCGTTGGGAGAGCGTAGACGCCATCATTGGCAATGTTAAAGTTTCCTGCGACGTTCCCTCCGGCGACAATACTTCTGACAACGGTCAATTGGGCCGTGGTAACCGCCTCGAACTTCGCGGTGACCGAGCCATCCGCGGTCATGTAGACATGGTAGTCGATGTCATCTTTGAGGTCACCATCAGCGTCTGTGGTCTTTTTCTTGGTCAGGATCTGAGCCCCGCCAGATGTCTCCCAACTGACGAACTTATACCCGGTATTGGCTATCGGCGCAATATCATAGAAAACTCCTTTCGGGAACGGACGTATGCCGGGCATGTAGTTCATGCCTGAACCATCGGGATCCAGGCGTCCGGGAGCCAACGCCTGGTCGGGCGATACCGCTGTCGTCAGATTCACATAGGAGACGGCGGCGAACTTCGCAGTGAGCTTTGCGTCGGTAGTAAGGATCGCATAGAAGGTGCTGGTTCCTGTGACGTCACCGTTATGGACTTCTTCGATCGTAGCGGTGCCAGAGGTGACCTCCCAAGCCGTGAACGTGTACAGCGTGTTGGCTCTTTGCGCAAGTTGGAACTTCACACCAGGCTCCACATACTGGACACCCTCAGCCGTCGTTCCCGCAGCGTTGACAGCATGCTTCGGATCCCATACGATGTTCATCGCAACCGTCTTGGCTGCTGAGAAGACCGCCGTAACCGTGGCGTCACCCGTAAGCGTCACGTAGGTGGAACGCGCGTTCGCATTGGCAAGAGTGCCGGAACCTGAAACAGTCCAATTGACGAACTTGGTGTTGACGGCAGGAGTGGCGGTGATCCACGTGACCGTCTCGACTGGGACAAACGAGGCTCCGGCCACAGGTGAGGTCACACATCCCGCGGCGGGTGGCTCACTGACCTCCATTGTCAGTTTGGCCGTTGCAACCTTCGTGTAATTTGCCGTGACCGTCACATCGCCCGTTGGCACGATATACGTGTAGTCCAAGGTGGAACTGCCAAGGGTGCCCTGACCAGTGACACTCCAGCTGGAGAATTTGAATCCCGCATTGGCGGCGGCCTTGATCTCGTACGGTTGCCCTGCGATGGCGTCAAGCGGACCGGCGCCCCAGGCTGTTGTGGTCGGGTTATAGATTTGGGCCGTTCCTGCGACTACAACCGGTTGAGGCTGGCTGACGGCCATAGTAACTTTGGCGAGTGTGGCCTTCTCCAGTTTGGCGTTGATTCTCGCGTCGGTGGTGAGTTTGAAGTACGTGTTGAACACGGTGGACTGGTCTATCGAGGCAGTGCCTGAGGCGACCTCCCAACCGGTGAATCGATAGCCGCGGCCAGCCCAATCAGGAGCGAACGCTGCCGGTTTGAGAGTCCATTCGGCGGTATTAATCTGATATTCCGAACACTCATTATTCGAGGGATCGTATATAATCAGCTGCACTTGCGCAACGGTGGTGAACTGGGCTGTGACGGTGGCATCGCCGGCAACCTTCACAAACGTGGTGGCGTCTTGCGGATTCTCCACAATCGCTGATCCCGTGGTCACTTCCCAGTTTTTAAACGAGAACCCTCTGTTCGCCGCAACGTTGAGAGCAATCCACTCGCCTGTGGGAACCACATTCGCCCCCGTCCAAAGATTGGGCATCGCGCCGCTGCCTCCCGCATAGACGGGATTCGTCAGCACGGTGAGCGTGGCGGTGGTCTTGGCGGTGAATTTGGCGGTGATCACCGAATCCGCCGTCGCCATGGCATAGGTTGACGTGAGCGTGCTGCTTTGGATTGAGGCTGTTCCGGAAGTCACCTCCCAGTTGTTGAAGGTGTACAGGGAACTGGGAGTGACCTCGATCTTATACCATGTACCGGACGTCGCGACATTCTTGCCAACAAAGAGTTCTGACGGAACCAGCACGTCTCCGGCGTTGGCCGCGGACAGAGCTATGTTGATATTGACAGTCGTGTCGGCGACGAAATTCGCCGTGATGACAGTGTCGGCGGTGATGCGGACGCTGGTCGCCGCCAACTGCGCCTGGTAGATCTCCGCTGAACCGCTGGTGACAACCCAGTTTGAGAATTTGTAGCCGGTGTTGGCGGTGGCGGTGATCGCCGTCCATGTCTTAGTCGCGATCTTGTCGATGCCGAGATAGGGGCTTGTGTAGCCGGCGCCATCCGCCGACACCGCGATCGTCAGATACGCCGAGTCGACGACACTAAAGGTGGCGGTGATCGTCACATCGCCTTTCAGCATGGCATAAGTGCTCTTCTCGTCGGAGCGGTAAAAGGAGGCGTTCGCCGTGGGCGTGGCCACCCAGTTGGTGAACTTGTAGCCGGCCTTCTCGGCGGCGACGATGTTCGTCCACTGGCTGATTGGCCAATTCTTCGAAGTGCCCACACTATTGGCAGGCGTGGTGATCTGACCGGCGGCCTGGGAATTGACGGCCAGCGTGAGAACGGCGGTCGTGGTCTTCTCGAAATTGGCGGTCACCGTCGCACTGTCAGTCGCCACAACAAAGGTGCGATAGGTATTGGTGTTTTCCACACCGATTTTCGACTCGTCGCCAGCCTTCACCGCCCAATTCTTGAAGGCATAGCCGGCGTCCGCAGTGGCTTCGATCTGGTAGCGGACACTCTTGTAAATCAAGTAGTCCGGCCCCATGCCGACGATGGTGCCATTGTCAGTTCCGTAGACTTTGGTGGCTCCCGCCTCCTCTGGCGAGACAAGAAGCGTCAAGGCAATCCCAGTCCGAGCTTCAAACTCAGCCGTCAGAACCGCATCGGCGTCAAGTTTCACATACGTCAAGACAGATGTCGAGTTGATGAGGGTGGGGGTTCCGCTGGTAGTCGTCCATTGTTTGAAACTGTAGCCGTTCGTTGGATAGGCGGAAATAGCAAACCATTCGCCCTTGGGAATGTTGTTCTCGCCAATATGGGGGTTGAACAGTCCTGCCCCGACAGGAGAATCCGCGAGTGTAAGCTTCACCGTGGTGACTGCCACGAAATTCGCGGTGACCGTAGCGGCGGCATTGACCTTCACGGTTGTTGTGGCGATAGGGGTGGGATAGGGGGGCGGAGGAACAGCGGAATTGCCGGCGTTACGGATCGAGGCGGAACCACTGGTGAGCGACCAGCCAACGAACTTGTAACCCGCATTGGGAACCACATTCACCGCGACCTCTTCACCCACCTTCACGCTCTTCGCGCCTATCCACGGCGTGGTGACGCCAGCGCCGGCGGGAGCGACCGCGAGGGTCAAGGCGACATCTGCATCGGCCACGAATTTAGCGGTGATAGTGGCGGTGCCTGTCGGTGTGACGGTAGTCGTGGCAATGAGGGTATCGGCGACAATCGCCGCCCCCGAGGTGACGTCCCAGCATGAGAATTTATAGCCGGGGGCTGGGACGGCGCTGATGGCGAGAGCCACCTTCGCATCCGCCTTGAACGTGCCAAGCCACGGCTTCGTGATGCCCGAGTTCGCCGGATCAACCGCAATGGTCAGATCGACTTCGGCGATCGCCTGGAACACCGCGGTGACCGTGGCGTCGGAGGAAAGGGTTGCCGTGGTGGGATTGGCATGGACATCTGCGATTTTCACAAGGCTGGACGCGCCGGCCGTCACCTGCCAGTATTTAAATGTGTAGCCGTCATTCGCCTGGGCGGTGATGGCTTGCGCGGTGGCGGCATCAATCTTATATGCGCCAATCCAAGGATTGGTGGTTCCCGCTCCGGCGGGAGAGACCGCAAGCGTGAGGTTCACTTTGGTAATCGGGGTGAACACCGCAACAATTGAGGCGTCGGTGGTGGGGGTGACGGTCGTCGGATTGGAGTTGGCGTTTCCAAACGTCGCCGAGCCAGACACCAACTTCCAGCCCGCAAAGGTGTAGTCGGCAGCATTGTAGACATATGCCTGGATGACCTGCGCCACATTATTGGTTACCTTGGCGGCACCCAACCACGGACTCACGACGCCTGAACCATCAGGCTCGACCCCGATCGTCAAGGTGATATTTTGGGGATCGGCCTCAAAGTTGGCGGTGAGGGTGGCGTCACCTTCGAGATAAACAGTAGTAGCCGACGCGCCTTGATCCGTCACGATAACGCTGCCGGACATGGTCCATTTCGTGAATTTGTAGTCGGTGTTCGCCGTCGCACTGATGTTGTACCATGCCTCTGTCGTCAGCGAGGATATCCCTGACCACTTATTCCCGCCGCCGTCAACATAAAACCCAGATCCAGCGGTGAGCGATGAGGTCGCCATGGTGAGTTTGGCGGTAGTGGTCGCCTCGAAGACGGCAGTGACCACCGCGTCGCCATAGACGTTGATCGGTATTGTCAGACTGGTGGGAGCGACGAGAATGTCGGCATAGCCTGAAGTTACCTGCCATGTCACGAATGCGTAACCGGTGTTCGGCAAGGCGGTGATGTTGATGATTGAGGGGGCCGTGTCGGTGGAAGCGGTGACGCTCGCAGTGCCTTGGAAGGGGGCGGTCACCTTGCCTGAGTTGGCTGGGCTCACCGTCAACGTCAAGGAAGCCGTCTTCGTCGCTTTGAAGATGGCGGTGACCGTCGAAGTGCCATACGGCCTGACGGTGGCTCCCGCAATAGTTTGATTGTCAATCGCCACATCGCCCGAGACGTCCCAGCGGACGAACTCGTAACCTGTCTGCGCCGTGACGCCCAATGCGGTCGCCGTGCCTTTCGCGATCTTCAACGTTCCGAGCCACGGGGTGGGAATGCCCATGGTGACGTCCGAGGTGGCGAGCGTCAGCAGAGCGGTATCCTCAGCCACAAAGACAGCGGTGATGGTCGCATCACCGTTGATCGTGGCGTTGGTGCTGGCCAAGGTCGGATCAACGATGCTCGCATCGCCGGAGACATTCCATCGTGAGAAAGAATAGTTGGTGGCAGGCACGGCGGTGATGGCTTGGACGGCACCCGCCGTAACACTGGCCTTGCCCTCAAACGGGCTGGTGACTTTGCCAGCGGCGGCGGGATCGACCGCCATCGTCAGCACCGCCTTGTGATCCGCCTCGAACACCGCGGTGAGCGAGGAGGTTCCATATGCGGTGTAATTCGTGGCGGCAGTGGTGAGTGAGGAAACATTGATGCTGCCCGTGAGATCCCAGCGAACAAAATGGTAGCCGGTATTGGGAACTGCCGTGATGGCGGTGGTGGCACCTTGGGCGACTTGATTGACTCCTGAATACAAGGTGTTGATCTGGCCCGCAATGTCGGGCGAGATGGCGACGGTCATGGCAACAAGCGTCGGGGTCGCTTCAAAGACGGCGGTCACCGTGACGACCGCGTCACGGACGTTAATGGAGGAGTTGGCGGGAACGCCAGCGGGATACGTGATGGATGAATTCGCTCCAGTGGTCAACTGCCATTTGACGAACTTGTAGCCCGCCCCGACGGTGTAGCCGATGGGGATAACGCTATCGACGGTTGAGGGGATGGTCAACCCGATATCCTTCCACGTCACGGTACCGTCAGCGACAGTGCCACCTGTCGTCGGCCACACCGGCTCGGCGGCAGCCGTGGTACCGGCGACAGTGCATTGATAATAGTGACCAGCGAACGCGGCCGGTGTTTTGATCGCCCCTGCAGCATAGGCGGTCAAATTTGTCCGGGCGTTGTAGTTGCCTCCCACGGGGTCGTAGGTGGCGTAGCAACCGGATGCCGTGGTGGGGCTGACCGCCAAGGTTACAGTAGCGGCTGTGGTGGGCGTGGTGGCGGTGTAATTGGCGGTGATAGTGGCAGTGGCGCCAGATATTTTTGCATAGTACTTGAACAAGACATTGTCATACCAAATGGCGGCGGAACCAGCATCGACAGACCAACCGAGGAAGGTGTAGCCGCCGATCATGGGCTGGATAATCTCGAATGTCTCACCCACGTTGAATGGGCTGATGCCAACATCCAACCACGTGGCGATTGTTCCCATGTCAGTCCACGTGGCTGTCCCGTCAGCCACCGTCGAGCCAGTCGTCGTCGGCCACGTCGGGGCCGCGGCTCCAGAGTTGCCGGCGACGGTGCAACGATACCAGCGGCCATTGGCGGTGGCAGGAACAATGCGGTTGTTGATGACATAGGCGGTGGTGGCAGCCCATGTGGTGAGCCCGGCATTGTCGACCACGGTCGTGCCATTTGTCGGCCATGTCGGCTCGGTGGCGGTGCTTGTTCCGGCGACAGTGCAGCGGTAGTAGTGGTTCGGATAGACTCCGGCGGTCGTCGGTTTGACGAACGTGTCGATGGCGTACGCAGTTTGGGTGGCCCATGCGGCGGGAGCAATAGTTTTCGCGAAACGAACCGGTTGGGTGCCGATGTCGAGCCATGTCACTCCACCGTCAACAATAATCCCTCCCGTGAGCGGCCATACGGGCTCAACGCCCGCCGAGGTACCAGCGACGGTGCACCAGTAATAGTGGCTATTCGCCACGGTCGGCTTGACAATGGTGTTCGCAGTATATGCAGTGGTGGCGGCCCATGTGGGAATAGTGGTAGTGGAGGAGACGCCGAGAGTGACGGCCGCCGCAACCTCGGACGCATTAGCCGTATAGTTGGCGGTGAGCGTGACAGCCGCGTTATTGAGAACCGCTTGGTTGGCTCCTTGATCGATAGCGGCTTGCCCCGATGTCAGACTCCATCCAACAAACGTATAGCCGGTGGCGGTTCCAGGGGCCAAGTTGACCGTGTCTTTCACATAATAGAGTCCGGAGATCGTCAAACCGACGTCGGTCCACACAACCGTGCCATCCGTCACCGTCGTGCCGTTTGTCGGCCATGTCGGCTGAACGGCGCCCGAGATCCCGGAAGTGGTGCACTTGTAGTAATGTCCAGCGAAAGTCGTGGGACGCACGAAATTATCCGTTCCATAAGCCGTTGTCGCCGCCCAGGCGTTGATATCGGTGATTTGGGGGGAACCGCCTGCCGCCGGACTTGCGGCGATCGTGACAGCGGCGGGGGTGGGTGTCGTATTCTGCTTATAGTTGGCCTGCACGGCGACGGCGGTTCCGGCAAATGTGAGGTTGTTGCCGACGATGCTGCCACTCCCCGAGGTCACCGTCCAATTAAGGAAGGTGTAGCCGGCGGGAGCCGGTTGGCTGAGGGTTATCGTCTGCCCGACGGTAAAGGGATTGCGTCCGACATTCTGCCAGACAACGGTGCCGTCGGGAACCGTGGTGCCGTCGGTTGGCCAGGTGGCGGGCTCGCCTGCGGCGGAGGTGCCGGCGGTCACACAGCGGTACATCTGAAGAGGATAAATGCCGGAGGCGGTCGGCCGCACATACTCGCCGACGACGAATGCCGTGTTGCCCGTCCACAAGGGAACCGCGGCGAATGCCGTCGATGATGGCTGAGGTCCGAGGTCGGTCCATGTCACGCCACCGTCGACAACGGTAAGGGCGACACCACCTACCGTGACGGGCCATGTCGGCTGAGCCGCGCCGGAGGTGCCAGCCACAGTGCAACGGTAGCAACGGCCGTTCGAGGTAGTCGGGACGACAATCTGATTCAGCGTATAAGAGGTGCTGGCGGCCCAGGGCGTCCCAAGGGCGGCGGATGGCGTCGAGGCTTCCGTCAGAGTGGCTTGCGTTTTGGGGTCGACGGAGTAGTTGACGTTGACGCTGATAGCCGTGTCGTCGAGCGTGACGCGGTAGAGCGCCTGATTGATCGAGCCTTTCCCCGACGCCAGAGAGAGGTTATTGAAGAGATAGCCTTTGCTCTGGGTACCGACGACGGTGAGGGTCACCGGAGAAGAGGTATACGGGTATGTGATGGTAAGCGCCGCATCCTGCCACGTCACTGTGCCATCGGTGACGGTGCCACCAGTGGTCGGCCACGTCGGCTGCGCAGCGCCCGTGGTGCCAGCGACAGTGCACTTGTAGAAATGTCCGGCGTAGGTGGTTGGGCGGACGTACTGCCCCACCGTGTAGGCGGTGGCGGCGGCCCAATTGCCTCTGACAATCGTACCATCAGTGGCAAAACGAGGTAGGCCACCGGCTGTCGGCGTGGGGACGAGGGTAAGGGCGCAAGTCTGTATCGCCTCGAAAACCGCCGTCACTGTCGTGGCGGTCGTTCCGACGATTTTGATGTTGGTGGCGTTGAGCCCCTTGTTCAGTACACTCACGCTGCTGGTGCTGATATCCCATTGCTTGAACTTATAGCCAGCCGCAGGCGTGCCGGTGACGGCGACCACTTGGTTTGCCGCATAGGTGACGGTTCCTGCTACGGGAACCGTGGTCCCTGAGGACACTGGTGAAACGGAGAACGTTACATCACATTGAGCTTGGACTCCCGCCGCCACAATGATCAGGCTGGCGCATAACAGGGCCTTGGACAGAATACGACACATAACGTCCTCCGTCTTTGTTTTTATTGCTTTAACTTGTTCGTAATAAGCAAATTGGGACTTCAATGAGCATGGCATGGCCTTTTACTGAGGCATACTGCACGAATAAACCTACAACCTCAAGGTGAAATTGCAAGCAATCAAGTCGTACCTCGCTTAACCACTTCAGTAAAATAACCCAGTGATTAGCCTATCCAAAGCCCCTCGACTCTGATTTGAAGCCCTTCGGCCGACTGGTTGATGTAGTTCACCAAACCGCTGTGCCGCCACTGGAGCATGCACATCCTCGGCTGGAAATAGTAGCGCATGCCGATTTTCAGCTCCACACGGGAGTCGACGGCCAGTCCCTCATAGCCTTCAGCGATGTAATAGCCAAGATCTTTGTACCCCTTCTCGCGCGGTTGCAGCGGACCTGTGACGCACCAGGTGAGCACACCCGTGCGCTGATCGACGTTCACGGCGACGCCGCAGTGCGTAATCGGACACCCGCACGACATGCCAAGTGGACGACCGATAAGAACATCGCCCACTTTTATGTCCATCTCCCGTGTAATCATGGGATTATGTGGGATGATGATCTCGCGCGGGCCAGGATCTTCGGGGAAATGCTCTAAGTAGAAGTCGAACTCGCGCCCAAGACTGTCGACCCATGCCGTTCCCGCGGGAGCCGTGGCGAACTGCCCCTTGGCGCACGATCCACAGTTTTTAGCCGAGGTCGCGCATTCCCTGGCCGCTGGAGCTTTCACTTTCGGCTGTTCGGACTTTAGTTTGTCTTCAGATAGGAAGATGCAGCGCTTCAACAGATCCGGGGCGGTTTTCAGCTTGGCGGAAAACTCGTCACACGTGCGGTAGCCACATGATCCGCAGTTCAGCCCAGGTAGTTCGATTTTTTCCACAATTGCCTCCATAATCTCAACTCCTTGAAAATTAATTTGTTACATAGTCATTAGTCGATGTTCAGTGAGTTTACCCCCTGGCGACCTTGGCTTCTCTTTGCGGGCTCATTTTTCTCATACGCGACACCACCTCTGGCAATTTGCGTAGAAACATTTCAACCTCCTCCTCCGTGTTGAAACGGCCAAGGGTAACCCGCAAGGAACCACGGGCTCGGAATTGGTCGAACCCCATAGCCACAAGCACATGGGAAGGCTGATGGGCGTGTCCCGAGGAGCAGGCGCTCCCCGTCAACACGGCGAATCCGTGCGTGTCGAGCTCAAGACCCGGGACGTTCTCCGTAGAGGAGCGCAATCTTCTCTCCTGCCCCCCGCCCTGGAGTAGAGGCTTGAGCCGCACGCCTTTCCTGACGAACAAGGCGCCAATTCCCTTTGGACCGTGAATCTTATGGGCGGAAAGTGCCATAAGATCGACGCCTTGTTTTTTGACGCTCAAAGGGATTTTTCCTGCGAGTGCATGCTCGAGGGATGGCCGTACCTTTCGCCAAGAAAAGGCAGCATTGCGGCAACCACGCGCTCGTCGGGACGTGTCGTCGCCGCATTATCGAAGTAGACCAATTTCGGCAGCACGCTCATTCGCCGCGATAGAAGTTCTGGTTTTCCAACGCCCTCACGACGCCGAAGTGCGACTGCCATCCAACTTCCTTTTTGCCGACACAGATGGTGCAGGTCCCAACTGGCGGGTTGCCCCGTAGCAGCATGTTCGGGGGAGCGTCGGAAATCTTTTTGAAATGCTCGACAAGCGGGTCGATGCCTATTCCG
The DNA here is from genome assembly GCA_964436735.1 of uncultured Victivallales bacterium. Classification (GTDB taxonomy): domain Bacteria; phylum Verrucomicrobiota; class Lentisphaeria; order Victivallales; family GWF2-38-69; genus CAYTFM01. Next base: position 24,204 of record CAYTFM010000016.1, on the reverse strand, counting down.
TAAAGCGCGTTCACTTCGCGCACTTTGACGTGCGGCGCCACATCCTGGATGCGGGCGCGGAAAACCTCGCGCTCGGCTTGGGAGACGCGGTCAATCTTGGTCACCACCGCCACATCGGCCAACGAGAGCATCGGACCAACCTTGAGCGGCAGGTTCATGCCGCTGGTCGCTTCAAGCACGATCATGCCGAGTCCGCCGTCGACGTAAGGGGAGCACCTGAGGCAGAGGCCGGCGGTCTCGACCAGCAGGATGTCGCACCCGCACTTCTTCGCCCACTCGAGGGCGTCGCCGAGCACCATCACGTTGCAATGGTCGGGACAGAGTTCGCCAGAGTAGATCTTCTTGGTCGGAATCTCGAACTCCCGAGCGAAGATGAGATCATCGTCGGCGTACTGGACGTCGATCTTGAGATATGCCACCTTGTGACGGTCGAGTATCAAGCGGTTGGTGATATGCCGCAGAACGGATGTCTTGCCTGTGGTCGCCGGTCCGGCGCAAATAGCCAGCTTCATACTAACGCCTCCATGAGATTGCCGGTTAAACGCTCACCGTGGCGGATCTTGTCGCGCCAGGTGCAGAGCAGATCGTCAAGCTTACTCACCTTGACGGCGAACTTGCGCTCCTCCTCGTCAGTGTTCAAAATTTGTACCACCCTTCCCTGCTTCATCACGATCCTGAAGTCGGAGAGGAGGGCGATGCGCGGGTCGTGCGTAACGAAAATGAAGATTTTGCGGTAGGCGCGGAGTAGCTCAAGCGCCCGCGTGCGGTGGATTCCAGCGTTCTCCACCTCATCCAACAGCACGATCGGCGTGTTGCAGATGATGGTGGCGTCGGCAATCAACAGCGCGCGGGTCTGTCCACCCGACAACTCGGTCATGCGGCTGCGCACGTGAATGGGCTCGCCTGTGAGTTGATTGGCGAATGCGAGCGTCTCCTGAACCAACTCCTCGATCAGCGAGTGGTCGACGGTGCGAATCTTGGCATGCGTGAGCAGAAACTCCTTGACCGGCAGATCCGAGAGGAATGTGGTGTGCTGGGTGATCAGAGCGATAGGATTCATGGCCGGGTTGTCCCGGTACTCTTCGGGTGGCCGCTTCCCGTTGATCAAGATCCGTCTGCCCGTTGGCGTGTTAGCGTCGGCGAATAGCTCGATGTCGTTGATGAACGTGGTCTTGCCGGATCCCGTGGGTCCGACGATACTGACGACGTCACCCATCTCCAGATGGATGCGTTCGACGGGCTCGCGCTCCCCGCTCTTTCCGTGCCCCGTGATGATCGTGATGCCTTTGATCATTTATATTAGTTTTCCCATTGTTTTAGTCGTATTATACGCCCATAAAAACGGCCTGGCTTCCGCCGTGCCGTCACGCCCGCCATCATTCTGTCCGATTTCTCCGGTTCACGCTCCTTTCTGATAAACCGCTTCGCTGCTTAAAACTCAACCACATTAATGCACAATGGACCGTCACTGTGCGAAGGACAGACTTTAACGGGTACGCCGTCCACTTGGGCTTCGGGCAGACTCCGTATTACACTCATTTTATATCGGCGATTGTCGTCTTTTCGAGGTGATCCGATATGAAATCACGGATCTGTTTGAAAATGCCCACGAGTTTCTTCTCCTTCTCGATCGGCGTTGGTTCGTAGAAGTAAACGCTGACCGACTCTGTTGGCGCCAGAGCACCGTCGAAAAGGCGTATGACCTCGGCCAGCGTGATATCCGCCGGTTTCTTCAACAACCGATAACCGCCGCGCTGCCCCTTCACACTCGTCACATAGTGTCCGCGTTTGAGGGCGAGCAGTATTTGCTCAAGGAATTTCGCCGGGATTTCCCTCGCCTTAGCGATAGTGTCCACCGACACATACACACCCTCCGTCTGTCTTGCGAGATAGACGAGGGCCAGCAGCGCATACTCGCTCTTCGATGTCAACTTCATGGATGTCCGACGGATATATGCCACTTATGCGATCTGCTTAGTAGCATAACATCGTTCCAATCGGCGTACAAGCGGTTTCACCAAGAATTATTTGGTTTTCCCAGCGTCCTTGCCGTCTTTGCCAGACTTTTTCGCCGCATCCTTCTTGTCCTTTTCCTTGTCGGTCTTTTTAGGATCAGCCTTTTCGGGCGGCGGGGGCGGCTCGGGGATGCCGATGGAGCAGTTGATGTTGAGATTGAGAACGGCGGTGACGGTGACATCGGGCTCGCCGAGGAGTCTTTTCACATTGCCCTGAACCTGCACTTTTTCTATCACCGCGGCGAGATTCGTCTGCGCAGCGGTATAGTCCTCTTCCTCGCCTTTTTTCGGCTTTTTCTTTTCTCCGAACTGAGTCTGCAGTTTGCTGAAGAATTTGGCGGCCTTGTCCTTTTCGAATTTTCGCTGAAGGATGTCCTCCTCTTCGGGCAGGCCATTGATTTCCACGGCGAAGAGTTTCACTTTGGGGAGCGCGTCTCCCGATGGTTTCGCGTCGAAGAGGATGGCGACCTTGGCCCATGGCGCCGGGGTGTCCTTCCGGCGTGGGAGGCTGATGATCGCCTGCTCGTCCTCTCCCAAAAGGATGAGCTTGTCGTTCTCGTCAAGATCGAAAGGATAGACGAAGATGTCGAGTCGCTTCTTGCCGTCGACCCATTTGGCGAAGGCCGACTTCATGTCGTAGTCCTTCTGCTGGATGTTCAACTTGCCGACGCCATCCCCGGCCGCGACGCTCAGGCTAACAAGAGCCGCAACAAGAGCCGCAACCAACATGCGCTTCCCCATCGCTGATCGCCTCCCCATTTGTGTGTGTTACGAGATCCCATCCCCAGGCCGCAATTAAGGCAGGTGGACCGCCATTGAACTCTATCCCCACATAACGACCGGCCTCCGCATGGAGTAATTGAACAAGCTCTCACGTATTTTTCAAGAGGGGAACCTTCCGACCCCCTCCCCCCGAACACCCTCCCACCTCATCACAGCCGCTCCGCATGTTGACATCCCGAGAATCTTTTGCTATCTTTCAAAAGAGAGGGAGCTGCCGCAGCCGGACATTGCCTCTTCGCATGGCAAAAAGCAACGGTTAACATTCTTCGCCGCACATATTGTCAATCGTCAGACATGGAGGACCGGGGATGAAGAAGTACGCATTGGCTTTTTTGGTTCTTGCGGGGATGATCCTGCTGGCGTTTTACAGCTTGACCTATGGCAGGTTTCCGTGGGAGAGCAGCGACAAGCACGGATTCAGTGCCGACAATCCGCTGGGCGCGCCTGACAGAATCGCCGGCATGCTCGAACCGCTCAAGACTTTGAGCAAGACAGTCAAGGACAGGCCGGACGGGCTCAAGGAGGTCGTGTATCTCGACGAGAAATCTGGATCGAAGACCGGCGGATTCAAGGAGGAGGTCGTCCTTATCATGGAACCAAATGGAAAACTGCGGGGCGTTGGCGGACACTTCATCATCGCCAACGCCACCGGCATGTACCTTCCCAATACGGCGTCCTGCTTCCTCCGCGAATACTGGAAAGCACGGAGCGGGCAGGAGCAGCCCGACTTTACCACCATCTCGTCCGGATCGGGGATGTTCAGGAAGAAGACCGACATCGCCAAGTTCTCCGTCGAGGGGGTCGAAGGCGTGTGGGAAAAGCCCGAGGACTCCCCTTTCGAAAGCATCCGCATCTATGCGGCGAGTAGCGACGAGACCGTCTTCTCGGGTGGCAACGCTCCTACGGAACCAGCGAAGGGCAAGGAGTCGCCGCCAACGGCCGCCGCCACGGCCGCGCCACCGCCCCCACAAGCCCCCCGCGTCGAACCTGCTCCGCCAAGTGCGCCAACCACACCCGTTGCGCCTCCCCCCTCCCTATCGTCGAAGGATCAGAAGAAAGACGTTCCCGCAACGCTTCCCGCGCCGACAAAAAAGGCGACTCCGCAATCGAAACCGGAGGATCCCGCACGCGCCGCGAAAATCTCCTCCCTCAAAACCGAGATGGTAAGGCTCGACGCCATGATCGCCCAAAACGAGCCGCAACTCGCCAAGGAGAGGGGTGAGCGCGACGAGGCGGAGAAGGAGGCTCAAAAGGAGGGGCGGTTCTGGTACTACACGAAAGCGGACAAGAATAACAGAACCTACTACAACTGCGAGAAGACACCGCCGCCGAAGCAGTCGCAATCCTCGCCGATCGCCTTCAAGAAAATGTCTGATCCCGAGGCGCAGAAGAGACTTGCCCACGCCCAAAAGGAATTTGAACGAGAGCTGAAGGAGTCTCAGAAATTACAAAACGACAAGGAGGCACTCGCAAGGCAACTGAAAGAGCTCGAGCCAAGCCCCCGCAAATGAGAGCACGCAAGATGACGCGGTTGTCGGTGGTTCACGGCTCGTAGTCCAGAATAGGAGCGAGCCACCTTTCAGCCGTCTTCAAATCCATCCCCTTGCGAACGGCGTAGTCCTCCGCCTGATCCTTGTTGATCTTGCCGACGGAAAAATAAGCAGCCCGCGGATGCGAGAAATACAATCCGCAGATCGAAGCTGCCGGCGACATGGCAAACGTCTCGGTGAGTGAGGCGCCGGTGGCGCGTTCAGCGTCGAGAAGGTCGAAGATGGCGCGCTTTTCGGTGTGGTCCGGTTGGGCAGGATAACCAGGAGCGGGACGAATGCCGACGTACTTTTCGGTAATAAGCTCTGTACTGCCCAGCGTTTCGTCCACCGCATACCCCCAGAGCTCCTTACGGATGACCTGGTGGAGCCGCTCGGCGAACGCCTCAACAAGTCGGTCGGCAAGCAATCCTGTCATGATCGAATGGTAATCGTCCCCGCTTTCGGCAAACTGCCTCTCAAGCTCTTGGGCACCATGGACTGTAACGGTGAACGCGCCGACGTGGTCGAGCTTGCCGCTTTCGCATGGAGCAACGAAGTCGGATAGGGCATAGTTTGACCGGCCAGGGAGTTTGTTGAGCTGCTGGCGCAGCGTGTGGAGAACCGCAAGAGGAGTCGCGCGAGTCTTGTCGGCGTACACGAGAATGTCGTCACCCGAGCTGTTTGCGGGGAACATGCCGACAACGCCTTTGGCCACGAGCTTTTCCCCACACGTCAAGGTTTCCAGCAGCTCCTTCGCATCGGCGATCAGCTTGCCCGCCTCAGCCCCGGCACAATCGTCCACCAGGATTTTCGGATAGGCGCCTTTGATGCTCCATGCGGAGAGAAACGGCGTCCAGTCAATGAATTCCGCAAGCTCTTTGAGCGGGTAATCTGCGAACGTTTTTACACCGAGGAAACGCGGGACGGGCGGAACATAGGAATTCCAGTCCGTATGCAGCTTCCGCCGCCGCGCCTCATCAATACGCAGAAGTTCTCGCCGCCGTGCCGATGACTCGTGCTTTTTTCTGATCTCATCGTACTGCCGTCTCGTCGAAGCGACGAACTCCGCGCTCGACGAGCCAAGCAGGGACGAGACGACGCCGAC
>CAYTFM010000016.1:0-18762 GCA_964436735.1 uncultured Victivallales bacterium | reverse complement strand
TCGAGGCGTCGCGCACCTGGACGACCGGCCCTTTGTAGCAGGGGGCGATTTTGACGGCCGTGTGGAGTGGGGATGTCGTGGCACCCCCGACCAGCAGCGGAATCGTGAAGCCGCGCCGCTCCATCTCGGAAGCGATGTATGCCATCTCCTCGAGCGACGGGGTGATCAGACCGCTAAGCCCGATGATGTCCACCTTCTCACGCTCCGCCGCGTCGAGAATCGCCTGACAGGAGACCATCACGCCCACATCTATGATCTCGTAATTGTTGCAGCGAAGCACGACGCCCACGATGTTCTTGCCGATGTCATGAACGTCTCCCTTGACGGTAGCGAGGAGGATCTTGGCGGCGGCGCGGACAGGCTGTCCCTTGCGCGCCTCCTCGATGTAGGGGATCAGCCGTTCCACGGCCTTCTTCATGACCCTGGCACTTTTGACGACCTGCGGAAGAAACATCTTGCCAGCCCCGAAGAGGTCGCCGACATGCCCCATACCGGCCATCAGCGGGCCCTCGATCACGTTGACGGGATCCCCAAGCTTGAGCCGCGCCTCGTCGACGTCGGCATCAACGAAATCCGCAATGCCTTTCACCAAGCCGTGGGCGATCCTCGATTCGACCGGTTCCGCACGCCATGCACCATCCTCCGTCTTCCGCTCCGTACTTGTCCCTTTAAGCGTACCGGCGAGATCCACGAGCCGTTCGGTGGCGTCCGGGCGTCGGTTCAGCACCACATCCTCCACCCGTACGAGAAGCTCCGGCTGAATCTCCTCATAGATGGCGAGCTGGCCGGCGTTGACGATACCCATGGTCATGCCCGCCTTGACGGCGTAAAAAAGGAACACGGAGTGCAGCGCCTCGCGCACAATGTCGTTGCCCCTGAAGGAGAAGGAAAGGTTGCTGACGCCGCCGCTGACCAAGCTGTGAGGCAGGTTCGCCTTGATCCAGCGCGTCGCTTCGATGAAGTCCATCGCATAATTGTCGTGTTCCTCGATGCCGGTGGCGACCGCGAAGATGTTGGGGTCGAAGATGATATCCTCCGGGGGAAAGCCGATTGTGTCCACAAGAAGGCGATAGGAACGCTGGCAGATCTCGGTCTTTCTTTGCCGCGTGTCGGCCTGGCCACGCTCGTCGAACGCCATCACGATGATCGCCGCCCCGTGCCGCCGCGCCAGCGAGGCCTTGCGCAGGAACGCCTCCTCACCCTCCTTGAGGCTGATCGAGTTGATGATGGGTTTGCCCTGCACGCACTTGAGGCCGACTTCGATGACCTCCCATTTCGAGGAGTCGATCATGAAGGGCACCTTGCAGATGTCCGGCTCGGACGCGGCGTGGTTCAGGAAGGCTTTCATCGCCACCACGGAGTCGAGCATGCCCTCATCCATGTTGATGTCGATGACCTGCGCACCGTTTTCTATCTGCTGTCGGGCGACCACGAGCGCCTCCTCGAACTTCCCTTCCTTGATAAGTGTGGCAAAACGCCTTGAGCCAGCAACGTTGGTCCGCTCTCCAATGTTCACAAACACGCTGTCCGGCCTGATCACGAACGGCTCGAGCCCGCTGAGGAAGCAAAAGTGCTTCCGATCCTTGGGCTTGCGCGGAGACACGCCGTCCATGGCGTCGGCGATGGCTTTAATGTGGGCGGGTGTCGTGCCACAGCAGCCACCCGCGATGTTCAGCATCCCCTCCTCGGCGAGCTTTCGCATCGCGATCGCCATGGCCGCGGGAGATTGATCGTATCCCCCAAACGCATTGGGCAGACCGGCGTTCGGATGGCAGCTGACGAAAGTCGTGGCAATCTCGGAAAGGCTGTGGAGGTGGGGACGGATCTCTTCAACCCCCAGTGCGCAGTTGAGTCCGACGCTCAGAAGCGGCGCATGGGAGATCGAGATCCAAAAGGCTTCGACGGTCTGCCCGGAAAGGGTCCGTCCACTGGCGTCGGGAATCGTCACGGAGACCATCACCGGCAACCGCGCCCCCCTGGCCTCGAAACGCTCCTCGATGGCGAACAGCGCGGCTTTGCAGTTCAACGTGTCAAACACCGTCTCGACCAGCAGGATGTCGACGCCACCCTCGATCAAAGCGTCCGCCGCCTCCGCGTAGCAGGCGGCAAGTTCGTCGAAGCCGACGCTTCTCGCCGCGGGATTGTTGACGTCGGGGGAAATCGAAGCCGTCTTGTTGGTGGGACCAAGAACCCCTGCGACGAACCGCGGCTTCGACGGATCCTTTCGAGTGAACTCGTCAGCGGCCGAGCGAGCGAGCCAAGCGGCGGCGAGGTTGAGTTCCCGCACGCGGCTCTCCAGCGCATAGTCCGCCATCGATATAGAGTTGGCGTTGAAGGAGTTCGTCTCGAGGATGTCGGCTCCGGCGGCGAGATATTCCTTATGAATGTCGGATATCACGTCGGGCCGCGTGAGACAAAGAAGGTCGTTGCAGCCCTTTAAATTGACCGAGTGGTTGGGAAATATGTCTCCGCTGAAGTCCCTATCGACCAACCGCCGGGCCTGAATCATTGTTCCCATCGCGCCGTCGAGGATCAGAATCCTCTCCGACAATGCCTGGACGAGCCGCATGTCATGTATGCTCATAATTATCCTTATGTCGTGATTTGCGGAGTGCTTTTTGAGAGTGCCGAAAATACCACGATGCAGGACGGAAGTCAACAGTCGCCCCCCCATGTCCCAACACGGGGAGGATGCCCGTGCCACCGTAAACCTGCAAGAATAGACTTTTCGGCCACAATCACAACAAATCACATTGTTTTGCAAAGTGCTTTGCTATATAATACACAAAGAGAGGCAATGCGCCGCGGAGGAATCAAGAAGTTTTTGTCAAAACCGCACTGCGATAGCGGCAGGCAAAGGGCGAAGACTGCGAAGGAGGTGAACCATGTGGATCAAATTGATTTCACCTAAGGCGACGATGCGCCCGATGGACTCGGCGTTCAAACGGCAGATGGCCCCACCCTTGTCGCTGCTCACAATCGCCGCACTTACCCCTGCCTGCCACCACGTGACAATTGAAGACGAGAACGTTGAGCGGGTGAACCTGTCGGACAGACCGGATCTGGTGGGGGTGAGCGTCAAGGTGGACACTGCTCCACGGTCGTGGACTATCGCCGCAGCCTACCGCAAAAAAGGCGTCCCCGTGGTTCTCGGTGGCATCCATGCGACCGCATGCCCGGAGGAAAACGCCCCGCATGCCGACGCCGTCGTGGTCGGCGAGGCAGAAACGCTGTGGGCCGAGGTGCTGCGCGATGCTGAAAGGAAGTCACTGAAGAGGATCTACCGCAGCGAAACACCGCCCGACTTATCGCTGACACCGATTCCGCGATGGGAGTTGATCGCCGGAAAAAATTATCTCTATACCAACACGCTTACCGTTGGGAAAGGCTGTCCTTGGCGTTGCTCGTTCTGCTATAACAGCTCTCAAAATCTACCCAAAATTTACCGTATGAAGCCAATCCGAAGTGTCATCAAGGAAGTCGAGTCTTTAGGCCATCGCCACATCATGTTCATCGACGACAACTTCATTGCGAACCCCGCCTTCGCGCATGAACTCTTGACCGCCCTCATGCCACTTGATCTGATATGGCACACCGCCGTCAGTGCCGACATATGCGCCCATGACGACATCCTGGACTTGATGGCTGAAAGCGGCTGCCAAAGTCTTTTCATCGGCTTCGAGACACTCAACGCGGCAAATCTGCTGAAGGCGAGAAAGGGGCAGAACCACGTCGGCGACTATGAGCGCATCATAGCCAAAATCCACAACCGCGGGATGATGGTCAACGCCAGTGTGGTTTTTGGGTTCGACGATGATCAGCCACGCGTGTTCGACGAAACAACAGACTGGCTCATCGAGAGGAAAGTCGAAACCATGACCGCCCACATCCTCACCCCTTACCCGGGTACGGCATTGCACGCCAAGCTGTTGGAGGAAAAAAGGATTTTCGATCACGATCTGACCCACTACAACACCTCGCAGGTGGTTTTCCGGCCGAAGGGGATGACCGTCGAAGAACTCGAGGCGGGATATCTTGAGGCGTATCGTCGCTTCTACTCATGGGGCAACATCTTGAAACGCCTTCCCGCTGATCAGCGCCGCCGCATCCCCTACCTGCTGTTCAATGTCGGTTACCGGAAGTGCGGGCGCCTGATGTCGACGCTTGGTTCGTTTGGATTGATGCGGCTCATGGGCAGACTGGGAGCTAAGTTATCCTACTCGCCGACAAGAAGGATGCGCTTGGCGAGTAAAACCGCTCAGATTCGAGATCGAAACGTCGTTTTTGAAGGGAAGGTATGAGCAACATCAAAATACTCTTCTGGGGAGTGATGGCGGTCGCGGCGGTGCCGCTGATGGGTGTCGGCTCCGGCGGCGAGTCGATCTTGGAGTATCTCCGGTTCGAGCCCACGAGAGTGGCAGTGGCGCACATGTCGTTCTCATGGTGGTTCTTCGCCGCACACGCCGCGCTGGCTGTGCTGTTTCTGGCTCTTCTCGCCGCGCCTCCGCTGCGACGACGGCATGAGGAAGAGTCAGAAGGGTTCAGGGTTCAGGGTTCAGGTGAGAGGCAAAACGGGGAAATTGCGGCTCGGACAGGCCTCATATTCAACGATGCGCATGGAATTCATGCCTCACCCAAGCAGCAATCCCTGACCGCATCGCTTTTCGCAAGCCCTGACACCCTGAACCCTGAACCCTCATGCGTGTCCCCTCTTCTCCCTGCACCCCGAACCCTATTCCCTTTTTCCCTCTTTCCCTGGTGGGGATGGCTGGGACTGCTGGTGATCGCGCTGGCGTGGCTTGCGGCGTGGACGCGTCTTCCGGTCCTCGCCCCGGTCCAGCGGCACACGTTCATGCCATTGTGGATCGGCTTCATCCTGACAATGGCGGCTTTAACACAGGCAAGGAAAGGTTCCTGCCTGATGACAAGTTCTCCCTCTCGCTTCATCGCCCTTTTCCCGGCAAGCGCGGCTTTCTGGTGGATCTTCGAATACCTCAACCGCTTCGTGAGGAATTGGCATTACTCGGGCGTCGACGACTTCAGCAATGGCGAGTATGCCCTCTTCGCCACGATCTCTTTCTCGACCGTCCTCCCGGCGGTGATGTCGACCACCGAATTTCTGGGTACGTTCCGACTACTGAATCTCGGCTACCAAGGACTGCCAAAACTGCGTGCAGACCATAAAAAACTCGGTATGGCATCGACGCTCCTCGGAGTCATCCTGCTTCTTCTGGCAGGCAGGAATCCTGAGCTATTCTTCGGGGCCTTGTGGGTCGGACCACTGCTGGTCTTCTGGGGACTGATGTCATTGTCCGGCAGAGATGAGACTTTGGCGGTGACATCCAAGGGCGACTGGCGCCCCGTGGCGATTTCCGCCCTCGCCGCCTTGGTCTGCGGCTTCTTCTGGGAGATGTGGAACTTCGGGAGCCTGGCGCGCTGGGACTATTCGGTGCCCGGCGTGGACAGGTTTCATCTTTTCGCCATGCCCGCTTTAGGCTACATGGGCTATCTCCCGTTCGGGCTGGAGTGTTTTTTGGCGACCGAACTGTGCCTAAGAATTCGGGAGGACGTGGGAGCGAAGATCCGCGTCGGTTTCGAACGGTTCGCCGCAAATGTCGCAGGGATTGCCGCGGCAGCGCTTGCCGTGATGATCATCCCCGCCTGGTTCTGCTCGACCGGCCACCAAGAGATCTGGCGCGGTGAACGCGGGGTTCAAGAGGCTTTGGGCAATGGCGCATGCCGTTGGATGGAAGACGGAAAGCTCTCGTCCTCCTCTTTCAAGACGGGGTCGACCCGCTTCGACGGCGAATGGCTGTTCGGGACACACCTGATGACGGCGATGGGGCTCGGTCAGATCGCCCTGCGGCATCCCGCGGCGGCGGACGGCTGCGTCAGACGGATGGAGAAATGCTTTGACGGCATCCTCACCGAGGAGGCGCGTGCATTCGACAAGGCGGCCTGGGGAACCGATCCAATCGAATCGCTTGACGTCCCCGACCAACACCATGCGGCCTATCTGGGCTACTTCAATCTCGCCCTCTCGCTTGCAAGGCTTGTGGACAGTCGACGGGGTGATGATGCTCCAGATGGCAGCGTCCGACTCGGAAGAAAATATATCATACTCAATGACCGGATCAGTGAGGCATTGTCGAAACGGCTGCGCGGCACCAAACTTCTTCTGCTGCAAACGTATCCGCATGAGATATACCCCGTCGACAATTGCGCCGTCGCCGCATCGGTGATACTGCGGGGACGCGTCATCGGCGATCCCGACATTGAACAATTCGCCCCAAGCTGGGAGGCGGCGTTCCGGCGGGACTGCATCGATCAGCGCACTGGTCTTGTGCATCAGGCTCTTCACTTCGAGACGGGAGCCCCCATCGACCTTCCGCGGGGATCGGGGAGCCTTCTGGGTTCCTATTTCCTAAACTTCTCTCTGCCCGCGTTATCGAAGGAGATCGCCGTGGCGTCGAGAAAACAACTCGCCACGAATATCCTCGGCTTCGCCTTGCTTAGGGAATACCCGCAGGGGGCGGAAGGGGGAAGCGGTGGCGACATCGACTCGGGACCGATCATTCTCGGCTACGGCGTCTCCGCCACAGGATTCGCTCTCGCCGCCTGCAGGACGCTGGGGGATGAGACACTTTTCACGCGACTGTATGCGACGGCAACGCTGGCCGGCTCGCCAGTCAGGGGAAAAGACGACCTCCACTGGATCACCGGAGGGCCTATCGGAGACTCGATCCTTTTCGCCATGCTAACTGCGCTTCCAGAACCGTTGAAGACAGAAGGGGGAAGGCGATGATCGACCGGAAGACAGCCGTGCGCCTGATAGCCGCCGACGCGCTCAAAATCGTCCTTGTGGTGGCACTCTACGCAACCCTACGCTATCTGATGCGTGACGGCGTGGTCTCGGCGCAGCTACTTTCGTCGGGAAGCGGCTCGCATCCGTTGTACATCGCGCTGGCAGTTTCTTATGTCATGCTCAGGTTCGTCGTGATCGCCTTGCTGCCGGGATGGCTCGCCTTCAGAGGCTGCGCCTACCTCAGGCTTCTTCTGGGTGCCCGCTCTCCGTAGCCCCTTCCCCTATCAGGGCGAGAAAACTGGAGGCGCAGGCGGCCAACACGCCAAATACGTTCAGTTCGAACGCGCTTGAGAGAATCTTCGAAAGCACGACAACGAGCACGAACGTGGCAAGCGCGCCAACGCACCACGGAATGAGGGCGTCGGCGGCGAGGCATCCGCGCACCACATGTGAGGAAGAGGGAGGAGGATCGGCTTTGACGAGGGCGTCACTGCTCAGCGGCGTATCAGTGGGAACGATTGTCCCGCAGCCGGGACAGACAACGGACGACTCGGCGAGCAAGCTTAGATCGCCGAGCGTCAAACCACATTCTGGGCATGCACTGGTGTACATCATCAGTAATCCACCCCCCATATGTGAGTATAGCCATGGAATCGTTCTTTTTCAACGGTGACGGGGATCTCGCACCGCATGGCCTGTCCGCCGCCTGCGCGCGCCTGAGCCGAGCGGATTCTGATTAGGAATTACGGCCCCGCACCATCTTGAAACGAAATGACGATACAGTCAACAGATAGAGAAAAGCCATTGAGCCGACAACAACCGCGCACATGACGACCCATTGCACATTGGCCCAATAATCACCCCACATCACAATCTGTTTTTGCGTCTTGACCGCGCAATTCATCATGGCGGTTTGCGACAACAAGAACCCATTGGATGATTCCACCAGTAATGCGCCATCTTTCTTCACCATCCACATCATGGTGGTTTCCGAAAACACGTGAAGAAGAATGCCAAAGACCAGATCGAAAAGACACCCGAGAATCAAGAGTACACGCCACCAGACAGGAAGATATCCTATACGTCCTGCCAGGTAGGTGATTCCGAGACACAAAAGGGACTGCAGACAGACGTGCCCTGCTCCGAATGGAGTTGACTCACCCACCACCGCAATACCAAGCAGCAAGGTGGCGGTTGTGAAAAACAGCCAGAACACGCGCCCGCCTGCCTCTGAGGATACAGGAAAAACTTTCTTGATATAAGTAGATGAACGGAAATGCGCAACTGAAAGCCCCACCACAACCAAACCACCGACACACCCTATACACCACAGTAGATTGGTCTGGTACATGAGGAAAAAGTTGTCCCTGATCCTGCCAGCCAAGCTCGGCTGCTCAATGCGAATGCGGTCCACACTGCGCACTATGTGTGGGACAACAGTGCAATAGATATTGTCGGCGATTTTCTCAAGATTACCGACAATGGTGAACTGGCTGCTGCTGGCGACCGTTGTGTTGGAGCCGACTGTGGACTTCCATCCATAGACGGTTACCGACCACGCAAACCATGTCCACAGAATGCTTCCCCCTACAAGCACAATGATTGCCAACTCACGCCAGCGGTCATGCCGCTTTGCCCAAACAAATACGAGGTAGTGGCATGCCAGAACGACAAGATACGGAACGGCGGAAAAATGCGTCAGCATAGCCGCCGCCAGGCATGCGAAGGCGGCCGTCATCTTCCCCGATGTTCTCTCCTTCCATCCTGCAAGATAAAGCCACAGCCCGAGCAGCACGTAGAAACCGGTGAATAGCTTAGTCCATGCGTATGTCACATTTTGAACCATCATGGGATTCAAAGCCATCAAGCACAGCAACGGCACGAAAGCTCGGGCTGGATGGCGAGTGAGAAACTGCAGCAGAAGCACACAGGGGAAAAAGATGAGCATGTTGAGGAAAGCGAAAACGAACTGGAATACGGGGAAATCCTCGCCCGCTTGGGATAGAAAAGGCACCGCCACAAGATTCATCAATGGCGGGCGAGCCGGCAGGTCGTATATGCTGATGAAAGTCGTGCCGACTGGAAGGCTATGCAGAAAAAAATAACAGCGCTGGTAATGTTCAAGCCAGTCCCCCGCCCAATCTCCGCCGGAATAGTGGCGGATGAGCGTGAGAATTCCTGCCATCCACAAAAACAGGAACAGGAAACCGAAAACACAATATCTGACACGGCGAAACGACCAAAGCGTCCGCCATGCGGGCATCGCTTTCACGGCCAGCACCAACCAGGCGAGAGTAAGGAGCCAGTATAGGCGCGTATTCACGCCGAGATGATAAAACACATATGCCGCGATATATGTCACACCCCATGATAGAGCAATCACCGACGTCAACTTGCCAAGAGGCGGCAAGTTGGTTTTCCGCAATAGCCACAGGCCAGGGACGAGAGAGTAAAGGACCAGCAGCAGCAAAACGACAAAAATTTTAAGGACAATCATATACGAGCATGGCCTCAATCATCCTGGGCGTGCCTGATGAGAAATCATGGCGGTAGCCTCATCATTTTAGTATAGTCCGCCATCATGTGTTTTCAACGAGAATACCCACACGAACGCAGGGCTCGGCATATGTGGCATGAAAGAGAAGGGCGTGTTATATTCAAAGGTGCAAACCGCTAATTTTCACCCTTATAGCGTATCGCATCCACCCCTCAAGGCTTGGCTGACTTGAAGTCGTGGCATAACCGCACGACAATCCCTTGACGCGTTGTTTATCAGGTTTGGATTCTTATGCATTTGAAAGAGAGCAGTTCGGGAGGTACGGCAAGAAGGCATCCCTGGGAAGTCGCCAGACTTGATTTCATCAGGAAGATCCTTCTCGCCCATTCCTGCCTCGCGGGAACGCCCCGCATCCTCGAACTCGGCTGCGGTGACGGTTATGTGGCCTTCAACCTGCTTCCCCAGGGGACACAGGCGAGCATGGTGGCCCTTGACACCGGATTTGACCGCTCCCAAATTGAGCGGCTTTCTCAAGAGAACCCCGGGTCTCGTGTGTGTGGGAGCTATGATGATATCCGAGGCGATCGATTCGAGCTCATCCTGATGCTGGATCTTTTGGAGCATATCGAGGATGACTTCTTGTTCCTCAAGGAAATTGTCCACACATATTTGGCTCCTGGCGGTTTTCTGCTGATTGTCTCGCCCGCGTTTCAATCGCTGTTCTCACAGCACGATGTCTTCATGGGGCATCAAAGGCGCTACGACATCCCGCGCCTTACCGAGCTTGGCGCAAACTCCGGTATCACCATGAGTGGCAATGGCCACATTTTCTTCTCCCTGCTTGCACCCAGGGCCATTCTGCGCTGGCTATGGATGCGGCGGACACAAAAGGAGAACTCCTGTGGGGTCGGCGCATGGAACCACTCGCGCTGGGTGACCAGTATCGTACTGAACGCATTGACGCTCGATTGCTTTTTCTGCGAGACGATGCGTAAACTAGGCATTTTCATTCCTGGACTTACGGTATGGGCGATATACCAAAAACCGCGATAGTGGTGCCTTGCTACAATGAAGGAAAACGGCTCAAGCCAGAGCTGTTCGCCAGGCATGTCGCACACTTCCGCGGAAAGCTTTGTTATATTTTCGTCAACGATGGGAGCACGGACAACACCTCGTCCATTCTTTCCAGTTTGGCGGCGGACTGCCCCGGCAATGTTCTTCTCATCGAGAGAGAACGCAACCTCGGTAAGGCCGCCTCGGTAAGAGAGGGCATGCTAAAAGCCATCGCCATGGAATTTCCCCTGGTCGGTTACTGGGATGCGGATCTGTCAACTCCGCTCGATCACATCAACGACTTTATTGATCTCCTTTCCTCCGGAGATGCGACGGTCGTCATCGGATCCCGGGTGCAAAGACTGGGGGCGGCTATAGAAAGATCCTTTGTGAGGCACTACCTCGGGCGTGTCCTGGCCACACTGTCTTCCTCTTTGTTGAGGATTCCCGTGTATGACACGCAGTGCGGCGCGAAACTTTTCCGCAACGACGAGAATCTGAGAACCGCCCTGCGCATCCCCTTCTCCGTGAACTGGATGTTCGACGTCGAATTCATTGGCAGATATCTTTTACTTGGAGGGCTCTCGGGTGAGCGGTTTTTCGCCGATAGATGTGTTGAATTTCCCTTGCGCTCATGGAAGGAGGAGCCCGGTTCAAAAGTCCGCCCGATAGACTTCTTCTGGGGCATATGGGAACTCATAAAGATCTTCTTTCTCCTCCGCTCGGCTCGATATAGAAGGCAGTTCGACGCATGAGCGCTCAACGGTATCTTACCACCGCGTTCCAACATATTTTCGAACTGCGCGCAGTGCGAATCATCCTTCCACTCCTCCTTTTGTCTCTTTACTTCTGCCTGAGCACAAGCGCCTATAGGAACAAGTCCCTTACCTTCGACGAGCCGGCGCATCTGTCCGCTGGACTGACGTATTGGGCGTTAGGAGATTATAGACTCAATCCCGAAAGCGGCAATTGGCCACAAAGATGGGGAGCGTTACCGCTGTTTGCCCAGCTACAAAGCCATCCGACTTTGAAATCTCGAATTGAAGATGATCTACGCGTGCAGACAGATCCATGGAGTTTGGCCGACACGCTACTTTATTCCTCGGGAATCGATGCCAAACAGGCACTTGCCCGATCAAGGATGCACATGGCGCTTCTTGGTGTGTTTCTTGGCGCGGTAATATTTTTCTGGTCGAAACGGTTGTTCGGGTGGGGAGGAGGCATTATTAGCCTCGCCTTCTACTGCTTCTGCCCCAATATGCTCGCCTATGGACCATTGGTGACCGCCGATGTCGCCGCGGCGTTATTCTTCACCTTGTCAATTTTTTTGTTTTGGCGTCTCATTCACTTTTTTTCTCCTTGGAACATTCTCGCAAGCTCGTTTGCCGTTGGCGGATTGTTCCTCTCCAAATTCTCCTGTGTTCTTTTCCCGCCCGTCGCGGGGTTGATGATTTTGTTCCGCCTATGCCAGCATGTTCCCTTTCAGGTAGCCATTGGCTCCAAGACATTTCCAATTCGCTCCTCCATGAAAGCCACCGGTATAGTCATAGTGACGCTTGCCATTCACATTGCACTCGCGTGGGGCATGATTTGGGGATCATACGGCTTCCGGTATTCCGCCTCACCCAAGGCACTGAACGACTCAGCCAACTTTGCCACCCCTTCCGGTTCAGCCCGCGGGCAGACGGGTCTACTCGGTAAAGCCTCTGCCCTTGCCGATACCATGAGAATTCTCCCCCAGGCATATCTATATGGTTTCGTTTTTACGGTCGCCGCCGCAAAAGACCGCTATGCCTTCTTTATGGGTGAATACGACAACCGTGGATGGGTCGCTTTTTTCCCCTTCTGCTTTCTTGTTAAGACGCCGCTTCCATTTCTTCTTCTGCTTGCCGCCGCCGTATGGGCGCTGGCGCGGCACGGACTCCCTCTCCTTGAGCAGGGGAGATCGAATTCCCCTCCCGTGGGTTCTGGAATCTTGAGGATCGTCAATCTGTATTATGAGTTGATTCCACTGGTGTGCCTGGTGGCGGTCTATGGGGTGTTCTGCCTTACCAGCCACATCAATATCGGCTGGCGTCATTTATTGCCAATCTATCCTGCGCTCTTCATTGTATGCGGCGCAGTTGTCATGCTTTTCAGTGGCGAACACGCCCTTCCGTCAAATCATGTTGAAGCAGGAACCGCAGCGACGGATGGGGAGGTTCTCACATACGAAAGCACACCACACAATCTCTCCACGTATCGACTCTGCCAAATCCTCGTGGTCGTTTGTCTTCTTTGGCACATCGCCGAGTCATCGTGGATCAGACCTCACTATCTGGCATACTTCAACCAGTTGATCGGCGGCCCCAAGAACGGCTATCATTATCTTGTGGACAGTTCACTTGATTGGGGGCAAGACCTGCCTGGATTGCGCGATTGGCTCAAGACGGCCGATCCCGACGGGCGAACGCCTGTCTATCTGTCATATTTCGGGGGCGTGACCCCGGAGCGATATGTGAACAAGACGCGCATGCTTCCCTGCTTCCTTGAGCGGCCGACACCCGTGATAATCCCAAAGCCATTGCAACCGGGACTGTACTGTTTGAGCGCGACAATGCTGCAGACGTGCTACGCCACGTTCCGCGGACCATGGACGTCGGAATACGAATCGCTCTACTGGCAGAGGACAGCCGAACTCGTCCCGCTTTGGAAAGCGCAATCGGAAGGAAGGGACATCGCCACGGTCATCCCAGCTGAATCACGCACGGCATGGCGTAATATATTCACGCAATACGAGGACTTGCGCTTTGCTCGGTTATGCTCCTACCTGCGAGCAAAGACTCCTGACGCGCAGATTGGATTTTCCATCTGCGTCTACCGCCTTGATCTGCCTGAGCTGCAGTCGGCGCTGGGGTTTTGACCACCGTAGGTTGGTTATGACAGGCGGATACGCGGGTCCGCCCAGGCATAGGCGATGTCGGCGAGCAGGTTCACCACGACAAAGATGATCGAGCCAATGACGACCAGGGCTTTGAGAAGCTGGAGGTCGGCGTTCTCGAGGGCGGAGATGCCCGCATAGCCCAGCCCCGGGATGCCGAAGAAACGCTCAAGGAGCAGACTACCAGTGAAGAGGAAGGGAAGCACCGCCGCCACCCTCGTGATGATGGGGATCATGGCGTTGCGGAGAAGATGCTTGAAATACACGGAAAACGTTGAGCAGCCTTTCGCCCACGCGGTTCTAAGATACTCTTTCCCAAGCTGCTCCAGAAACACCGACCGGTAGAAACGCACGCCGCCGCCGAATCCCGTCACGATCCCCACAAGCACGGGCAGCGCGAGATATTTGAGCGAGCCCCACCCCCACACCGGAAACCATCCATAGTAATACGCCAGATACCACTGGGCGAAGATGATATAGACGAGGTAGCTGATGCTCATCGAGGCGACGGACACAATCAGCACGCACTTGTCGACCCACGATCCACGGAAGGCGGCGGCGATCATCGCCAGGACGACGCTGAGCAGGAGGTCGCCGACGAAGATGGGGATGGTCAGCGCAAGCGACGGCCCGATCCCTCGGGTCAAAATCCTGTCGATGGGCTCGCGCGTCACCAGCGTCCGGCCGAAGTCAAAAAAACGCACATACGGAAAATCAGACTTGAAGCTGACGATCTCCTTCATGGCGGCGACAAACTGGCTATCCCACGGGTTCTCCTGACTGCGCAAGAAACACACCGAGGCGATCTCGCATCCGTCTCCAACACTCTCAATCACACAATCTCTGCCGGTTTCAACCCGGACATGCGCCGTGCGCCAGGACTCAGAGGACAGCTTCGTTCCGGAAACGGCAAGCTCGCCCTTGAAGACGATCTTTGCCGTCACCTCGACGCCGGAGGGCGGTGTAAAATTACTTTTGAAAACGATCGAACCGTTTTTAACGCGGCAGCTATCTTCCCGCAGTTCGCACCCGTCCTTCAGCCCAATGCCGGGGGGCAGGGAGGAGTTCTCCGAGAAAACCGCCGATGAGCAGGCCTCGGTGGCGACGTGACGCCCCCAGAAAAGCGGTTTGCCGCTGGCGAGGCGGATTCTGACCTCCTCGATCTCGCGGGGCGAGGCGTTCTTCCCGAGCAGAGCGGCGGCCGGATCACCCGCCGCCACCCGGAACAGCACGAACGTCAGCGCAAGCACCCCCAGAACGATAAGAACCGAATAGGCGGTGCGTCTTACTATGTATGCAAACATTTTCCCTTTCGCGAACCAACAACCCGGCGCAGCACTCAACCGGCTTCGCCGGTGCTTCAAACCCCATGTTGACGCATGGGGCTCGGTTCAGATGCCGCCCCTCCATATGAGCCCCGCCCGTGAGGGTGGGGGACGCGCACACCCGACATAACAATTTCCCTCAGCGATTAAAATACCACATCCCACGTAAAGTGGACATCACAATTTTCTAAAGATGTGGACAGCGAGCGCAAGAAGCGCAAGAAACGTGATGTAGAACGCCGACTTGTACAGGGCATGGGAGCGGGACTTCTTTGCGAGGTCGAACGGCAGGTCGACGACCGACCGCTGACGGACGACGAACAGGAAATTCTTCACGATGAGTATGCCGAGCGCGAACAGGAAGACCTTGTCGATCAATGTCGGATAGTCGATGTTGACGACCGTCACGTAAGAGAGGTAAAGGGCAATGACGGCCAAGACTGTGCCGTACGAGGCGCCGAGCACGTCCCCGGCGTTCTGTATCGGCATGAGGATGAGGAAGAGCGCCAGCACCATGGTGGCGGCCAGGGGAATAAGGAATTTGTTGACCGGCCCAACAGGGATTCTGTCAGCGATCACCGAATAACTGGTCGTGTAATAGTATTTTTTCTGTTTCTCCCCATTCGTGCCCATCACATCGAGCACCTCCTTCCTGAAGCCGGAGAGGTCGGTGCGAATCGTCCAGTTTCCAATGGATATTCCCCGCAGCCTGCCCTGTGACCTGTCCTCCACATACAGGAGGAAATTGTTCGACATGGCGTTTTTAGGCCGCGCGACAATCGAGAAGCTTTGCGTGTCGAAGGGGAACTCGCCGATGGTGTTGTCCCATGTGAACTTGCCATGGATTTTCGCCGCGCTCGAATACATTCCTCCCGACAAAGCCAGGGGCACCATCTCCCGCATGCTGATCATCGGCGTGAAGGTTGATTCGCTCATCGCGACGTTCTCGAAGTCGATGTCCGCATAGCCGATTGGCTCCGCGGCACGGGTCGTGACGAGGAAGTCCATGGTGTAGGCGTTGCACTCGAAATTAGCTGGTGAGATCGAAAGGATTCTCAACTGCGTGTAGAGGGTGGGAAGCTTCGAGAGCCCCCCTTCGGGCCCTGGAATGAACTGCCACTTATACGGCACCGGCTTGCCACCGATGTCCTCCAGCAGATACTGGGGCGTCACGCCTGATCCGCGCCTGTCAACAAAGGAGTAGGAACCCGCGATGCCATCGCTCGGCGCGCTCCGCGTACACCCCTTTAACCCATTGGTGATGCGTGCTCGAATTTGCGAGAGATCAACACTTTTCTTCTCCCCACGCTCCTTCTCGAAAGCGCTTTTCATAAGCCAGACGAGATCATAGGCGTAGGCGGCGTATTCTGTTAGTCCCGCATCCACCTGCCGCGGGGAAAGTTTTGTTTTGAAACCTTCAATCCTCTCGTCGCTCACGCCCGACACAAGAGGAGAGATGGCGTAGACTCCCTTGAGCCCCAGGCCGGAGCGCGCGGCGAACGCAAACGTCTCCAGCCCCCCTTTGGGCAGAAAAAAACGGGGTACCCCCTCCGCTCCCGGCTCCACCGTCATCGCCGCCGCCACCTCCGCCGCCGTCTCGGCCCCGCAGAGAAGAACGACAAGCGTCGATCCATCCACACCGCTATTCCTGATTCCCGCAGTGATGAATCCGCAGTCATACGCCTTATCCTTCCCGATGGAAAACACGACAGCGTTCGGAAACACCCGTTTGATCTCTGCCACATACTCTCTGCTGTAGGAGTCGTCCTCCGGTGCGGCTACAATGATCTTCTTAAACGATTCGCACTCGACAAGTTTCGTGAAATAGGCGGCGTCGGAGGAGACACCTGGGTTTGTCGAAAAGAAACATTTCCTCGTATCGATCTCAAACAGCTCGGAGGAGCCGGCGGACGAGATAACCGGAATCCCCGCTCCGGAAAGCCTGCCTATGGCGTTGATGGCCCTTCCCGAATTGCTGAAACCGACAACCCCCACGATGCCGTCCGAGCTGGCGATCCGCTCGGCGATATTCTCCGAGACGGCGGCGTCTCCCTTCTCGTCAAAGACTTTCAACACAAGGGGGCGCCCTCCTAACCCTCCAGCCGCATTGACCTCGTCGATGGCCACTTTCATGCCGTGCACATAGGCGTCGAACTTTCCGGGATTGTCCGGTTTACGCCAATACACGAAGCCGATTTCAAGCGGAGACTCGGCGGCGCACAACGACAGCACGTGGCCGAGGAATGCCATGAGGAGGCAGGCGACTGTTGATCTTCGCATGGAGGACACGGTCAACCCCGCTACTTGAGCTTGGCCAACTGCTCGGAGCGCTCTCTGGCTGGTGGATGGCCGTCAAAGACCGTGGGAGTGCTAGCCTGGGCCGCCTCCTCCTCCTTCGCCTTTTCGTTGAAGAAATCAATCGGGGCGGCGGCAGGCCTGCCTGCAGACGTGAACAGAGTGAAACCTATCCTGTCTGCCTCGAATTCGTCTCTCTTCGAGTGCGTCATAAAGGTGTACGTGAAGTTCAAGTCCTTGACGCCCGACGCCATGAGCTTAATCGCCGCGTCGCCATCAAGCCCCATGCCGGTCATCTTCTTGATGACGAACGTGGACCTGTCTGATAGCGGTGAACTGGTGCTGACGCTGACCGGCGCCCCGGCGAAGCCAAGCGCGGTGTTCGCCGCAAATCCCAGCGCGGCTTTGGCGGCGTGGTTTCTTTTCGCCTCATACTTCTGAAACTCCTCCTCGCTCAGCCCAAGGACGGTGAAATATGACTCGGCGGTGCTGTTCAGAAGGCTTGCCGCTCCAAAGTCGTAGCCAAAAGTCGCATAGGCGGAACCAAGAGCGGCGTCGGAAATGCCACTGCCGACACCTTCGGCGGCGTCACCCGCGGCGTCGGCGTCCGACTCCTGCTCCTCCGAGTGCATGGCGACCGCATGGCCGAGCTCGTGCGAGATGACGAAGAAGAGCCTGTCCGCATACTGCTGATCGGCAAATCCTTGCCCGTCGGGGCCAGGAGTCATCTTTTCGGGATTGACCAACAACACCATCCTGCCCAACGGGAAGTACCTCCCCGTCGGCGTTTTCCGCTCCGCATCGTGGAGCAGCACGAACTTCATACCGCCCTGCGAGCCTTTCGAAAGGAACTCGTAGGAGTCGCTGATCGGCGGCGCAAGATTGCGTGAGGCAAACGCCTTCCCCGCCTCGTCAAGCAACAGGTTGACGGTCTTGCCAAACGCAGGATACTTCGCCACTAACTCGCCAGGCGTGAGCGTCTCAATTTGACGTTTCTTGACGGCGGCGGGATCAATCACCTTCGTGCTTTTATATCTGCTGACAGCGGCGTAGGGAGGCTCAAGTCTTTTGAACAACTGAACGGCTTCAAACTCCTTGCCGCACTCTTTGTCCAACTCACCATAAAGCTCTGGTTTTGTGGTGAGATCCTGTTCCCTCCCAGTAAACGGGACGGCATACGACTGGGTCGTCGACCGACATCCCATTGTCATTCCAACAAGTATGAGGCCCGCAAGAGGTAAAACATTCTTCAACATGTGCATCCTTCGTTTTTTTCGTGTGTGGCGAAAGCTCAATCAGCCTCGTCGAAGCCTTTGGACTTCGATGGGGAACTGCACCCTGTCATGGCGGTGGCAACAGTGGCCGTGGCCAGCGAAAGAGCGGCGACGACGAACAGCATTCTCACCAGTTTTGACGTGACGAGTTTTCTCATACGACTCCCTCCTTGGATTTATTACCGTTGCCTCTGCCTGCATTCCATGCAAAACGAGTGGGAAAAGGGCGGCAAAGATGGGGTGGAAATTAGCCGTTCCCCGTGATTTTGCAAGGCAGAGGAACTGTCAAAGGCGTTTTCAACGGACAGTGCATGGAGCTGTTGCACGTATTTGGGTATAAGGAAGGGGCTTCACAAATCTGCACGGCCTCGATCAGCGGGCGGGCTTGTCGACCGCCCCGGCTTCAGGCTTCGACTTCTCGACGGCGGCTGGCGGCTTGTCGGTCTTCCCGTCCGCCGCGTTCTTCTTGTTCTTGCCACCCCGCCCCATGTGGTTCCAGGCGCGGTTCGGCGTGATGAAATGATACGGATACTGCCAGCCCGCCACCTCCTTGTCGCCTTTCAGCCTCCTCTCCACCTCGGCGTGGAGCCCCG
>CAYTFM010000015.1:18666-57441 GCA_964436735.1 uncultured Victivallales bacterium | reverse complement strand
CAAGATGAGCCGCTACCGCAACATCTGCGTGGCGTTCAACGGACGGCGACTCGACATGCATTTCGGGATCATTGGCACAAACGGGCATATCAATGGCGAGTCGCACGTTAGCATAGACGCCCCGGAGCATGCGCCCAAGATCTCGCGGCTGCTCTCCGAGGCGGCGGAGGCGTTCGAGGCGGGAAGAAGCTCGCCATGGCTGACGCTGTCCGCGCTCGAGGCCCTCGCCGACGCCCTCGAACGGAAGAATCCCGACCGACCGCAGCTCTCGCACAAGGTTGTGCTGTGCGGCTTCCTGGTAGCGAACAGCCTCTCCGCCCCTAACTTGCGCGTGGACTCGCTCGCCGTCCGCGTCGGCTGCCGTCCCGACTACCTTTCAAGCCTCTTCAGGAAAGAGACGGGACAACGGCTCGTCGACTACATCCAGCAATGCCGGATCGGGCTGGCGGACAATCTCCTCCAAAAAACGCCGATGAACGTCTCCGAGATCTCGCAGGCCTGCGGCTTCCACAGTCCCGGCTACTTCATCAAAGTCTACCGCGCCCACAGAGGTCGCACCCCCGGACAGACAAGAGGCTCGTGAGCGGTTACTTGGATAAACTGTCCAAGCGCGGATTAAAACGCTGCGGTTTATCACGCAATTTCGCATGTTATACCGCAATAGACACCCCGCACCTCTATTGCATGACGATATTTTTGACAAATTCCCGCCCTGATGCTATAAATGGACAGAGCTTATACACAAAAAGACAGAATCACTTGTAGATGGCAAAGAAGAAAAAACTAAGCAATCCATTCTCCACCGGCGGTGGCGGCGTTCATTTTGAAGCGCATGTCCAAGCGTCATTTGTCGCGCTGATGCTTACCGGCGGGCACGCTCCCTGTCTTCCCTGCTGGCCCATTGAGGAAATCAAGCTTCAGGGCAAGATTGACGGCTTTGATACAGACGACCTCGTTGTTGTCGTAGAAAACGTAAACAGCAAGGAACGGCGGAAACTTCTCGGGCAGGTCAAGCATTCCATTGACATCACGCACCGCAGCGCTCTGTTTGGCGAGGTGATGCAGGCCGCCTGGAATGATTTCAATAATCCGAAGGTGTTCACACGAGATAAGGACATTATTGCCCTGATCACAGGACCGCTCAGCGCGACCGATGCACACAATGTGCAATGGTTGCTGAACCAGGCGAGGCACACCAAAGACGTTGATGAGTTTTTCAGAAACGTCCAGCAGGCGAATTTCAGCCCTTCCAAGAGTACCGAGAAACTGGAGGTCATTCAGCACCATCTGAAGACAGCAAACGGCGGTAACGATGTTTCAAGGGACGAACTCTATAACTTCCTGAACCACTTCCATCTACTCGGCTACGATCTTGGTAACGAGTTCGGTGTTGTCCTGTCTCTGCTGCATTCCCACATTTCACAATTCCAGCAGCAGTATCCGCAGTGGGTCTGGTCACGGGTTGTCGATATCGTACAAACATGGAATCAGGATGCCGGCACCATCACGCCCGGCAAGATCCCGGACGACCTTCTGGAGGCCTTTAAACTAAAGGCTGTGGCGGAGATGCCCGAGGAGTTCAAGGCGGTACAGGAGAAACCTAAAACCGATTGGACTCAGCACCCGGACGCCACCTATCTGGCCTTGGCAGTTCGGATCGGCTCTTGGCAAGACAAGAGTCAATGCGACCTTGAAGCGATAACTCAACTGCTCGGTATCAGTTACGACGAGTGGCTAAAGAAGGCCCGGGAAATATTGCACTCCCCTGACAGTCCGTTGTCTCTCAAAAACGGCATCTGGAAAGTTGTTAACCGAACCGAGCTTTGGTCCCTGCTGGGATCGCGCATTCTTGATCAGAACCTCGATACGTTTAGGTCGCTGGCTGTTTCCGTACTAAAGGAGCCAGACCCCGCTTTTGAACTGCCTGCCGAAGAGCGATACGCGGCAAGCATTCATGGCAAGGTGCTGAAGTGTTCACACGTGTTGCGAAACGGCATTGCCGAGGGTTTGGCCATCCTGGGCAGCCAGCCGGAGCCGTGCGGTAACTGCTCGCCAGGGAGGGCTGAAGCAATCTGCGTATTGGTGATACGTGAACTTCTGACCGATGCTGACTGGGTCTTGTGGGGCAGCCTGAACGGTTTACTGCCCACCTTGGCCGAAGCCGCCCCGGGTGAATTTCTTGATGCGGTCGAGAAGGCGATGCGCCTGAAGCCCTGCCCCTTTGATAAGCTTTTTTTCCAGGAAGGCAACGGCATCACCGGCGGCAATTATTTAACCGGCCTGCTCTGGGCGTTGGAAGGGCTGGCTTGGGATGAACAATATCTGGTTCGTGTCTGTGTCGCGCTTGGTGAACTCGCCAGCCATGACCCCGGCGGCCATTGGGCCAATCGCCCGTCCAATTCGCTTACAACCATTTTGCTGCCCTGGCTACCGCAAACGCTGGCATCTGTTGAAAAGCGCAAGGTAGCAGTACGGACGATCCTTAATGAATGGCCTGATATCGCCTGGAATCTGATCATTCAGCTTCTTCCCGGCCAGCACCAGACCTCTTCTGGTTCGCACAAGCCAAGTTGGCGCAAGACAATCCCCGATGATTGGGAAAAAGGCGTTACGCATCAGGAATACTGGCAGCAGGCATCTTCTTACGCGGAACTCGCGGTGGCTGCCGCAGGCCAAGATACCGCTCGGCTTTCAGCATTGATTGACCATTTTGATAACCTACCTAAACCCGCTTTTGATCAACTTCTCCAAATTCTCTCCTCCCAGCCCATTTCAGTACTTCCTGAAGAGCAACGACTTTCGATTTGGGACCATCTCACGAAATTCACAAACAAACACCGGCGGTTCTCCGATGCGAAATGGGCATTGCCCGACGAACTGATTACCCGCATTGAACAAGTTGCCGAGCAACTCGCCCCCACCAACCCGTTCAATTTATATCAGCACCTCTTTACAGATCGTGATTTTGATCTCTACGAAGAGAACGGCGATTGGGAAGAACAGCAAAAGAAACTCGACACGCGACGTGAGATAGCCATTTCGGAAATCTTTCACCAACATGGTGCCGAGGGTGTCATCCGATTCGCCGAGTCCGTTTCCTCACCCGGTCAGTTAGGGCACGCACTTGGTGTTATTGCCGATTCAGTCATTGAGCGGACCTTTTTGCCTCACTTCCTGGATTCAGCGGACAACAAGCGCAAGGCATTGGTGAGCGGTTTTATCTGGCGGCGTTACCACGTCAAAAGCTGGGAGTGGTGCGACGACATCGATAAATCTGATTGGACGCCAGAGCAAGTAGGACAATTCCTGGCTTATTTGCCATTTACGAAGGGAGCATGGGATCGCGCGTCTGAATGGCTTCAGGCGCACGAGAGTGAATACTGGACCCGCACCGGCGCGAATGCCTATCAGGCCGATGGTGATCTTGCCATTGCTATTGAGAAACTCATTGAACATGGCAGACCACACGCGGCAATCAACTGCCTGGACAGGATGCGCCATGCCAAGCAGCCAATCGATAGTAATCAATGTGTTCGCGCGTTGCTCGCAGCGCTTTCCTCCAGAGAGCCCAGCTACGCCATGGACGGGTACCACATTGTCGAACTGATCAAGTTTCTTCAGGCAGAGCCTTCGGTTAACCAGGACGACCTCTTTAGAGTCGAGTGGGCATATGTTCCCTTGCTCGACCGTCATAGAGATGCCGCGCCCCAACTCCTTCAAAGCAGGCTGGCCAATGACCCCGAGTTCTTTTGTGAGGTAATTCGACTGATCTACCGTTCCAAGAAAGAAGATCAGCCGTCGAGAGAACCCACTGAGGAATCAAAGGCAATCGCAACAAATGCCTGGCGGCTGCTGCATGAGTGGAAGACACCGCCGGGAACACAAAAAGATGGGACTTTCAGCGAAGAGCGCTTCACCGAATGGCTCCAAAGGGTCAAGGAAGTCTGCACGGAATCCGGCCACCTGGAAGTTGCACTCATCAATATTGGCGAAGTATTGATTCACACCCCACCCGATCCAGACGGCTTATGGATACGCCGCGCTGTCGCTGCCGCATTGAATGACCGTGAAGCTGATGACATGCGCACGGGTTTCAGGACGGGGACATACAACTCACGCGGTGTTCATTGGGTTGACCCAACCGGAAAGCCGGAGAGAGAACTGGCTGAACAGTTCCGGAGCAAAGCCGAGGAAATAGAGAACGCCGGATTTCAGCGATTTGCAGTTACCTTGAGAGGTTTGGCGGACGGCTACGACCGCGAAGCTGAACGAATAATTAACGATCACAAAGACCGGGAAGGTGAGTAATCTCAATGCCTAACAACCGCATCAACGCGGACTGGCAATTTCGCTGCGCTTCATTGCCATCCGGTTATGCGGAACGTTCTATCATGCACTGCATCAACAACAAAGGAGAAATAGTATGGATGCGAAAGTTAAAATTATCTGCTGGCAAGATGGCGAATATTGGTTGGGGTACATAGAAGAATATCCCGACTATATGACCCAGGGATTATCCCATGAAGAATTATTGGAAAATCTAAAAGATATCTATACAGACTTATCCTCTGGCGCAATCCCCTGCGCACGAAAAGAAGAGGAATTGGTGCTTGCATGAATTCGAATTTCTGATTTCAAAAAGCGGATTGTGCGATCTTCTCGGCCAGCCACGCCATGTCCTCGGGAAGAGGCGAACTGATCTCCACCCTCGCGCCCGTCGAGGGATGCGCGAAGGCCAGCGAGCCCGAGTGCAGCGCCTGCCGCGGCAGCAGCATCTTCCCGATGTCGTCCATCGTCATGCCATCGTCGATGAAGCGCAGATACACGCTATCGTCGACGCCATAGATCTTGTCGCCGACGACGGGGAAGCCAAGTGAGCAGAGCGTCGCCCTGATCTGGTGGGTGCGCCCGGTTTTGGGGACGGCGCGGACCACGCTCATCGCGGCGTCCGCGGCCACCCGCTGGAGGAACGTCGCAGCGCGCTCCGCCTCGGCCCGCCGCGAGGCGCCGGAGCGTACCGCCTCGTCTTTCAGCACGAACCGTCGTTTTTTGCGGACGGGACTTGCGTCGTCACCAAGAAGATAACCGTCCGCGTCGACCGCCTCGGGAAACACGCCGTGCACGATCGCGAGATACTCCTTCTCCACCGCGCCGGTGGCGAACAAACCTGACATCCGTCCCGCCATCTCCTCGCTCTTGGCAAACAACGTCACGCCCGACGTTTCGCGGTCAAGCCGGTTCACGATGAACAACTCCTGCCCCAGATCCGTCGACAACTTGTGCCACAGGGTGTTGCGAAAGAAGGGTCCTGCGGGATGGCACGGCAGCTTGCCGGGTTTGTCGACGGCCACGAGTTGCTCGTCCTGCCACAGGATCCGGTAGCCGAAGTCGACCTCCGGCTCGTCGAACTCGTCGATGATGAACTCGACCGTATCTCCAGGATGCAGCGTCCGCGAGGAGCGGGCGACGTGGCCATTGACCGTGATGATCCCCCGCTCCACACAGCCCTGCCATTGATTCCGGGAGCGGTAGGTGAAGCGTCCGGCGAGCCAGCGGTCGAGTCGTTGGACCGCCTCGCCGGCCGCCTCCGCCCCCACCACCGTCGCAACCACGCGCTTGTCGAAATTGCCGGTCACTCGCCGCGTCTTCGCATGAAACATGTTCCCCGTGTTGATGCGATAGTATATCACCGCGCCGCGCCCATCGCCCCTTTGGGTTGAAGAGATGTGGTTGGAGTTCAATCCGCCGCGGCGGATTGTGAGCGGCGGAGGGACAAGCTGAAGCTTGAACTCCAACAGAAGACGAACCGCCGCCGCTGAGAAGTTTTTGGACAGGCGCTATCATTGTGGTGGGCGAAGTTAGGGACAAGGCCCCGAATTCCCATGGCGCGGAGGGTGCCGCGCCCCACTTTGCCACCCTCCAAGCGGACTTTGCCCAATCTTCAGACCCCTTTGGGGCGTATGCGCACTGACAGATATTTTGACTTCACGCTCCGCCGGGGATACAAGTATGAAGTCCGCAGGGCATCGCTTGGTAATTAATGACTTCCACAGACTAAATTGTTGGCCCCAACTTAAGGAGTTCACATGAGAAGAGCCATGATCCTGGCGGTTCTCGCCGCGGCGGCGGCGCTGACGTCGTCGTCGTCGGACATACGCGTCGACTACGGCGTCCAGACGGTGAAGGCCGCCGCTTCATGCGTCGAGGCGAAGAGTATGCTCAAAGAGGGCAAGACGAAAGAGGCGGTAAAACTGCTCGAGGACGTGATCTTTCGGGCGCCGGACAAGACCAAACCCACCTATTTTCTCGTGGACGCGCTGCTCGAATCGGGTGAAGTCGGGGGGGCTTTCGAGAAAGGAACGGCGGAATATGCGCGGCTAATGGAGGAGGGGAAATACAGTGACGCCCTCCCTCTCGCCAGACTACTGGCCATGCACAGCGCGTCACACGGCAAATGGGACGACGCCGAGGCGTGGGGCTCTCAAGCGGTGCTCTGCCTTGTGCGTAAGACAGTCCCCGATCCTGTCGCCGACGCCGGCGCCCTGGCGTCGATGCTCGGGATAGTGGGACAGGCCCAGTACCAGAAAAAGGAATACCTTAAGGCCGCCCTAAACTGGACCGCCTCCCAGACCTTGGACAAGGGATGCGTCAAACCCCAGGAACTGGCCGACGCGCTCAAACTCGCGAATGAGAAAAAGGAAACTGCGAACAAGCTCCTCGCGCTCGACATCCCGGCAGGATCCCCAGCGCCAGCGGAGGCGGAGGCGACGGCGGCCCCGAAGCTCGAACCGAACAAAAGGCTGACCGCCGTCCTGGCGAAAACCCCCAACGTCAAACTAGTCAGAACCACGACCATGCTGGGCCCGCTGCTCCTCGTGACGAACGACGGCAAGGCCATCCTGATCAAGACGCATGGCATCACGAAACCCATCACTTCGGAAGGCAAGGCCATCAGCGCCGACTACCACCAGTACATGCTCTATATTGGGTACACGGATCCCAACAAAATCGTGAAGTACACCCTCTCGGGGGAGAGCGTCGGCAGCTACCCCGTCCCACACGCGCCGGTCTCCATCGCCGCGTTCCCCGAACATGAAATGATATACTCGACCGACGGCAAGGGAAGCCTCACGCAGACGAGCATCTCCCTCGACGCCTCCCTGCCGCTCCCCTACGCCACCTGCGCGTTTTCGGCCGATCACCAAAACGGGCTGCTCAACTCGACCTGCACGAACACGGCCGCGCAAGAGGCCGGGAAGGACGGAGTCACCACCGCCCTTTCGCGCGCCGGCGACACGCCCGCGTTCGTGAGCGTCATTGGAAGATCCGGCCTTGCGCGAAAGACCCTCCTCGTCAACTACACCACCAACCCGACATCGATCTCGAACAGCCGTGACGGCTCGCTCATATCGCTCAACAACAACCAGAACGCCACGATCATCGACGCATCGTCCCTTAAGACGATCTCAACCGCCGAGAGCGACCCGAAGGAGGACGGCGACCTGCTCTCGACGGTGTTCAGCCCGTCGGGGAAGCGCATCGCCCTGATATGCGAACAGTCGATCAGACTCCACGACGTCCAAGATCCAAAACAGTCCGTCACGGTGAAAGGCTCGTTCAACGGCAACGTCTGCTTCTCTCCCAACGGCGAGGTGCTCATCGCGGGCTGCAAGAGCGGACCCGCAGTGGCGTTCGCCAACGTCGGCGACCCATGCAGTTCGGCTCCCCCGCCAAGCTTCGCGCCCAAAGACGGCAACTCGGCGGCCTCCAGCCTCAGCCCCGACGAGAGCCTTGCGAAGTTCACTCCCAGCGAGAACGTAAAAGACCTGTCGGGAGTCCTGTCCAGGGCACTCTCACCTCCCATGGACAGCCTGCCGCCGGATTGGAGGAAGTCGCCGCTCTACAACCCGCTCCGATCAGCGACCATCCTGTCAAAAATGTCCACCAAACGTCCCGAGGCCATCAAACCCTTCCTGCTCGAGGAGACCGCGAAATCGCCCGAAAACGCCGGACTGCTCTGCGCCTACGGGGAATTCCTCGCGGCACAGGATGACCCCGAGGCGGAACCCACCCTCATCAAAGCCGTACAGCTTGACAAAGGGCGCACCTCGGCGACCACCATCTCGCTTTGGCGCCTCTCCCAGCTGCTGTTGAAGAAGGGAAGGATCATCGAGGCGGCTGATTGCATGGCAAAAGCGCTGTCGATCGACGGCTACAACCCGGACATCAACAGCACAGCGGCGGAGTTGTTTGGCAAGTTGGAGCTTGAACAGCTGAAGGACAAGCTGCCGCGCGCAGGCACAGGCAAATAATTCCATTCTGCAATCAAGATGATACAATTGCCGCAAAAGAACGCAAAGAACACAAATATTATAATCTTTTGAGCATCAGAATAGTAATGCGTTTCTATGTGATCTTTTGTGTTCTTTCGTGGCTATCAATTTGGATGCGATACGGAATAAGCATTTCAGAATAGTAAAACATGAAACGTAACATTTTTTCTATCAAATAGTTACCTTTCGATGCTTCACGTTTTACGTTGTACGCCCAGGCACTCGCCATCCGGATATCCGCCACCTCATTTTGGGCACGTTACTTGCGAAGTAGTTTCACCATGCCGCAGAGGGTTCGGTGGTTCACCAGCACTTCAACGACGAGGAGGGCAACGATGCGCACGATTATCAGGTTCGCAAAAACGTTCTTCAGCTTCAAGAAACGCACTGCCCCCACCGTCAAGCTGACAATTGTCAGATCGGAGGGAAGAAAATCATGAAAGCCATCTCTCTGATCATCATCATCACGGCGATCCTGCTCGTGTGGTGCGACGGAAAACGGACAGTGAAACTGGGCGCGGCGATCACGAACAGCGACCGCGGCACCCCACAGTTCGGCCGTCTACTGGCGGCCATGTCCGAACAAGGGCGCTGAGCCGAGAGCCATGAGCGAGAACACTTTTCATGTCGTCTTCTTCCGTCGGCCTGGCGACGAGACGACCGCCGAGCTCATCAAGGACCCCGATTTCTGTCATGTGGGAGGCTCCCGGGGACGACTAATGTGCCGCGGCTCGCCGGGGGCTAATTCTTCGCCTTTAGTCGTTTCGCCAGTTCCCCGTTCTCGTTCTTAAGCCCTTCGGCCACAAGCCTCGCCATCTCCCGCGCGCCCTTCTCGGAGAAATGCGTCCGATCGTCCGCCTTGCACGAGAGGTCGGCGCTGCCGGCGTCGCCAAGCTTGTCGAACAGCGCGCCGCTTGCGGTGTGCAGGTCGACGAGGAATACGCCCTTCTCCTTCGCCACCTCCTTCATCGCCTCCGCGTACGGCTTCAACTCCTGCGACGTCTTGCCATCCTTCTCGAAGGTGCGCCGATGCATAGAGGTGACGAACACCGGGAGGGCACCCGCCGTTTTGCTCATGTCGACCATCTTCCGCAGATTCTCCTTGTAGTCGGTGGCGGCATCGGTCGACTCGGGCTTGTCCTTGGCGTGTGAGTCGTTGTGCCCGAACTGGATGAGCACGTAGTTCGGCTTCTGCGCCAGCAGTTTGTCAAGGAGGCCATTCTGCAGGCACGTCTTCGTGCTGAGCCCGCCGACCGCTTTGTTGATGATCTCGACATTCTCAAGGTACTCGCCCAGATACTGCCCCCAGCCGCGAGTCACATCCGCCGGCTTGTACTCGCAGACGGTCGAGTCGCCCATCAGGCCGACGACCAACTTGTCCGCCGCCGACGCCGAGACCGCGAAACCAAACAGCATTCCCACCGCAATTCCACCTGTGATCCGAGACATCGCATCCTCCTAACAAGAGTTTTCGACACTTACGTCAACGTATCGTTCTCCCATATGACTCGCAAACGCCAAAAAAATATAAAAATTTTACTGTTGTTGCGGACAAACACCAGCTGATCTACACTTCAACCATGCGGAGAACGTCGGCCACGGACTCCGCACTGACTGAACCCCGTCACCCCTGACGGGTTTTCCCTCACATGTCGAAACTGGCCGGCAATAATCTACAGCAATGGAGTTTGTATGAGTAGAAGGAGTTTGATCGCCGTCTTGGCCGCCTGCGTCCTTTGCCTGACCATCACCGTTCCCGCGGGAGGACATGGTGGAGGGGGCAGACATGGTGGCGGTGGATGGCACGGAGGCGGATGGCATGGTGGGTACTGGGGCTCCCCCGCGGCGTTCTGGACGGGATTTGGCCTCACGTGCGGGGCGCTCGCCCTCGGCACCGCCGTCGCGGCACTGCCACCTCAGCGCACCGTGGTGTACTATGGTGGGGCACCTTACTACTACTATGGCGGCTATTATTACACGGCCGCCCCGAGCGGCTACGTGGTCGTGGCCCCTCCGCCCGTCGTCGTGCAGCAGCCGGCTCCGCAGGTTATCGTGCAGCAAGCACCCCAGCAAGTAGTGATGCAGCAACCGCCTCCACAGGCCGTCGTCCAGCAGCAGCCCCCGCAAGTGGTCGCCCCACAGCCCGCACCGCAACTGGCTCCCCAGGCCGTCCCCGCAAGCCAATCGGTGTACGAGGTGCAATACCCCAACGCCAACGGAACGACGACGCTTGTGAAAATAACACGGAGCGGCGACGGGTTCGTCGGACCACAGGGCGAGTATTACGCAAACTATCCGACAATCGACCAGCTTAAAACGCGGTACGCGTCGAAATGAGAAAGAACGCAGTTCGAGGAAATAGTCTGCGGCGGGTTCAGTACTTCCCGTCGCCGACCTCGAAATGCGTCGGCTTTCCGAGTGAGGCGCCACCCCGGGCCACCCAGTCGGCGGTCCAGCGCAGAACGCGGCGCAGAGGCACCCGCGGATAGCCATACAACGCGGCGGCGGCCGAGGAGTCGTTCAACAGGCTCGTCGTCCCCTGCTCGTCTGTGAAGGTCACAGTTTTCCCCATAATCCCCGCAAGCTCCTCGGCGACCATCCGCACGGAAAGCGTCTCGGGGCCGGTGATGTTCAAAATCCGCGCCGGGGAGGCGCAGAGCTCGAGGGCGCGGAGTATCTGCTCGTTGGCGTCCCCCTGCCAGATGGCGTTGAAGTGCGGAACGGACAGCGTCACGGGACGCTCCTCCCAGATGGTCCGGGCGAGATCATGCAGGACGCCGTAGCGCAGCTCGATGGCGTAGTTGAGCCGGATCACGCACGTCGGGGTCGACGTGGTCGTGCAGAAATGCTGGAAGATGCGCTCGCGGCCCAGGCAGGACTGCGCATATTCTCCGACCGGCGCGGGTGGATCCTCCTCGCGGCAGCCGACTTTGCCGACGGGGATCAGCGGGTAGACGCAACCGGTCGACATCGCCACCATACGGCTTCCGACGAAGTGCTCGGCGGCGTTCGCCGAGGCGATCGTGTTCATCGCCCAGGTGAGCGCCTCGTCTCCCGTCGTGCCGAACTTGCGCCCCGCCATGAAGACCACGTTCGGCGTCTTCGGCAAGACAGCCACCGTCTGGAAGTCCAACAGATCGCAGCGGAACGTCTTGACACCCCCCGCCTCGAACTTATCCTTCAACGCGCCATCGGTGAAACGGCTGGCGGCGAAAATCTGCTTCCGTGACCCGGCGGCCTTGACCGCGCGCGCCGCGGCCTCCGCCATGCTCACCCCCATCTTGCCCGCCGCCCCGAGGATCATCACGTCGCCCTCGAGCCGCCGCATCAGTTCCACAAGCTCGTCCGAAGGCGTCGCCAATAATTCGTCAAGCTCCTCCTCCGTCCGAAGCGTCTCCGGCAATTCACGGTACCGCATGCCATCCCCCAAACTGATTCGTATCAGTAAACGTTCACTTTACGACCACCACCGCCGTCAAACAGTCATATGATAGGATATCGCCGGGGCTTATCGTTTGCAAGTCAAGGATATCGTGTAGCTACACTTATTCTTCATGCGGGAAGTCGTCAGTCCCGCGCAGGAAGGTGCGCGGAGACGACTTCGAAGGTCTCCGCGTAGGGATGAGCCATTCCCAGTTCCATGGCCGTTTTCCGGTTGAAGGCGAGGATGCGCTCGTCGAAACCGTGGCCCCGCGTGTTCAGATTGCGTTGATGCTGCGACGCATGGAGCCTCAACAAAGCCGCTTTCCAGGCCGCATCCTCCTCGCCAAAGGGTGTCACGACGTCATACCGCATGTCAATGGTCTTCGGATCGCGGTTGAGGAAGACAAGGGCCTCCCGGCCAATCGCGGCGAGGATCCGGCGCGACATCGCATACACCCGCTGATGGTCGAGATTGGTGTCGTTGCCATGCGGCAGGAAGTACAACTCGGCGGGATGTTCCTCGATGCAACGCCGCATCATAGCGGCATTCGACTCGTTGTCGAGTAGGTGGCCGTCCCCGTCCTCGGCGAACCGGAGGAACGCCAAAGATCCGGAGGGGAGTCCGAAACTGCCCGCGCTCGCCGCCTGCTCGGCCTCCCTGATCCGCGACTTCCCCGTGACGCTGGAATCGACGGCGAAACCGTCCTCAACACCACTCGCTCCCGATGTCAGAACGGCAACCGTGATATGGTTTCCATTGTCGCGCAGCAATTTAAGCGTCACCGCGATGGCATCGAAGTCGTCGGGATGCGGCCCCAGCACCAGCGCGCGCCACGCCTTCGGAAACCGAATCTCCCGCATATCATGAGGCTCGCCCGACGCCGAACCAAACAAATCAGACAACATACTCATGGTTACCACGTCTCGAACGCCTCGCCGGCCGCTTTCGCCTCCGGAGAGATGTTATAATACTGTCCCTTGAGGTCGCCTCCGGGGCACACCTGCCGGACAACTCGCTCCGCCATCTCCGCCCATCCGATGATTTTCTTGTACTTCTCCGGACTGAACCACACGTAGGTCGCGTGGCCGGTGGCCACAATGTCCGGGCGCCATGCCGTGATGAGTTTCGCGCTGGCGGCGAATCCCTCACGAAACCGGCTGCGGTTGTAGGCGCAGAAGCCGCCGGTGCCGTTCCAGCGCGAGGCGGGCTGGAACGAGTCGCCCCCGAACGCCACCCGCTTGCCGTCGATGATCGTCATGAAGAGGCAGTGCCCCCAGGTCTGTCCAGGCCATGCGGCGACATTGAACTCGTACTCGTTCCACCGCCACTCCCCCTTCTCGGGCCACAGCTGGTCGGCCTCGACCGGCTCCGTCGGAAGCCATGGCGCCTTGAGCGTGTGCCGCGTGCGCAAAGGACGTTCCACGACCGGATGCAGATAGGCCTTCGTCCCGAACTTCTCCCGAAGATAGGGAATAGCGTCGCAATGGTCGAAATGATAATGACTCACCACCGACGCCGTCGGCCGAATCCCCGGGAGCGCCGCGAGGAGAACCTCCAACGCCGGCATGTCGCCGAGAAATGGATCGACCACCAACGCCTCGTCCGACGTGGAGCAGAGCAGATAGCCGTTGACGCCAAACTGGTAGAGACTGGGCAGGACGCGCCGCGCGCCAGGAGCGAATGACGGCACGAGGTAGCGGTCCGGCTCATCGGGTGAGATCTGCCCCTTCGCCTGGTAGAAGGCGAGCAGCCGCTTCGACAGCGTCATCAACTCTTCTTGAATCGAGTGCGACACCACCGGGCCATGCGACGGACAGAGCAGGTCGGCATGGACGCCGCGCAACCGTTCCACGCCCTCCCACGCGGCGAGGACTCCCGATCCCGTCCAGTGGTCCCATTCGAGGTTGAAGGGCTTCCAGACCGTCGCGCCGGCGTGGAAGGAGTCACCGCAGAACACCATCTGCTTGCCATCGACGTCTATGATCAGCGAGCAGGCGTTCGGCCCGTGCCCCGGCGTGTGGAGAAAACGGATCCGCTCGTCACCCCAGAACAGATCGGAGAACCCCGCCATGTCATAGGTGACGCCTTCAAGTCCCCCGGGCAGTGGCGAGTAGCTTTCAGGACATCCCTTCGCGAGACGCGCGGCCTCGCCGGAAAGATCACGGGAGCGGACGGGATCGAGAAAACGCTCCTCGCCTGCGGGAGCGTGGACGACGAACTCGCGCTTCGCCGTCTGAAGCCCCGCGCACTGATCGGCGTGATGGTGCGTGAGAAAGACATGCTCAAGCCGCTCGACGCCCAGTTCGCCAAGGGCGGGAAGCCATGCGCCGTCGCCAAAATCGATGGCGACCGCACGCGTACCCCGGGTCACGACATAGACGTTGCAGGTGTCTGCGATCTGAAAGAGGTTCTGCGACAGTTGGGTGATCTGAGCCATATGCACGCTCTCTCGTAGTTGAAATTGATGAGTGCACTATAGAAAAACCTTGAGCGGGTGTTTTTAGAGTGGACTCATTTATGCCCGGAAAACCATGTTGTGGCTTTCCCTCCAGCTGGAAACTATAGTATGCTTTCACACAACGATCAAAACACAGGACGCAAGACGTGTCTATGAAAATAAACGGATTGATGATCGACTGCTGCCGCATTATTGAGCGGCACGACTACTACTTCAGACTGCTCGACTTCATGGCCGACCAGAAGATGAACATGCTCGTCCTGCACTTCAGCGACGACAGCGGACTTTCGGTGCAGCTTCCCGGCTTCGAAGACATCGCCATGAAGAACTCCTTCACCGCGAAGGAGGTAAAAAGCCTGATCGCACACGCCGGCAAACTTGGTATCGACATCGTTCCTGAGATCGAGACATTCGGACACACCAAGTTCATCACCGGTCTACCACACTATGCTCATCTTCGGGCGGGGAAGCGGAAGAAGTCCGCGACGGGCTTCAACGCCATCGACCCCCTGAACCCCGAGACACTCCGCGTCATGCGGAAGCTGATCGCGTCGACCACCTCCCTCTTCCCAAGCGCCTACGTGCACATCGGCTGCGACGAGGTGGACATGACGGCGATCGCCGACCTGCGCCCCGGCATCGACACCGCCGCCGTCTGGAGCGACTATGTCAACAAGATATTGGCGGTGGTCCGCCAACACAACCGCACGCCGATTTTCTGGGCCGACCACGCCGTCAAGGATCAGCGAATCGCCGAAAGCCTCGACAAAAACTCGATCGCCCTGTGGTGGGACTATGTGCCGGACGTCCCGGCGGCGCACGGGACACGGCTTACCAAGGCGGGCTTCAAGCGGATCATCACCGGCCCGGCC
The DNA here is from genome assembly GCA_964436735.1 of uncultured Victivallales bacterium. Classification (GTDB taxonomy): domain Bacteria; phylum Verrucomicrobiota; class Lentisphaeria; order Victivallales; family GWF2-38-69; genus CAYTFM01. Next base: position 42,354 of record CAYTFM010000015.1, on the reverse strand, counting down.
ATCGCCTGGTGCATGCACCGCTACCATCCGGCTGAGAACTCGCTCAAGAACCTCGACACGATGGCCCGCCACACGACAAAGCAAAAGCTCATGGGCATGATCTCGACCGTCTGGTGCCCCTTCCGCTACCTGCAGGACACCATCTGGTACGGCATCGCCTACGCCGCCGAGACCGCGAAGAAAGGTGGACGCGTCAACCGCGCCGCCTTCAACAAGCAGTTCGCCGACAAAATGTTCGGCGCTCCGCTCACGAAGTCCGCCGCCGAATACCTCGCGGCATGGCCCAGCCTCGACATCTCCCACTCGATGAGCCGCTCCGCCTGCTCGCCGAACAAGCCGCTGGAACCCGGCGACCGGCAGCGTCTCAAGAAGGTAAGCGCCACGTGGCGACGCGTCAGATCGCTCGGACTCGACTACAGGCCGAAAAAGAACACCCATGTCTGGGACGCCATGCGCCTGGCCGGCGACGCCGCCGGCGTCACCGCCGAGAACGTCGTCCTCGCCCGCGGCATCGACAAACTCAGCGCCGCGCGCATCACCCTCCACAACGAGACACTGGGCAGAGTTCGCAAAGAGATTGCCGAGGCATGGGACGCCACAAGATTTCCCAACGACCCCATGAAAAACCGTCCGAAGGAGAGCGGCGACGGCTTCCAGTTCGCCCTGCTGATCGTCAGGGCGCTCAAGCTGCTGCCTCCGCCTAAAGCCGCAAAGACCCGCATCCAACGGAGGACACCATGAGCACGGGGCTTCCCGACCTGTTCCAGTTCAACGACGGCGGCCGCGTGAAAACTCCCGCGGAATGGCCGAGGCGGCGCACAGAACTCCTCGACCTCATCCTCGACATCGAGTACGGACATCTGCCGCCCACCCCCGCGACGGTCTGGGGCGAGGAACTGCACCGCCACGACGTCAAACGCCTCCTCAACGCCCGCCACGTCCAGTACCACATCGCCTCCTCGGGGCCGAAGCCTGGACAGACCTTCCGCTTCCTGCTGGATCTTCTCATCCCTCCCGGCGACGGCCCTTTCCCCGTCGTCCTAAACGGTGACGGATGCTGGCGCTACCTCACCGACGAGATCACGCTGGACGTCCTGCGCCGGAACTACATCCTCGCGGCCTTCAACCGCGTCGAGATCGTCCCTGACAACTATTCCCCGGACCGCGCCACCGGGCTTTACCAGATCTATCCAGATGGCGACTTCGGCGCGCTGGCGGCGTGGGCGTGGGGCTACCACCGCTGCGTGGATTTCCTTGCCACCCAAGAGCTTGTGGACGCCGCGCATATCGCGGTGGTCGGACACTCCCGCGGCGGCAAGACGGTTCTCCTCGCCGGAGCGACCGACGAGCGCATCGCCCTCACCGCCCCCAACAACTCCGGCTGCGGCGGCGCGGGATGTTTCCACGTCACAGGGAAGGGCAGCGAGAAGCTGGAGAACATCCTCGGTCCCGTCGCCTACTGGTTCAGCACCCGTCTGAAAGAATTCATCGGCAAGGATGAGACACTTCCCTTCGACCAGCATAGCGTGAAGGCGCTCGTCGCGCCCCGCGCCCTGCTCAGCACCGAGGCGTTGGGCGACCTCTGGGCGAACCCGAACGGCACCTGGCTCACGCACCTCGCCGCCAAGGAGGCCTACCGACTGCTCGGAGCTGAGGAGCGCATCGGCTTCTGGTGCCGGGAGGGAGTCCACGAACACGGCCGCACCGACTGGTCCGCCTTCCTCGATTTCGCCGACTGGCAGTTCCGCGGCAAGAAACCCGAGCAGCGTTTCGATCTCAATCCCTTCCCCGGGTTGCCCGCCGCGCATTCGTGGTCGGCTCCGGTGTAAAGGAAACCATATGCGTCATCTCCAAACGGGGACGCGCAAGGAGGATACCATGGCAAAACGCACTGAGACGCACAGCCAAACCGAGACAAGCAACGACAACGTGGCGATGGTGACGAAGTGGGCGGCGCGCTTCACCGTGATCACCCCGGTCTGCGTCAGAATCGAATACACCCCGCAATTCGGTTTCGTCGACGCTCCCACGCTCTTCGCCATCGACCGCTGGGCGCGCTGCGCCGACGCCCGGATCATGGAGGAGGGCGGAGCCCTGGTAATCGACACCGGCCGCCTCCGCGTCGAGTACCGTGACGACGGCAAACTGTTCCATGCCAGCAATCTCCGCATCCTCGTGCGCGAAGAAGGCCGCGAGATCGCCTGGACTCCCGGCATGAGAAACGAGAAAAACCTCGGCGGCCCCCTCGCCACGCTGGACGGCGTCAAAGAGGAGGTCCAGCTCCCCGACGGACTCCTCGCGCGGGACGGCTGGCACCTCGTCGACGACTCGGGCAAGCCGATCCTCGTCGACGGCTGGATCCAGCAGCGCCCGGGCGGAAGCCAGGCGGGATTCGACTGGTACTTCTTCGGCTACGGCTCCGACTACAAGGCCGCCTTGGCCGCCCTCACCGCCATCTCAGGCCCCGTTCCCCTCCCTCGCAAACACGTCCTCGGCTCGTGGTACTGCCGCTGGCACTCCTACACGGCGGACGACTTCCGCGGCATCGTCGCCGAGTACCGCAAACATGGCTTCCCGCTGGACATCATGGTGATGGACATGGACTGGCACACCCTCAAAGACGCCACCACCGGCTACGGTCACGCCAACATGCTCGGTTGGACCGGCTACTCGTGGAACAAAGAGCTGATCCCCGACCCCGATGGATTGCTGAAGGAATTCAAAGACGACGGGATCTTCGTGACGCTGAACGATCATCCCTGCGATGGCGTCCGCGAGCACGAGGAGTGCTATCCCGCCTTCACGCGACTCGTCGGCAAAAGACCCGACGGACGCAAAAACCTCCCCTACGACGCCGGCGACCGCAGCTATATGGAAGCCTTCTTCAAGGCCGCGCTTGCCCCACTTGAGAAACAGGGCGTCGACTTCTGGTGGGTCGACTGGCAGCAGGACTACATCTACCCCTTCGTCAGAGGCGTTCCGAACCTCCGCCATCTGCCCTGGCTCAACTACCTCTACTACCGCAATTCGGAGAAGGCGGGACGCCGCGGGCAGGCGTTCAGCCGCTGGGGCGGCTGGGGGGACCACCGCCATCCCATCCACTTCTCGGGAGACGCCACCGCCAACTGGAACATGCTGGCGTTCGAGATCCCGTTCACCCTCGCCTCTGGCAACACCGGCTGCTTCTTATGGGCGCACGACATCGGCGGCTTCTACGGCGAGCGGGATCCCGAGGCCTACACGCGCTGGGTGCAGTTCGGCGCATTGTCCGCGTCACTCCGCCTCCATTCAACCGGCGACAAACTCGACCGACGTCCCTGGCTCTGGGGCGAGCGCATGGAGAACGCCATGCGCGTCGCCTTCCGCCTGCGCTCCACCCTGATGCCCTATATCTACACGAGCGTCCGCCACTGCCATGACCGAAGCCTGCCGCTCCTGCGCCCGATGTACCTCGAGCATCCCCGCGAAGAGGCCGCCTACAAACACCGGTATCAATACTATTTCGGGGACAACCTGCTCGTCTCACCCATTGTCACCCCCGGTCACGGCCCCGACATGGTGACCCGAAAAACCGTATGGTTCCCCCCGGACAACAGGTACAACATGTTCACCGGCGAACACTTCGCAGGGGGACGCGAGGAAACGGTCTGCGCCACGATCGACGAGATCCCGCTCTACGCGCGGGGCGGGGCGCCTATCCCGATGCAGCCCTACACGCCGCGCATGGGCAGCACCTCCATCGAAACCTTGATCGTCCGCTGCTACCCCGGCGAGACGAGCAGCTCGATCCTCTACGAGGACGACGGACAGTCGGACGACTATCTGGAGGGCAAGCACTGCGGCACACGGATGGACTACCGCCGCACCGGGGCGGGCGTCCTCGTCCGGATCGAATCCGACGGAGGACGCTTCAACGGCCAGCCCAAGGAAAGAAGCTACCGCGTCGAACTGCCCTGCACCCACAAGTCCCATTCGGCGATGCTCGACGGCGCACCGGTCGACGTCGAGTTCGACGTCGAAACCTCGACGAATATCGTCACCATACCATCCCGCGGCATCGACAAACCGGTCGAACTGCTCGTCGACACCACCGAGATCGATCCACTCATCATGAGGGAAAAGGCCGCCACGCGCCGCGGCGGGTGATATGAGTTGCGCAAAGCCACAGGAATTGCCTACGATAACGTAAAAACCATCGGGAAACATGGCGATGACAACACCCGCACCTGAACTGCTTGCGAAAGCTGGTTTCAATCAATGCAAACTGTGCCGACATGGCTACATGCTTTTTAACGTCAACGACACCGGCGTCGGTAAGTCTATGGACGCATATGGAGAGTGGGCCGAGGGTGAATTGTCGCTTCTCACGCAGCTTATCAAGCCGGGTTTCACCGTGATAGACGTGGGAGCCAATATCGGGTCGCACACTATTTTCTTCGCCAAGGCTGTTACCCCGAGCGGCTGCGTGCTCTCCTTTGAACCCCAGCGTCTCGTCTATCAAACCCTCTGCGCAAATGTGGCGCTCAACAGCCTGCGCAATGTCCACACCTTCCATGCCGCCGCCGGCTCAGAACGGAAAGTCATCACCGTTCGCTCCGCCGACCCGACCAGTTCCTGCAACTTCGGAGGAGTCTCGCTGCTGGACTCGCCGCAAGGTGATATCGTCACCATGCTTCCCCTTGACGAACTGCCCATCACCAGATGCGACCTCATTAAAATCGATGTCGAAGGAATGGAACTTGAGGTGCTCAAGGGGGCACAGGCGCTTATCTCGTCCCAGCATCCATCACTTTACCTCGAGAACAACAGCAAAGAGCGCTCAGGAGCGCTCATCGATCATCTGCTGAAATTGGGCTTCAACCTTTACTGGCACTTTTCCCCCTTCTTCAATGAGAGCAACTTCTTCCGCAACCCAGAGAATGTGTTCGGTCGAATTCTTGACATCAACCTGCTCGCCATATCAGGAAAAGCGCAAGGCCTTCTGCCCGTCGAGGGACCGGGCGACACACCAGACGAAGCTCTCCGGCGCGCGTCGAGATGAGGAATGGCAGAAGTTTGTCATGGGACTCAGATTCCCGTGATTATTTTCCTGAAACCCACCAGTGGATATGCCACCGACGGCGTATTGTATGTCGCAACCACCAAGACGGTATATGCCCGCCCTCATATCTTCCTTGGGTACGTTCGCATGACCAACGGCGTCTTGGCTGACAAGGAGCGCGCGGAATGGACACTCGGAACTTGTTGAATTATCAGAAAAACGTCACAAGCCAATGCGGCGAGGACGGGATCATCGAAGAGATTTGCGCCCGGCTGGACATAGGGACAGGTTTTTTCGTCGAGTTCGGAGCATGGGACGGCATACACTGCTCCAACACCTATAACCTGTTGGCAAAGAACTGGCAAGGCGTGTATATCGAAGGTGATGAGAAGAAGTACGTGGAATTGAACAACACGAGGAACAGATTCCCTCGTCAAATCATCTCTATTTGCGCCTATGTGAGATGCGAGGGAAGCAACACCCTCGACAACATCCTGGCGCAGACGCCGACACCAGTCGATCTCGATCTCATGAGCATCGACATCGACTCCTATGACTGGCAGGTCTGGTATTCGCTCCTCAACTACCATCCCACCATCGTGGTCATCGAGGGGAACAGCACGGTGCTGCCGGGAATCTGGCAAACACATCAGGAGGGAGTGGTCACCGGCTCCAGTTTCACCGCCCTGGTCGCGCTGGGAGAGAGCAAGGGCTACAAACTGGTGTGCCATACGGGAAATCTAATCTTCGTCAGGAAAGAGTTCATCGACAAACTGAATCTCAATCCCCTCAATCTCGCGTTTCCGGAAACCTTGTTCAACTATCCAAAATATTTGCAGGAGATGGAGTACCAGAAAAGAATCAAACCGCAATCCTGCCAACCTTAATAGATCGTTTCATTTCGCCAATCACCATCACCACATTCATATCTCATACTGGCACATTGGAGTGGCATGACTACCTCATCATCACGAAATAACATGGAGCTTCTCGCGCCGGCGGGGGATCTGGCGTCGGCGCTCGCGGCGTTCGACGGCGGGGCGGACGCCGTCTACGCCGGACTGCGGCGGTTCAGCGCCCGGGCCCGGGCCGACAACATGAACGTCGACGAGATGGCGCGGTTGACCGCCTACGCCCATGGTATCGGCAAGAAAGTCTACGCCGCCTTCAACACGCTTGTGAAAGAGTCGGAGATTGCCGAAGCGGCCGCGCTCGTCGCGGAACTGCGCCACACAGGGGTGGACGCCTTGATCGTCCAGGATCTCGGCGTGACACGACTCATCCGCGATTGGTTCCCCGATCTCCCTTTACATGGTTCGACTCAGATGTGCATCCACAACAGCGCGGGACTTCGAACGGCGGCTCGCCTCGGACTTACACGGGTCATTCTTGAACGCCAGACGACACTCGAGGAAATCGCGCTGATGGCGAAGACGTCGCCGGTCGAGATCGAGATCTTCGCCCACGGCGCGCTCTGCTCCTCGCTCTCGGGCAACTGCCTCTTTTCCTCCTGGATCGGCGGCCACAGCGGAAACCGCGGTCGCTGTAAACAGCCGTGCAGATGGAAATTCTCACAAGGCCCCAAAAACGGCTTCATCTTCTCCACAAGCGACTTGTGCCTCCTGCGCTCCATCCCGCAAGCGAGACGCATAGGCGTGAAGGCGTTGAAAATCGAAGGACGCCTCCGGCACTCGGACTACGTGCGCAGCGTCGTGGCCGCCTACCGCCTCGCCCTGGACGCGACAGAGGGCGGTTTTGCGGACGCCGTCCGTAAGGCAGAGGAGATTCTGCAGCAGTCGTTTGGGCGGACACTTGTCGGTGGCTTCCAAAACGCCGAGGCGTTCAAGAGCGTCATCCAGCCGCAGACGATCGGCGTCGCCGGCCTGCGGTGCGGCGCGGTCTCCAGACTGCTCCCCAACGGTTTCGAAGTGCTGCTGGAGAAGCGCCTCCACATCGGCGACAAGATCCGCGTCCAGGACGACTCGGGCGACGAGGGTGTGACCGTGACCGTCTCGAATGTGAGCGTCAACGGCGAGTCCGTGAAGTCCGCTTTGCGGGGTGTCCGCTGCGTCATCAAAACCGATAAACCGGTTCCCTGCGGCGCCGCAGTGTATAAAATCGGAGAAACGGTGTCATCTTCGCTTTCAAGACTTTCCAGCATGCGCTATCCGAAGACCAAACTTGATCTCGACACGGTCGTTGCCGCCGGATCGCTGACCGTCACCGTCAAAAACGTGGAGGGCGCGCCCACCTGGACCGGAGTGGTCGAGACCTCGGAGGCCCGCAATCGTCCGCTTGCCGCCGAAACGCTCGCCGCCGAGTTCGAGGCGACCCGGTCGGAGCTCTTCGCCCTTGGCGCATTCTCCGCGAGAGTGGAGGGCAATCTTTTCCTCCCCGCCAGCGCGCTGAAAGAGGTGCGTCGACAATTTTGGGAGTGGGCGGGAAGCATCCTCACACCTGCTGAAGTTGTCTGTTCGCCATTCCGTCAACTGCGGGACTTCCTCGCCGTATACGAGCAGGAAAAAAACGCAGTTGTAGGCAGCATCCGCACCACCATCGCGGAAACCACACCGCAGTGGCACCCACCGGACGGAATCCATGTCTTCGCCACGGAGGTGGAAAAGGCCAGCACCGCGGAGGTTGAGGCGATCCTGCCGTCCTTCATATCGGAGAAAGATATTGGCGAGGTGCGCAAAGTCGTCCGGAAAGCCTATGCCGCCGGTGTGCGGAAGTTCAGGGTCACCTCGCTTCACGGTTTCGACCTTCTCGCCGGCATGGCGGGTGTGGAAATCTCTACCTCATATCCTCTTGGCGCATGCAACTCTTTGGCCGTAAACGAATTGCGAAATCTTGGCGCGACAATGGTTCAGGCATGGATCGAATTGGAGAAGGCCGAACTACTTCGACTTCAGGAGAAGGCGGACGGTCCGCTCGAACTCTATCAAAAGGGGAGGCCGCCTCTGCTGGTCACCCGTTTCGAGACGCCGACGGTCGGACGCGTCCTTGGCTCCAACAGCGAGGAATTCCAAGTGGCACGCGAATACGGCGGACTGACCGTCATCCGGCCTGTCAGGGCAATGGAGCTTCCTGAACTACCCGACTTCTCCACATTTGAGGACGCCGAAGCCAAAGGCCGAGGCGGTGGAACAGGCTCCTTCAATTTCGACAGGAAGTTCCATTAACAGAGGAAGCATCCACATCGAGCGCCGACCAACCGAAAATCCAGGAAAAGCTGTTCTGGAAAGGTTGATAGGGACTCGCGCAAAGACTGATTTGCCGGACTTGCCACAAATGTCCTCTTCATACCCAGCCTGACAACCGTCACATGCCGCGCCGCATGGGGAAACGCCAACGTTCAAATCATAGAACGTCCTTGACAAGCGGGGAGGCGCGTCATATTATGTTTTGACACGTCAAGACGTGTCGAGCGCTGGCTCTCCACGGATTTCGCGGGTCGGTGTCCGCGAAATCTATAGTATCAATTTTCGGAGCACTTACAGTTCAAGACCACAATTTATGGAATTGACAATAGGCAAGGTTGCGGAATTATTTTCGGTTCCGGAGCGCAAGGTTGAGCAGTGGATTCAAACGCAAGGGCTGTCGGCCACACGGATCAAGGATCAATACCGCTTCAACCGCGAGCAACTGCTGGAGTGGGCGACCATCAACGGCATCAAGGTGTCGCCGGAGCTGTTGAACGATAACGCGTCGCATCCATTGCCCTCCCTGTCTGACGCCATTGAATATGGTGGTGTCTTCTACGGCGTTCCGGGAGCGGACAAGGCGAACGCCCTCAAAGCGGTCGTGGAAAAACTCCCGTTGCCGAATGACGATGAGAGGGAACTGCTGCTGCAGGTGCTGCTGGCGCGCGAGGCCCTTGGTTCGACGGGAGTGGGAGGAGGTATCGCCATACCGCATCCGCGCAATCCGGTGGTTTTGGATGTCGACCGTCCGCTGGCGACCATTTCCTTTTTGAAAACGCCGATCGACTTCGAAGCCATCGACAACATGCCCGTCCACACCCTTTTCATGCTGGTGACGCCCTCGACACGGATCCATCTGCACCTGATCTCCCGATTGGCATTCGCCTTGCATGATCCGGCGTTCAAGACCCTTTTGGAAAGCCAGGCGCAGCCAGGCGACCTGCTTGAAGCCGTCCGCCGCATCGAGGTGGAGATAGGGGCACGATAAAATCCGAAAACCGAATATCGAAATACGAAAATAAGGTCCCGCTGTTTCGAATTTCGTGCTTCGACATTCGGATTTAGCATAAGGTATGCCATATGTCGCTTTTGCTTGCGGCGGTCCTGATCCTCTTCCTCTCGGGGATCCTCGCCATGCTGGCGCGACGCCAGCCGCATGCGACCGCTTTGGCTGGCGCGGGCGGAGTAGTAGTGGCAGGGCTACTGGGACTCGCAGCCGTCGCCCGGCAGTTCTTCAACCCCGAGCCTGATCGGATGACGCTGGGGTGGAGCATGCCCTGCGGCGAGATGACATTCCAGCTCGACAGCTTGGCGGCGTTTTTTCTGCTGCCAATTCTGGTGCTTTCCGGACTTGCCGCGGTGTTCGGCGTCGGCTACCTCGCGCACCAGACAGGCAAGAGGAGCCTTGGCACGCACTGGTTTTTCTTCAATCTGCTTGTCGCCTCCATGATCATGGTGTGCGTGGCGCGCCATGTCCTGGCCTTCCTCCTCTTCTGGGAGCTGATGACGCTGGCCTCGTTCTTCCTCGTCGCGTTCGACAGCGAGAAGAAGGAATCACGCAAGGCCGCTTTCACTTACCTGATTGCCACGCATATTGGCACGGCGTTCCTTTTTCCCATGTTCCTGCTTCTGGGACATGAGGCGGGGTCGCTGGACTTCGGCGTCATGGCGTCGACCCCCGTGTCGCCAGAGACAGCAGGGTTGTGCTTCATTTTCGCAGTTGTCGGCTTCGGAGCGAAGGCCGGTTTCATACCGTTCCACGTCTGGTTGCCCGAGGCGCATCCCGCGGCGCCAAGCCACGTCTCGGCTCTGATGTCGGGAGTGATGATCAAGACGGGCATATACGGCCTGCTGCGGGTTCTGACGCTGCTGGGGCCGCCGCCGTTCTGGTGGGGAAGCACACTTATCGCCATCGGCGCCGTCTCTGGCGTCATGGGGGTGTTGTTCGCCATCGCCCAGCACGACCTCAAACGTTTGCTGGCCTATCACAGCGTCGAGAACATCGGAATCATCGCCCTGGGGATCGGTACCGGGCTCCTCGGCTTGAGCGCCGGCAACAAGACGGTCGCCGTCCTGGGATTCGCTGGGGGATTGCTGCATGTCCTCAACCACGCCTTGTTCAAAGGGTTGCTCTTCCTCGGGGCCGGTTCGGTGCTGCATGCGACAGGCACCCGCGAGATCGACCACTTGGGCGGACTCTTAAAACGAATGCCGACGACCGGCGGGACATTCCTCATCGGCGCGGCCGCCATTTCCGGACTTCCGCCTTTGAACGGTTTCGTCAGCGAGTTCCTCATCTACTTCGCCATGTTTTCCGGCGTGATCTCACTCAGCGCCGCGAACGCCATCCCACTTCTCTGTGGCATTCTCGCACTCGTCCTGATCGGCGGGCTGGCGGCGGCCTGTTTCGCGAAGGCGTTCGGGATCGTGTTCCTGGGCGAACCGCGGACGGCCGCAGCCGAGCGGGCGCACGAGACCAGCCCGCTCATGACCTGGCCGATGGCGTGCTTGGCCGCGGCGTGCGTCATCCTCGGTCTCGCGGGGCCGTTGGCGCTTAGTGCCATGAACCCCGTGCTGAGTCAGTTCGCCGGTCCGGACACCGCCACTGTCGTCGCGGACGCCGCGGCGATCCTGACGAGAATCACGATCGGCGGCGGCATGTTCTTCATTCTGTTGGCACTACTGACAGGCGTGCGATACGGACTGCTGCGGCGTTGCCAGACGAGTCATTCCGCAACCTGGGGCTGCGGCTACACCGCGCCATCGACACGAATGCAATACACTGCCTCGAGCTTCGCGCAGCCCATCACCAAATTCTTATCTCAACTATTGCGCACCAAGAGCCACATCCAGTTCCCGTCGAGCTACTTCCCCGACTCCGCCCGGCACGAAACGGAAACTCCCGACGTCTGGCACGAGGAGTTCTATCGTCCGCTGTTTCAGGTCGTGGGACAGTTCCTCTCACGGTTCAAGGTGATCCAGGCCGGCAGCATCCACGCCTATGTGCTCTATTTGGTTTTGACTCTTTTGGCACTGTTGCTGTGGAAACTGTAGTGAGTTCACCATTTCCTTTAACATGATTAAAAAACACGGGTGTTTACATGCGGCTTTCCATGTGTTCGGATTACGCCAGAGACAGGGGGAATGCGGAGAAGGATCTCGCCAGAATCGCCGACGCCGGCTTCGCTGGCATCCAGTGGATTCATCAATGGAACACGGATTTCATCTACGCGCGGGCAGAGATACGCCAGATCGGGAAATGGCTGCGCGACTGCCATCTTGAGTTGTTCGACCTGCATGGCACGGATGGTGTCGAAAAATGCTGGTACTCGGCGACGGAGCACGAACGGGAGGCTGGTGTTGAAATCGTCAAGAACCGGGTGGAGATGACACAGGAGCTTGGCGGCACGGTGGTTGTCATGCACATCCCCCGGCTGATCTCTGATAATTCCAGGAAATGGGATCAGTTGAGGAAGTCGCTGGACGAGCTTGAGGGGTTCTGCGCGGGGAAGGGCGTCAAACTGGCGGTCGAAAACATTTTCTACGACGAGTTCAATGGGATCGGCACGTTGATGTCCGAATACCGTCCGGACTTCCTGGGCATATGCTATGATTCCGGACACGGGAATATGGGGCGGCTGGGACTACCCCATCTGGCCAGATTCCCTGACCGTCTGCTGGCCCTGCATCTCCACGACAACAATGGTTTTGATGATCAGCACAAGCCCTTGTTCAGCGGCACCATCGACTGGGGCAAGCTTGCGGAGACTGTCGCCAAAACCACGTATCGCGGGCCTCTCACGCTCGAGACGGGGATCAGAAATTCAGGAATCCCCGACGAGGCCGTCTTTCTGAAACAGGCATTCAGAGACGCCCGGAAGCTGGCTGGCATGGTGTCGCGGAAGAAGGCTGCGATAAATCGGATGCGCAAAATATGACAGCCGCGCTGGTCAACCTCTTCCTAGGACTGACGCTTTCCCCGCTGCTCCTCGGGATCATCAACCGCGTCAAGGCGGCCTTTGGCGGGCGGCGCGGCCAGCCTTTGCTGCAGCCCTACCACGACCTTTCCAAGCTTCTTTTGGTGAAAAACGCGGTCTACAGCAGAACGACGACCTGGGTGTTTCGCGCGGGCCCGTTGGTCGGACTCGCGGCAGTCATGCTGGCCCTCGCGCTCACCCCGCTGAGCAGCCTGCCGGCCATCCTGGCTTTTCCCGGCGATCTGATCCTCTTCGCCTATCTTCTGGGACTGATGCGCTTCTTCACCGTCATCGCCGCCCTCGACACCGGCTCCAGCTTCGAAGGCATGGGAGCCAGCCGCGAGGTGTTCTTCTCCATGCTCGCGGAGCCCGCGCTGTTCCTGAGCCTGGCGGTCGTGGCCAACCAAACCGACAGCCTTTGTCTTTCCACCATGATTCCGAAAATCTCGGCGTCAGGCCCCGAACTGGCACTGATCGCGGTGGCGCTATTCGTGGTCCTGCTCTGCGAGAACGCCCGCATCCCGTTCGACGACCCGAACACGCACCTGGAACTGACGATGATTCACGAAGTCATGGTGCTGGACCACAGTGGCCCCGACTTCGCATTCATACTCTACGGCTCCTGCCTCAAGCTGTGGGTGCTGGGTGCCCTGCTGATGGGGATACTGCTCCCCTCCGGCGTCCACAGCAGCCCCTGGACCGAGTTGCCGATGGCCCTTGGCGGCATGTTCATTCTGGCGCTTCTCATCGGCGTGGTGGAGTCCACGACAGCGCGGATACGGCTGTTGAGCGTGCCGCAACTTCTAACCGGCTCCGGGGCGCTGGCCGCCCTGGCGCTTTTCCTGTGTCTGAGATGAAACAATGACAAAAACAATTTTGTCATCAAAATTGTTTAGGAAATATAATGAGTGTGTGGATTGAGACATTGATGGTGCTTCTGATCCTCTCGAACATACTGCTTTTGGGGGTCAGCAGCCTGAACAGCTGCATCAGAGTCGTCGCCAGCCAAGGCATCCTCCTGGGGATTTTCACCTTTTTGGCGCAGGCCGACGACATCACCCTGCGCATCGGGGTTTTCGCTGTTGTCAGCACCATTCTCAAGGCCATGGTCTTCCCCTATTACCTGTCCCGCGCGATCCGCGAGACGGGCGTCCGTCGCGAGATGGAGCCATTCATCGGCTACGTCATGTCGGTCATGGCGGGCATCGTCATGCTGGGGATTTCCCAGTGGATCAGCCTCCGCCTCCCGATCGACATGGGCCGTCCGCTGCCGCTGGTGGTGCCGAGCTCGTTGATGATCATGTTCACCGGTCTTTTCCTGATCGTGACCAGGAAGAAGGCGCTCACGCAAGCATTGGGCTATCTGGTGTTCGAGAACGGGATCTACGCCTTCGGCATCGCCACGGCGGGGGAGATCCCGGTCTTCGTCGAGTTCGGCGTGCTGCTGGACGTCTTCGTCGCCGTGTTCGTCATGGGCATCGTCATCTACAACATCAACCGCGAGTTCGACCACATCGACACGGACCGCCTGAGTTCTCTCAAAGGATAGGGACATGCTAAAGGAAGCATTGCTATGGTCGCTGTTTCTGACCCCGTTCACGACGGGTCTCCTGGCGACGCTCATGCCTTCCGCCCGCGCGGCGTTGGCCACCATGTGCGCCGGCGTCCTGGCCTCGGGCGCGCTGGCGGTCGTGGCGGTCACGGCCATCTTCCCCGACAAGATGATCTTCGCGGCGGGGAAGTGGCTCTTCTTCGATCCGCTCTCGGCATACAACCTCGCGGTGATGGAGCTGATCTTCTCCCTCTGTTCCGGCTACGCCTGGGTGTATTTCAAGCCTGAGATCGCCAGCGGCGAACTGAGCGCGCGGCAGGGACGGATCTTCGCCGGGCTCTGGTGCGGCACGCTCGGTGCGATGACCCTTGTCTTGGTCTCGAACAACGTTGGAATGATGTGGGTGGGGCTTGAGGCTACCACACTGCTAACGGCGTTCCTCATCTGCACCCATAAATCGAAGGCGTCGCTGGAGGCGACTTGGAAGTACATCCTGATCTGCTCGGTGGGCATCGCGTTCGCCTTCATGGGCACGATCCTGGTGGTGATCTCGGTCCGCCATCTGCAGCTGGATCCGCACGACCGGCTGCTCTGGACGGTCCTCCGCGAGAAGGCAGCGTTGCTCGACCCGTCCATCGCCAAGGCGGCCTTCATCTTCATGCTGGTCGGCTACGGCGCCAAGGCTGGGCTCGCGCCCATGCACAACTGGCTGCCCGACGCCCACAGCCAGGCGCCCGCGCCGGTGTCGGCGGTCTTCTCAGGGTTCCTCCTCAACGCCGCGCTCTACTGCCTGCTGCGCTATGTCCCCATCGTGGAAACGGCGACGGGCGGCACGGGCTGGTGTATGCGGCTGCTCATCGGCTTCGGCCTGCTCTCGATCCTGGCGGCGGCGACTTTCATTCCATTCCAAAGCGACATGAAACGGCTTCTGGCCTATTGCAGCATCGAGCATGTCGGCATCATCATCCTGGGCGTCGGCTTGGGGGGCGTGGGGATTCTCGCCGCGCTCTTCCACACTCTCAATCATTCACTCGCCAAGACGCTTTCATTCTTCGCGGCGGGCCGTCTCGGCCAGGAGTTCGGCAGCCACGAGTTCGGCAAGATGACCGGAGCCATGCGTGTCTCGCCACTATGGGGGACAAGCGTTTTTGTCAGCTTCCTCGCTCTCATCGGGCTTGTCCCCTTCTCTATTTTCATGAGCAAGTTCCAAATCGTCAAAGCCGCCGCCGACGGCGGCTCATGGACTGCGATGGGGCTGATGCTGCTTGGCGTGGGGATCATTTTCGTCGGCATGCTCAACCGCATACTTCCTCTGGCGTGGGGGCAAGCGGCAACCACGGCCCAACCTCGTCACGTCGAGATTCTCGAACTGATCCTTGCCGGGATACCGTTGATCCTTCTTCTGGTGCTGGGGTTGTGGATGCCTGAGCATCTCCACCGGATGCTCGAGGCGGCCGCGGCAGTTCTCAATCCGTATGCGTCCCCAGTTCTCCACACGGTGCCGCCGCTATGACATCCACCGCCATATCCTTGCTCACCCGAAACTGCCGCTCCGTTGATGTGGGAGCGGTTCCGACCCTGCCCTTTGAAGAGTTCGGCGACGAACTTGTCCGGAGAGTCGAGGCGGGAGCCACCGTCAGCGCGTTCTTCGGCGTGCCCGAGGCGCGCCTGACCACGGAATCCGAGGGGAAACTACGGGTTTTCGCCGTCCTGGCGCAACCAGAGGAAAGCACGATCTCCGTCTTCTCGACACGGGTTGGCGCGTCATACCAGTCGCTGACGCCGCGCTGCACATCCCTGCACTGGTTCGAGCGCGAGATCGCCGAACAATGGGGCATCCGTCCCGAGGGGCATCCATGGCTCAAGCCGATCCGCTTTCAACCGTCCTGCGTTGCCGCACGCTCAGGCGACAAACCTCCTGCCATTGGCGTCACTGATTTTTTCCAAGTCGTGAGCGACGAGATCCACGAGGTGGCGGTCGGCCCCGTCCACGCCGGCATCATCGAGCCGGGGCATTTCCGGTTCCAGTGCTATGGCGAACAGGTGTATCATCTGGAGATATCCCTGGGGTATCAGCACCGCGGGGTTGAAGCCGCCCTTCTCCGGAACCCGCCGAAACGCCACATCCACTACATGGAGACCCTTGCGGGAGACACCACCGTGGGACATGCCTCCGCCTACTGCCAAGCGCATGAGTCGCTGGCGAACTGCCATGTCCCGGTGCGGGCGCTCGCACTCCGTGGCATTTGCCTTGAACTCGAACGGCTTGCGAACCACACGGGCGATTTAGGCGCGCTCGCCAACGATGTGGGATACTTGCCTACGGCATCCTTCTGCGGACGCATCCGCGGGGATTTTCTGAACCTCAGCGCCCTGATCTGCGGCAATCGATTCGGCCGCGGCATGACCATCCCGGGAGGCGTCGGCTTCGACCTTGAACCAACCCGCGCGAAAGAATTAGACAGACGCCTTGTCCAAGCCGGCAAAGACGTCACCGGCGCCGCCGCATTGCTGTGGGAGACGCCGTCAATCCTCACCCGGTTCGAGAATATCGGAACGCTGGGCAAGAAAGCCTGCATGGATCTGGGCATTGTCGGCACCGCGGCCCGCGCCGCGGGACTGAGCCGGGATGTCCGCAGCGACTTCCCCGTCGGCATCTTCCGATTCGCGCAGACGCCCGTTTCAACCTGCCAGAGCGGGGACGTCTTCGGCCGCGCGTTCGTCCGTGGGCTCGAGATTCAGCGATCCGTAGAGTTCATCCGCTCCCAGATCGACACCCTGCCGGAAAGCGACATCCACGTCCAACCTGGCGAACTCAAACCCAACCGACTCGTCGTCTCCCTCGTGGAGGGATGGCGCGGCGAGATCTGCCACGTGGCGCTGACCGACCGTGAGGGACGTCTGGCGCACTACAAGGTCGTCGACCCGTCCTTCCACAACTGGATGGGGCTCGCATTCGCGCTGCGCGGCCAACAGATCTCGGATTTCCCCTTGTGCAACAAAAGCTTCAATCTTTCTTACTGCGGACACGACCTGTAAGGCAATGGTGTCGCAGCAGCAATCATTCCGGTTTGGCCGCCTTCGTAATTCGTGCCATTTCCAATGCGGTTTCCCGAAGAAAGCACACATCATCCACGTCTTTGTCCCTCATCGTCTGCTTGGTCTTCCACAGAGTCTCAAGTCCCGCAAAAGGGATTTCCACGCCGCCAATGCTTCTTCCAATGGCATCTGAGGCCGCTGCGCCATAGCTGACACCGCACGCGACCGTGAGCACGTCAACCACAATCTCATCAGCGATCCGAATGACGCGGTAATGCTCGAAGTCCTTTATGTCCAACTGCTCCGCCGCTTTGTCAGGAAGCCCTGCGAGAGCTGCCCTTACCTTCTCAAGGTTGTCGAGCTTGTCCTCGACAAGACTGTCGAGATCACCACTCCTCCTGTCCATACCGGCGTTAATAATCGCCATTCCCCCAATGACGACATACCGTGCCCCGCTCGCATTGAGCAGGGCGCACACCTTGATCAAGTCTTCTGTCGTCGGTGGGCGCGGGCCGCGCTCCTCGCCATAGCTTTGGTCATCCATTCTTCAGCCTCGTCGTGGGTATGGAATTTGTACACGCCAGGTATGACGTCGAGAGGCGGGCGCAGATCCCGCGCCAGTCGGAGAAGACCGTCCATATTTTCAAGTCCCACCTGTGGGCGGCCTTTCCTCCCAATGGTCTTCATGGGAAACTTTTCGGCTGGCGCTGTGTTCGACATAGAGATCTCCACAAATATCTTGTATTTAGTAGCTTACCATTGAATATGTCCTTTTTCAACCCCCCCCGCCTCACCCATTTTGCTCGCCAAACTGCTGGGAAAAGGTTATATTCGCAGATGCTGACCATCATTGATGACTTCAGGTGTCTATGATTGACATACTGTTCACGCGGTTCCGTCAAGGGCACCGGACGATCGACTGGCCGGACAAACCCGCTCCGGCGATGCCGGACCGTTTCCGCGGCCGCCCCGTGCTGGCTCCAGCCGTTGACGCCGCCGACATCGCCCGCGCCGCCGCCGTATGCCCCACCGACGCATTCTCCTCCCGCAAAGAAAACGCCTCTCAGCCATCCATCGATCTTGGCCGCTGCCTGTTCTGCGGCAAATGCGCCGCCGCCGCGCCAACAGCGGTGAGCTTCTCGCAGGAGTTCCGCATGGCCGCCGTCCGGCGGGAGGACCTCCACCAGACGTGCGGGAGCGAGGCGCAGCTCGCCGCCGCGCTCAATCGAGAGGCCATGCGCCTTTTTGGCCGGTCATTTAAACTACGAGAGGTGAGTGCCGCCGGCTGCAACGCCTGCGAGTCGGACGTGAACGTGTTGAACACCATCGTCTTCGACCTCGGACGCTTCGGCGTCCAATTCGTCGCCTCGCCGCGGCACGCCGACGGCATCCTGGTCACTGGGCCGGTCTCCGAGAACATGCGCGAGGGATTGCTGCGGACCTGGGAGGCAGTCCCCTCGCCGAAGTTCGTGATCGCCGTCGGGGCCTGCGCCATCGCCGGCGGCCCCTACATCGGCCATCCGGAGGCGCACAATGGCGTCGACTCCCTGATACCGGTCGACCTTTTCATCCCTGGATGCCCGCCACATCCGTTGACCATCCTCGACGGGCTTCTGCGCTTTCTCGGACAGGTCCGCTAAACGGCAATCACGGTGTTTCCACCATAATCACCTCTTGAAAAGTAAGCCGGCGCGGCATATACTTTGCATGAGGCATCAAGGGATATCTTGCCCGGCAATAGCTTTCCGCTTCTTCTGGCGCAGCGCCTTCATTTGTCCCGGAAACCGTGTCTCCTTTTCGTTCCGCGGAAAGGACATGGATTATTTATGCAATTGATGGTCAAAGACATAGTTAAATTTCTGGATATTCCAGAACGGACGGTGTTCCGCTGGATCAAATCCGGAGAGATTCCCGCCTACAAAGTGGGGGAGCAGTACCGCTTCAACCGGCACGAGATCATCGAGTGGGCGGTGTCGAGGAAACTGCAGCTCTCCCCCGAGATTTACATCGATCCGGAATCGGAGCATCTCCCGCCGCTTTCAAAAACCCTCAAGACGGGAGGCATCTACTACCGCGTCGAGGGTAACGACAAGGAGAGCGTGTTGCGCTCCATCGTCTCCGTGCTGCGCCTGCCGGAGGAGATCGACATGGACTTCCTCCACAAGGTCTTGCTGGCGCGTGAGGCGTTGGGCTCCACCGCGATCGGCGACGGCATCGCTATCCCGCATCCACGCAACCCCATCGTTCTGCACGTTCCAAAGCCGATTGTGGCGCTGTGTTTCCTTGAGAAGCCGATCGACTTCGGCGCATTGGACAGCATCCCTGTGCGGATCGTCTTCACGCTCATCAGTCCGACGGTCAGAACCCATCTGCATCTTCTCTCGCGTCTGGCGTTCGCCATCAAGAATGAAGGCTGGCGGAAGACTCTGGCCGTTCCGGGAACCCGTGACGAGATCATCAGCGCGTTAGAGCGCATCGAGGCTCCCGCCCAAGGCGGCGCGGGATCGCACCCACACCATGCATAAAAACCAGACATCCTATTCCTCCGTGACAAAAGCGGGCGGACCGCCTTGGATCATATGATAGTACTTTTATTCATTACGAGCTTGATCGTCGCCGCGCTCTCGGGCGTCTTGGCGGCGGGACTGCCGCTTTCCCGCCGCGGCTCCTCTCTGGTGGGCTCCGTCGGCATGTCGGTCGCCTGCGCGCTTGGCTTCACCGCCGCCGCCGCCGCACTGCTTGACGGAGGAACCCTCCACGTCACCCGCGCCTGTTCTCTGCCCAACACCTCGCTTTCCCTGACGATCGATCCCCTCGCCGCCTTTTTCCTCGCCATCATCTTCCTCGTATCCGGGCTGGCCGCCGTCTACGGCAAAGGCTATCTGGAAAAGAACGCCCATGGAGGCATCGGGCTTTCGTGGTTCTTCTACGCGTTTCTCGTGACCGGCATGGCCCTGGTGGTGGCCGCGGCCAACGGCACGCTGTTCATCATAGCCTGGGAACTGATGACGATATCGTCGTATTTCCTCGTGACGAGTGATGACGAAGAGGAACACGTGCGGAAGGCCGGCCTGCTCTATCTGGTGGCTTCGCATTGCGGCGTCGCTCTCCTGTTCCTCATGTTCTGGATCCTCGCCGCCAATACGGGCGGCTCAATGGACTTCGACAATTTCCCACATGCCGCGCTGCTTTCGCCGGGGCTCAAAGCCGCGTTGTTTCTGCTGGCAGTCGTCGGCTTCGGCGTCAAAGCGGGATTCATGCCGCTCCACATCTGGCTGCCCGAAGCGCATCCGGCGGCGCCGAGCCACGTCTCCGCGCTGATGTCGGGCGTGATGATCAAGACTGGCATCTACGGCCTCCTGCGGATCATGACCTTCCTCGGCCCGCCACCCGTGTGGTGGGCGGGAGTGCTGATCGGCGTCGGAATCGTCTCAGGCGTCCTCGGTGTGCTTTACGCCCTCGCGCAACATGACATTAAGCGGATGCTTGCTTTCTCAAGCGTCGAGAACATCGGTATCATCGCGCTCGGGATCGGAATCGGTTCGCTCGGCCTCGCCTGCGGCACACCCGCCATCGCCGCTCTCGGTTATCTCGGCGCGCTGCTGCATGTCTTCAACCACGCCATCTTCAAGTCGATCCTCTTCATGGGGGCGGGAAACGTGCTGAGCATGACAGGCGAACGCGACATGAACCGCCTCGGCGGATTGATCAAACGGATGCCGGCGACCGGGACGACGTTCCTGTGCGGCTCCGTGGCGGTCTGCGGCCTGCCGCCGCTGAACGGTTTCGTCAGCGAGCTCCTGATCTACCTGGCCGCCTTTCAGGGATTGTTCATGCTGACAGGGGTTGGGGCGGTGCTGTCCCTCTGCGTCATTATCGGCCTCGCCCTGATCGGCGGGCTGGCCATCGCCTGCTTCACAAAAGTCCTCGGCTCCGTTTTCCTCGGCGAGCCTCGGACTGCCGCCGCCAGCGCGGCATCAGAGACGCCGCCCTCCATGCTCTTTCCCCCTGCCGCGCTGGTGCTCATCTGCTGCGTCATCGGCCTCTTCCCCCTCGCCGCCATTCTGGTCGCCATGCCAGCGGCGGCGGTGGCATCCATGACTTCCATCTCCTCGTTCGCCCGCGAGACGCTGCAACCAATCAACACCTTCCTCGGCGTCTACAAGGCGATCCTCCTCTTCTTGATCTTCCTGACGCTCCTCGCCTTCCTGCGCTCGTTCCTGCTCTCCACCCGGCGCGTCGAGAGATCCGTCACGTGGGACTGCGGCTACGCCGCGCCAACCGCGAGGATGCAATACACCGGCTCCGCCTTCTCGCAACCGGTCGTCGACTTCGCCACCAAGGCCCTCGGAACAATGCGTCATATCAAGAGACCGACAGGGCTTTTCCCCACGGAAGCCTCGTTCGACTCCAAGACGCCCGACATCTTCACGGAGCGCATGGTCCGTCCCGTCTACGATATTCTCGGGAGGCTAGCTAAGCTGACGCAAAGCATCCAAAGCGGCAACACGCACTTGTACATCCTCTACATCGCGGCCGCCCTTCTGCTCACCCTGTTGTACAGGAGGTTTTGCGGATGACGACCCAGCATCTCGCCCAATTCACGACATATGCCGTTTCACTGGCGCTTTCGCCGCTTCTGCTGGGGATCATCAACCGGGTTAAGGCGTGGTTCGCCGGACGCCAAGGACCTCCTCTGCTCCAAGCGTACTTCGACATCATGCGCCTGCTGCGCAAGGGGGCGGTCTACAGCCGGACGACGAGCTGGGTGTTCGCCGCCGGCCCAATGATCAGCCTCGCCGCCACGCTTGCGGCCGCCGCCCTCCTGCCGATGTTTGGCTTCAAATCACTGGTCTCCTTCCAAGGCGACCTTGTGCTGCTGGTGTATCTGCTCGCCCTTGGCCGCTTCTTCACGATCGCCGCGGCGCTGGACACCGGCTCGAGTTTCGAGGGGATGGGCTCGAGCCGCGAGGCGTTCTTCGCCCTGCTTGCGGAGCCCGCGCTGCTCATGGTGCTGGCGACGCTGGTCCGAGAGACTGGGTCGTTCTCGCTCTCAGGCATCCTGTCGACCGAGAATCCAGCGTCCATCAATATCTTCGGGCCGGACATCCCGCTGGTGGCGGCAAGTCTGTTCATCGTCCTTCTGGCGGAGAACTGCCGGATCCCCGTCGATGACCCGAACACGCATCTGGAGCTGACCATGATCCACGAGGTGATGGTTCTGGACCACAGCGGCCCCGACTTCGCCTACATCCTGTTCGGCTCATGCGTCAAATTGTGGATCATCACGTCGCTGTTGGCGCAGATCGTCGTTCCCGTCCCGCACGGCGGGGCATGGGAATACGCCCTCGCCGTCGCCGCGTCGATGCTCATTGTGGCGGTGCTCGTCGGCGTCGTGGAGTCCGTCATGGCTCGGCTGCGGATGACCCGCGTGCCGCAGCTTCTGATCGGAGCGAACGCGCTGGCCCTGCTGAGTTTCGTCATCATCAGGTGAATAATTTTTGAGGCAAAAATTATTTTATGAACGATCTTGCACAATTTTGTCTCGTGCTGGTGGTGCTGGTCAACCTCTACATGCTAGGGGTGAGCCGCCTGACGGCATGCATCCGCGCCATCGCCCTGCAGGGAGTGGTTCTCGGGGCGCTGCCGCTCATGATGCCGGGGGCGGAACTGAACGCCCACTCCGCCGCATTGTCGATCGGGAGCCTCCTCGTCAAAGGCGTCGTGATCCCCTCTCTGCTTCTTCGGGCGATCCGCGACATCCGTGTCGGCCGCGAGATCGAGCCGTACATCGGCTTCACCACCTCGCTCGCCCTCGGCATGGTGATCGTGGTGTCGGCGTTCTGGCTCTCGTCGACCTCGCAGCTGCCGAGCGCCGCGCAGTGCCCGCTGATCGTCCCCGTCTCGATCTCGGCGGTC
The DNA here is from genome assembly GCA_964436735.1 of uncultured Victivallales bacterium. Classification (GTDB taxonomy): domain Bacteria; phylum Verrucomicrobiota; class Lentisphaeria; order Victivallales; family GWF2-38-69; genus CAYTFM01. Next base: position 19,623 of record CAYTFM010000015.1, on the reverse strand, counting down.
ATCACCGGCCTGCTCATCCTCGTGTCGAGGCGCAAGGCCGTGACGCAGGTTATCGGGTACATCGTGCTGGAGAATGGCGTCTACATCTTTGGTCTCTCACTCGCCGCCAAGATGCCCTTTCTCGTCGAGATGGGCATCATGCTGGACGTGCTTGGCGGCGTTTTCGTCATGGGGGTCGCCATCGACCAAATCAGGGACATGTTCGACGACATGGACGTCGAGCGCCTCTCCGAATTGAAGGACTCGTAACGACAAGGAAAGTACGAAACTCGAATATCGAAATCCGAGACAAAGCTTTCGAATTTCGTACTTCGGATTTCGAATTTGAAGGATGACATGCTGTACTGGATGATATTGTTGCCATTTCTGGCCGGCTGCGCGGCGTTCGCCATGCCGTGGACGACTCCGCGGCGGCTTCTGCTGCCCGCGGTCGCGGCGGGGCACCTTGTCCTCGTGTCGAAGATCCGCCTCACGCCGGGCATGTCGGCGATGAACGGCTGGCTGGCGGTCGACGACCTCGCCTACGTCTTCCTCGCCGTCATGAGCGTCGTCTTTCTGCTCTGCTCGATCTACGCCTGCGGCTATCTCGCCAGGCTTGCGCGGAGTTCCGGCGGCAACGACGAGGAGGAGCACGGCTCTGAGCGGGTCTTCATCGGATCCCTGCTTGTCTTCCTTTCCACCATGACGATGGCCTGCCTCGCGAGGCATGTCGGACTCCTGTGGGTCGCCATCGAGGCCACGACGCTGGCCAGCGCCCCGCTGATCTATTTCCACAAATCGCGCCGCTCGCTTGAGGCCACCTGGAAATATCTGCTCATCTGCTCGGTCGGCATCGCCTTGGCGCTGCTGGGCACCTTCTTCGTGGCCGCCGCCTCGGCTGAGACGCAAAACGCCCCGATGGTGCTCGATGAGCTATTCAAGGCCGGCGGCCAGCTTGACGGCAACCTGTTGAAGACC
>CAYTFM010000015.1:13117-18656 GCA_964436735.1 uncultured Victivallales bacterium | reverse complement strand
CCGTGGCTGCGCGCCGGTTTCATCTTCCTGCTCGTGGGCTACGGCACCAAGATGGGGCTGGCGCCCATGCACACCTGGCTGCCCGACGCCCACAGCGAAGCGCCGTCGGTCGCCTCCGCCCTGCTTTCTGGCGTCCTGCTCAACTGCGCCTTCCTCGGCGTGCTCAGGGGATACCAGATCTGCGACGCGGCCGGTGTGGGCGGCTTCGCCGCGACACTCCTCCTCTACTTCGGCCTCTTCTCGATGCTGGTGGCCGCCGCCTTCGTCTTCCGCCAGCCCAACTACAAACGCATGCTCGCCTACTCAAGCGTCGAGCACATGGGCATCCTCTCGTTCGGCGTGGGGCTCGGCCCTGCTGCGTTCGCATTCACCCTTCTGCATTTGGTCAACCACTCGCTGACGAAGACAATGCTCTTTCTCACGTCGGGGGAGATACTCGGCATGACGGGAACGAAGGAGATCGAAAAAGTCAGCGGACTCCTCCGCCGCGCGCCACTCGTCGGCCTCCTCTGGGTGGCGGGTTTCCTCGCCATCACGGGAACGCCGCCGTTCGGCATGTTCGTCAGTGAGTTCGGCATCCTCGGAGCGGCGGTCAAAGGCGGCGCCATCGCGGCGGCCATCGTGTATCTCATGGCCCTGGCGGTCGTGTTCCTCGGAATGGCCCGCGCATTCCTGCCTATGGCGCAGGGGAAATGCAAGGCGTCCGAATCGGAACGCGACTGCAATCTCGGCGCACGGTGGATGACGGCACCGATGCTGCTTCTGCTGACGGCCATCCTGTTGCTCGGACTGTACATTCCCGACTGGCTGCGGGAACTCCTCCAAGCGGGAGCGCAGTCGCTCGCCGCCGCGAAAAACTAACCACAGCTCGAAAATGTAGACATGAAAGATCTAATTACATTCAATGCGGAACCAGTTGATCTGGAGAGGATTCCGCTTCTTGCGCCTGGTGATTTCCGGAGCAAGGTGCTCTGCGAGATCGCCGAGGGCGGAAGGATTGCGACGTTGTTTGGCGTCCCGATGCGGGGACGCCCGCCGCGAGTCTACTGCGTCCTGGCCCATGACACCACAAGCGTCCTATCACCGCTTGCCATGGATCCCGGCTTCGAGTACGAGTCGCTAACGCCCGACTGCCCGCAAGCTCATCTTTTCGAGCGAGAGTTGTTCGAGCAGTTCGGCGTGCGTCCCGCGGGCCATCCCTGGCTCAAACCCGTCCGCTTTCCGAGGGGACATTTCAACGAACCGGCCCCTGCGGGCCATCCTGAATCCACTTTCCCCGGTGTCGGGCTCACCGACTTCTTCTCAATGGCAGGAGACGAGGTTCATGAGGTCGCAGTGGGTCCCGTGCACGCTGGCGTGATCGAGCCCGGACATTTCCGTTTCCAGTGCCATGGCGAGAAGGTGTATCATCTGGAGATATCGCTCGGCTACCAACACCGCGGCGTCGAGGAGCGACTCACCGGCGGCCCCGACAAGCGGTCATTGCCACTCATGGAGACAACGGCCGGCGACACGACCATCGGACATGGGCTTTCCTATTGCGCCATTGTCGAGGCCTTGGCCGACACCGCCGTCCCGGCGCGCGCCCAGGCCCTGCGCGGCATCGCCCTCGAATTTGAACGCCTCGCCAACCATACCGGCGACCTCGGCGCCTTGGCCGGCGACGTCGGATTCCTGCCAACCGCCTCCGTCTGCGGCGCGGTCCGCGGCGACTTTCTCAACATGACCGCCCAGCTCTGCGGCAGCCGCCTCGGCCGAAGCCTGCTGCGGCCGGGGGGCGTCAACTTCGACGCCGACGCCGACCGCCTCGCCGATATCACGCGCCGTCTTCAGAAAGGGCGCAAGGAGGTGACGCAGGCGGCGGAGATCCTTTTTAACAGTCCGTCAGCATTGTCACGCTTCGAGAACACGGGGACGCTCAAGCGGTCGTCCGCCATGGAGATCGGCCTGGTCGGCCCACCCGCCCGCGCCTGCGGGATCAGCCGCGACGTCCGTCAGGACTTCCCCCTCGGCATCCACCAGCTCACCCAACTGTACGTCTCGACGGCCGACACGGGAGACGTCAACGCCCGGGCCCTGGTCCGCTGGCTGGAAATCCAGCGCTCCATCTCATTCATCGACGAGCAATTGACGACCCTCCCCGCAAGCAGCGTCGCCGTCGACACCGGCCCGCTCAAGCCGAGACAGTTCGTGGCGGCCCTGACTGAAGGCTGGCGGGGCGAAGTCTGCCATGTGGCCCTCACCGACGAGAAGGGCAAATTCTCCCGCTACAAGATCGTCGACCCCTCGTTCCACAACTGGTTTGGACTCGCCCTCTGTCTGCGAGGCCAGACGATCTCCGACTTTCCCCTGTGCAATAAAAGTTTCAACCTCTCCTACTGCGGATTCGACCTATGATCGACATACTCAAAATGCGATTGTCGCAAGGACAGCGGACGATCGGTTTCCCAAAGACACCTCCCGTCCTTCCCGACCGCTTCAGAGGATTACCAAAGCTTAATCCTGCGAAATGCGGCGCGGAATTCGACGCATGCGCCGCGGCGTGCCCGTCCGACGCCATCATCCTCGGCAATAACAGCGATGGTAAACCGCGGCAGCCGAAAATCGACCTTGGACGCTGCATCTTCTGCGAGGCGTGCCAGCGGAACTCGGGCGGTGCCATCGAGTTCACCAAAGAGCATAGCATCTCCGCACGGAAAAGAGACGACCTCGTTACCGATGGAAACATTTTCGAAAAAGCGAAGGCGCTGAACGACTCCATCCGGCGCATCTTCAAGCGGTCGCTCAAGCTACGGCAAGTCAGCGCGGGCGGCTGCAACGGCTGCGAGGTGGACATCAATGTGCTGGGGACAACGGTGTTTGACCTCGGGCGGTTCGGGATACAGATCGTGGCGTCGCCGCGCCACGCCGACGCCTTGCTGGTCACCGGTCCCGTCACCGAGAACATGCGCATCGGCCTTTTGAAGACCTATGAGGCGACTCCCGCCCCGAAACTTGTCGTGGCAGTCGGAGCCTGCGCCATTTCGGGCGGCGTCTTCCGCGGCAACCCGCAGGTGCACAACGGCGTCGACGCCTTCCTGCCAGTCGACCTCTACATCCCCGGCTGCCCCCCTCACCCCATCACCATCCTCGACGGCCTGCTGCGGCTGCTGGGCAGAATTTAAAGCGTACGGTTTGATATGCTCCTTCTCCTCGGGTATTTTACAAAACGATTAACAGGAGAATGTCTTAGCATACTCGACAAATAGAAGATGATCAGGCAACTTCCGAAATGTGTGCGGAAGTGTGGCCGGGCTGGTTAAGCAGCGGTGACTCATTGAGCCCGTGGGACATACGTAAATGTCCTGCGGGCTTTTTTTGTGTCTAAAAATCAGACAGTGAGGAAATCATGGCGTTCACCATGACAAAAAGCAAAGCGGCATTTGTTTCCATTCTGTCGAACACGGTCATTGTGGTGTTCAAAATCGTGGTAGGCGTGGCGATGGGGTCCGTCTCGATCATCTCCGAGGCGATCCACTCGGGCATCGATCTCGTCGCCAGCCTGATCGCCTTCATCTCGATACGCAAGTCGTTAGTGCCGGCGGACGAGCAGCACGCCTACGGGCATGGGAAATTCGAGAACATCTCGGGGTTTTTCGAGGCGATTCTGATTTTCGTGGCGGCGGGTCTTATCATCTACGAGGCGGTGAAAAAACTCTATCATCCCGGTCCGATAGAGAATCTGGACTGGGGTATCGCCGTGATGCTGTTGTCGGCCGGTCTCAACACTATCGTGTCAATCACGCTGTTCCGCGTCGCCAAGCGAGAGAACTCCATCGCCCTCGAGGCCGACGCCATGCACCTGTCAGTGGACGTCTTCACCTCATTAGGCGTCATGGTTGGATTGGCCATCATCTGGCTCACCGGCTGGAACGTCGTCGACCCGATCATCGCGCTTCTGGTGGCGGTCGCGATTATGAAGGCGTCGTGGGAACTGACAGCCCGCTCCATCGACGACCTTGCGGACCGCGCGCTTCCCGACGTCGAAATCGAGGCGCTCCGAGCGATCATCACAAAACACTCTGAAGTTCTTGATTACCACAGACTTCGCACGCGGAAAAGCGGCAACCGCCGCGAGGTGGACGTGCATCTGAAGTTGGACACAACCACCCAGGTCGGGATCGCCCACACGCTCTGCGACACGATCGAGCATGAGATCAAAGACACGTTTCCCGGCATCAATGTGGTGATCCACGTCGAGCCGTTCCATGAGAACAACAAACCTGCCGCTCTGCTGTAGCCCCTGTCCGATGCATGCTCAGACCTTCGAGGCAAGCGAAACGGCGAGGGCGCTGACGCCCCGGATATCGAGCTTCCCCGAGCCGAGCAGAGGAAGTTTTTCGACTTTGAGGAAACACTCCGTCCTCGGAATCCAAAGGTTGGGCAAGCCCTTCTCGCGGAGTTTTTTGACAATCTCGTCGGGCAGCATCGGAAGCTCTTCGTACAAGACGACAAGCCGCTCGCCCTTCGCCTTGTCAGGGACGCCTACCACAGCAACCAGCCGTGACTCGGCCTTCAGCAACTCATGGATGGCGCACTCAATCGCCTGATGCGGGATCATCTCACCGCCAATCTTGCTGAACCGTGAGAGCCTTCCAGTAATCGTGATGTAACCACCGGCGTCCATCTTCGCCACGTCGCCAGTGTTATACCAGCCATCGACAATAGCCTCGGCGGTCTTCTCTGGTTCCTTCAGATAGCCTTTCATCACCGTCGGCCCCTTTACCAGCAACAGCCCCTCCGTGTCCGGCGGCAACTCCGCGCGGGTATCGATGTCGACTATTTTGCAACAGACGCCCGGCATCGGCGTGCCAACGCTACCCGGCTTTCCCGCCTTTGTCCCCAGATCGAGCGTCGAGTTGCCGATGTTGATTGACACGACCGGCGACAACTCCGTGCAGCCATACCCTTCGATCGGCATGATGCCCGTCAACTCCTTGATCCGGGCGGCAAGATCAGGACGCATTTTTTCGGCTCCCAATATTATGAGCCGCAATGATTTGAATGACTCGGGCACTGATTTTTTCAGATACGCTTGCATGAAAGTTGGCGTCGCCACGAGAACCGTCAGCTTGTGCCGCTCCACCGCCGTGCCCACCGAGGCGGCGTCCAACGGGTTTTTCAGAAAGACGACGCGCACGCCAAGCATCAACGGCAGCCAGAACTCTGTCGTGACCCCGAATGCATGGAACAATGGGAGATTGCCGACGACGCTGTCATTCAGCGTCCAGCCCATGACTTTGAGGAAGGAGTTGATGTCAGCGTTGATGTTGTGGTGACTGAGCATGACGCCCTTAGGAGAGCCGCTGGAGCCGCTGGAGAAAAGGAGGACCCCGGTGGCCTCAAGGTCGCAGTGGGTCCGAGGAGCGACGATGTTCATCATAACATTTGTTGGCGACGCTGCGCGCCAGCCAGGTACGGAACGACCCGCCGTGAAACGTGTGCAGACTGCGAAACGCGGGGAAGAGCGCGTCCTGCACGGCGTCGGCGGCGCGGTCTT
>CAYTFM010000015.1:9478-13107 GCA_964436735.1 uncultured Victivallales bacterium | reverse complement strand
AGCAAGACGGCGAGGGCGCCCCAGAAGATGCGACTGCTCTTCGGTATCCTCGCCGCGACATCCTCAAGAAAAACCATTTGAGGCTTCGGGGCCATTTTCAACTTCTCGAGAAAGAGGCGGCTGGTGAGGATGACGTCGAGTTCCGCCTTCTCGATGGCGGCATCGAACGCATCGGCCGAGGCCGTGTAGTTCAGCATCGCCGGCGTCTTGTCGGCCATCAGCACGCCGAGCATGGCGGCGACAGTGACGGTGGCGTTCGGCAGCAGCACGCCCACATATTCGCTTTTCGACGGCATCTTCCGTATCTCGCGGCTGAGCAGGATCGCACGGACCAGCAGCGAGAAAGCCGTCAGCGACTGCCCATCAAAGTCCTCCACGAAGCGGGACAAAGGATGCCGCTTCGCGATTTTGGCGAACTGGTAATGCAAGGTGCGCTCATCACTGCGCGGTATGCGGTCGGTGTCCGCCGCCAATTCCGAAATCTTCTGCCGCATCTCAAATGAGGTCAGTGAGCCGCTCACCGGCGGTCCGAACGTGACCGTCGCCGGATAGGGAAGCGCATCCGGCAGCCGAGGACGGATCATGCCGCCATAATAGCTGAAGACGCTGCCGAACAACATGCCGAGGCGGACGGGGATGACTGGAACCTCAAGCCCTTCCGGCAGCACATGGTGGAACCCCTCCTTAAACTCGTCCATCACGCCGTTCCGCGTGATCTTGCCTTCGGGAAAGATGCAGACGACATCGCCGTCCCTCAAGGCCTGCTTCGCCTCCTCGAAGGCCTTCATCATCTTTTTCGGTTTGTTCGGGGCGGGCACTTCGATGAAGCCGCAGAATCGGAACAGGCGTCCCAAGACCGGCAGGTTGTAGAAATCCTCGTACATCATGAAGCGGATGAACCGCGAGGAGCAGGCCGAAATCAACAGGCCGTCAACAAACGACACGTGGTTTGAGACCATCAATGCCGCCCCCGTCCGCGGAATGTTCTCCACTCCATATATGCGGAGTCGGTAGACCGTGTGGGTGAGCAGTATGACGAAAAAGCGCAAGGCGAACACGGGAAGCCGCCACGTGGCGTACGCCGAGACGCCCAGCGTGACCAGCGCCCCCACCACCATCAGGGCTTCAGGCGAGAGGCTCAGCATGCATGACTTGGCGAGCGCCACGAGTCCGCCAGCGCCGGCCACCGCCTTTTCGCCGCCCGTCAACACGTAGACGATGATCCCCGACATGAAAATACCGGCGAAGGTGAGGAAGTTGGCGCAGGCGAGGATCTCCCCCCTTTTGTCCTTGTCCGCGCGCTCCTGCTGATAGGCCTTCAACGGGATGGCGAAAAGCCCGCCGCTGACGCCAAGGGCGACGAGGGACAACAACGCCCACGGGAAGAGCGTGAACGGCTTGCCCCCCATGGAAAGCGTCACGGCAGCTCCCGGGAAGAGCATGCCGATCACGAGGAACGCCGCCATGCCAAGGGCTCCGTAGGGAACCAGCCCGAGCTCGATCTTGCCATAGGAGAGACGGCCGGCAAGATAGCACCCGAAGGCCATGCCGATGGCCAAGGCGAAATGCAGAAGGCCCAATTCCATGTCCTGGACGATTTTGAGGGTGAATTTGCCCCACAGCGTAATCACCAGCTGCATGGCCGCGCCGAACGCGTAGAAATAGGCTTCCCCAAGAATGGAAAGAAACAACGCCGGCTTTGGTCTGATCAGACGGAACCCGTTCAGAAACGCGTCGACGATGTTGGGATTCCACCTCCTCCCGGCGTTGCCCGGCGGGCGGTAGTCGACATAGAGCGACGCGATGAAGCCAATCACGGATATGACGCTGAAGATGACGCCGATCTTGTACAAGTCCGCGCCGACAACCGCTTTGAGTACAGGCCCGGCGGCGTACCCCAGGATGACCGCGATGAAGGTGAGCATGCCCAGTATTCCGTTGGCCCGGGATATCTCGCTCTCTGAGAAGGTCTCGGGCAGTATCCCATTATAGGAGGGGCTGAAAAAGGTCGCCTGCGTCGCCGTCAGGAACAGAACGGCGATCACCGGATAGGCGCTGTGTAGAACGCCGACGAAATAAAACGCCACCGCGCCAAGCAGCATGAGGACGATCTCGACAAACTTCGTGATGACGATCATCTGCCGTTTGGAGAACCGGTCGGCGAAAAAACCGGAGGGAACCGACAGCAGCATGAAAGGCAGGACGAAGACAATCGTGATCAACGACATGAAATAGGAGTTGCGCGAGTAGTCTTCGGCGGAAAGCCCGATGGCGATGAAGATCGCCGCCGCCTTGAAGGCGTTGTCGTTGAAGACGCCAAGCCCCTGCGCGAGAGTGAGCGGGAGGATCCTGCTGGCGAAGCTTCTCTCTTTCATGCGCGAGAACCGCCTACACCAGGAGTGGCCGGTAGTGATGCTCTTTCATTAATTTTTGCGGCGCAAAAATTTATCAAAAGACTTTATTGTCGTAGGTGCCACTCATATAATCGCTAAAGTAGCGGATCTGTATCTCGTCGGCCTCTAGCTTTGAGCGGAGAATGTCACTCACCGACACCACGCCGATGATCTTCGACTTTTCAAGAATCGGTATGTGGTGGATTTTGTGCCGTACCATCACCTTCATAAGGTAGTCGACATCGTCCTCGGCTGTCGCCACGATCATGTTCTTCACCATGGCGTCCGCCACCGTCAGATCTTTGAGGACCGCCTCGGTGGCCGCCATTTTCACGAGGTCATGCTCGGTGATGATGCCCACATACCGCATCGGCTCGTCGTCGGGATCGACCACCACCAGCGAACCGGCGCCGTTCTCGCAGAATTTATGGGCCGCCTCGCGCAAGGAGGCGTCCGACGCGATGGTGAACACCTCCCCAGCCGTCTTCTTCTCGGAAAGAATCATTTTGATCTTCATATCCGCCTCCTTGAACTATGCGCAACCCTGTAAAACCCTCCCGCACTCTGAGAAATATATACTCCCGCTTCAGCCTAAATGCAACCGACCGCTCGCACCTGCGGCAGGGAGCCATACTCCATACACGGGAACGCACTTTATTATTCCAGGTTCATGCAGCATCTCAAAACGCCATCTCAGCCACCATAACGCTGTTTCCGTGCGTGAACTCAGCGCAGGTTGGCATAGCGCCTTCCTTCCCTGCCGTAACCCGCCGCACACCGGGACGCACTTCGACCACCTCGACGCTGAACTCGGTTCCACCTGTGCTCCATTCAAGCCTGTAGCCGCCAGCCCCTTTGTCGACATAAAGAAAATTGCCTGTCGAAACTTCCGTGCCGTCCGGACCTCCCTCACAGACCATGACGCCACCGCCGTCCCTTTCGCAGAGCTCCACAGCTTCACGACACGATTTCCCCCTGCCGAAACCTTTTTGCAGGACAAGCGCGGCGGGCAGTGTCCAACCCCATAGCTCACTCACGCCGCCAGCGGAGTCGACACTACCGCTTCTGAGGCATAGGTAGTCTATGCGCGACACCCCCGAACGCATGAGTTTCTCCCGCACCGCCCGCGCGAGACGCTTGGGGCAATCCACCAGCACCGCGGCGTCGCCGCGGGCTGGACGGAGCGCGAGCGCAAACTGCCGCGGATTGTCTCCTTGAAACACAAGCAACCGGTCA
>CAYTFM010000015.1:0-9468 GCA_964436735.1 uncultured Victivallales bacterium | reverse complement strand
ATGTCCTGAGAAAAGGCCCCAAAGGTACCACATACACACCATGCCCCCCATTGCCATTAATGATCCGATCGACCACAACCTTGTCCGCGCCAAGCAGAACACCAGCAGAAACGCATGAAAAAAAATCAGTCCGCATAAAGAGGGGACGGCGAGATGCGCCATGCCACCCCATTGCGCCCCGATGCCCACGATGCCATACGTCAGTTGTATCAACCCCTCTATCATGGCGTTCAGACCACACGCCAATGCGCCGGAACATACGGGAAACAACAGCAACTTCGCCGCCACCAGGGCGAATAGCGGGAACATCAAGGGGAGCAGAAGGAAATTCACCAGCAGGGTCGACGGAATGAATACCCCTTGGTACACGAGCGTCAATCCCATGCTGGCCCCAAAGGCGACCAGCGAGCAGACGACGTCCATGATCAACTTCCTTCCCGCCGAGTCTCGAAGCCTGCCCCACCACCCGACGCATCCGGGAGGCATCCATCGCCGCTTCTCGAACGCCACCTCCGCCCACGAACCCGCCATCTCCCAGGCAAACACGAGAAAACCGGTCACAATGAATGAGAACTGAAATCCCATATCGTTTACCATGAAAGGATTAAAGAGCAGTATCACGACCGCCGCCAACGCCACGGCGTTGATAGGCCGGGCCGGGTACAGGAAAGCCTTGTGCACACACCAGATGGCGATCATCAAGAACGCCCGCATCGCCGGCGCGCTCGCCCCCGTGGCCAGCACGTACAGCAACAGCAACGGCGGCAGAGAGAGGTATCGCATAGTAAAGGGCATCCAGCGCAGCGCCCACGTCGCCAGCAACGCGATGATGCCGACATGTAGCCCACTGATCGACAAGATGTGCACCGTGCCGGTCTTGATGAAGGCCTCGGTCGACTCGCGGGCAATTCCTTGACGACACCCAAAGAAGACTCCCGCCATGAACCCTTTGGCATCTTTGCTTTCAATGCCATCGCACAAATACGCCATCGAGGCGTCGCGGAACCGCATAACCGGAGCGTACCACGAATAAGGAAACCCCGCGGGGCCGACATCTCCGCAAGAGTCGGCGGAGAAGACTTTGAGTGACCCTCGGCTTCGCAGATAGCGCGTGAAGTCGAAGCCCCCCGCCACTGCGGCCTTCTCGGGCTCGAGAAAGGCGCCGGCGAATCTCAGCCTTCTGCCAAACCTCGCCTTGGACTCCTCGCCTTTCGGAAGATTGACGAACAACCGCCCCGACGCATCCTTCCATTCGTCCGACGGCACGAGGCGGAGCCTCTTCACCGCCACTTCAATCAGTTTGCGACTGCCCAGCCACTCCAATCTGGGTTCGACCACCTCGTTGTCGGTCACCACAGCCTCGATCTCCGCCCCCTGGTCGAAGAAGGACAACTGCTGGATGTGATGCGACGACGAAGGATTCGCCTCACGCCACGCAACGACACTGCCAATCACCACCCACAGCAGCACCTTGAGCAGCCCCCTCCACTCCGCGAACACCGCAAACCCCAGCAGAATGCCCACACCAACGCACGCCGTCCGCTGAAACCCCAAATTGCCGCCAAGGCTCCACGGCGCAACACCCAGCATCAACCCGGCAAGCACCACGATGGCAGGATAGCGGCGGAAGAAGGTTTCGACTGATGGATTGGAAAACATACTCTCTGAGTTGTGTTATTTCGGAGACACCCAGCGAATGAAGACCGAAGCGGTTTGCATAGCGACGCAGAAAATGTTACTATACACCAATGTTAGAAGTACGTACAGCGGAGATGATGACGGATGATAGCGCATCCGTATTAAATTCAAAACCACAGGAGTCCAGTATGCTTTATGCGCGGGAAGCGGACGCGGGACTGAAACGAGCATTGCTTGTCAAGAGCATCGGAAGGCGTTGTTTGGCGGGGTTGTGCGCCGCGCTGGCACTGTGGACGGTTTCAGCCTTTTCGTCCTCCCCCCCGGACCAGGACGTTTACTGGGGGCGCAAAGCGGTGCCTGGGATAAACGCGACTGGACAATCCACCTATGTCGGGCTTAACTACACCAAGCACACAGCGTCTGTGGAAATCACCGCCTTTTGCGACGCCCCGACGAATCCGGCAGGCAAAGATACGTTCTCCTACACGGACACCTCCCTGTTCGCCATCTCCAACTCCTGCTCGGCGGTGACCGCCAACGGGATTGTTCATATGTTCTACAAGGGGTTCGCCACGAACGCTAAACACAATGTGCAATCCCCTTATTACGGCTCGCTAAAGCACGCCATGCTCAAGTATACGGATGCTCAATATTCGATTTCCGCCGACACGAAACCTATATGGACGATTTCGAGCGCCACACAACCACCTCAAAGTCCTCCGACCAACACCTATGATTGGCAGCTGTCCGTCGCGGCGGCCTACTCAAGCATGGCCGGGACGGCGTTCATCTTCGAGCCATGGTATCTGAATCGGGACACACCGAGCCAAGTCAGCTACATGGGGGTCACTTCGCTGACGTTCAATTCGGACGGATCGATCGCCAGCCAGTCCACTTTCAGCGCGGACGCCAACACGTCGTTCTGCAAGTCGCCTCATGGCTTCTACTCCGTGGTGGATGCTCAGGCGTTCTACGACATCAACGGCAACGAGAAGATCCTGCTTATATATGTGGAGATGCCGAGTTCCATTCCGAATGGGTATTTGTGGGGCGGCACAGCCTACTCGATCGTCTTCGACCCCATGAACATGCAGTTCGATCTAAGCACTATCGCCCAACTCCCTCCCTACACTACCAAATTTATTGGTACAGATGGCATATATTACACACCCGTCTTCCCTGTCTATGGGAGCATCGTCCAAAGCACGATTGGCGGCTCGTTCTACAATTATTACGCATCCAATCTACACCAAAGCACAATGAATGTGTCTTGGCAGAGCGGTAAGGAGAACGTGGTCGAGTTCCCCTCGGTATGGTCCCAGGAGTATCCGTTTAATAACAACATTAGTTGGGAGTTCATCCTTTGCGAGTACAACACCCAGAGCGGCAAGTGGACATCTGTCAACCCTGCAGATCCGTCCGATTGCGATCCGACTGGAGCCAATTTATATCTGGAACCCAGTTGGAACTTTCAGTACAATTATCCATTCCAAGACAAGGATTACTCCTTCGCCGTCGGAGTCAACACGTATACGGAGCCGAACACCTTCCTCAACACTCAAGCCCCGAAGAACAGTTACATGAATATCGTCAACAGCATCCAAGTGACCAGCAAAAGCATTGGCGAGTCGGGTGTTGAGTATGCGAACCTAACTGGCGACACATATGCGCCCATCTTCACAATGGCGGGCCTCGCGACCAACTCGAGTATCGTCGAAAGCAACCCCCAGTCGACGCCGTCATATCTGCAGAACCTCTGGATATACCAAGGGATGGTCCTCGGATTGCCGCCGTACTGGCCCAACGGATTTGTCGAAGGCAAGTCCTACGACGACAACGCATGGGACAGCCTGGCCTCCGTGACCGTCGGAACCGAAAGCGACTCGTCGTCCTCCCAGCAGAGCACAAGTCAGACCACCTACAGCGCCGGCGCGTCGGAGGACATTAGTTTCCTGGCCTTCTCGGAGAAACTGTCCTACAACTACTCCCATACGGCGGTCCAGTCGTACAGCACACAGACGACGAACAAGGTGGTGGTCAGCAACTCCTTAAGCACGGCCTCGCAGTATCCGCCCTCCCAGTTCTCCGACATCCAGCAACTGGGCATGGTCTTCTACCTCGCGCCGAAGTTCAACATGCAAATGCAGCAGGGCTTCGCCTACGACTACACCCCGTCGACGAACAGCGGCACGCCGACCAATTTGTACATGTACGGGCAGATCCCCACCAGCGCGCCCTTCAGCGACCACCCGACTTTCACCCTGACGCAGCCCGGTACGGGCGACAGCTGTTTCTTCCTGTCGACCATGGAGGGATTTCCCGCCTCGACGGACATCGCCGGCTGGGTGTATCCCAACAACTACGACTGGAGCAACCCACCCGATAACGAATGGTCGCAAATCGTCCCAGACGTTACCCTCTTGGAGACGGTGGGCGACAATCAGAAGGTGTTCTATTCCTCCTCGCAGCAAGTCCAGTCAACCAACTCGAAGACCCACAGCAACAGCGTCGGCTCGGAGACCGGGATCAAAATCCCGATTGGCCTATTCTCCTTCACTACGACCCTGTCGGGCTCTTGGGAGAACAGCGTTCAGACCGCGACCACCAACACCTTCACCTGCGGGCAGGACGCCGGCTGCGCTGGATTCATCCCAAAAACCGAAAATCCGACCGACTACGCGGAAATCGATGTGCAGCCCTATCTGATGCAGGCGCAGACGGCCGACGTCCCGTGGTTGCCGCTGAACTACACAAACGCCCTCCCCTGGTGCATGTCCTGGAATGTGTTGTACTGGCTGCAGAACAACGGCAACAGCGGGGGAGCCAGCGGCGAGTGCGCCTCGGCCAGCGGAACGCTCCAAGCCACGGCCGTCACCACCGGCGAGGCGGCCGCCACCGCAGCCTCCACCGTCCCCACCGCCGGCAAGGACAGCTACACCGTCAAAAAGGGGAAACTTGTCTATTTGGACAACAAAGGCAATGAGCGCGGCATCGACATGAGCGCCGACGACTTCGAAGCCACCCTCGGGGCGCACTTCAGAATCAACGATCTGATTTTCTCCGCGGGAGCCTCGGACGGCGCATGGAAGCGCAGTAAAAATGTGTGGAAGTTCAACTCGAAAGTTGACACCTACAAACTCTCTCTGACACTCGATTTCGACAAGGCTGAATGGAGTGTCACCCTTTCGAAAACTGACATTGCTTCACATGTCAAGCCAATCAGCAGATCGCTGCGGCTTGAGTTGAAACTCAACGGCTCCAAGGGCAGCCGCACGCTCGTCAGAGTGATCAAGCATGACAACGACTTCACCTGGAGCAAGGCGTTCACCACGGATCCTTCCACGTATTGCATGTCGAGCATCTCCGCCTCGTACAACGAAATCAACGGCAAGGGGACTGTCAAGATCGAAGGGACGCTGCCTGAGCAACTTGGGCACTTCGGTGACATGGACATCGCCCTCAACGGCTCCAAAGTCCATTTTAACGTCAATTCCGACGTGAAGGATTTCCCGCACCTCTTCCAAAGTGGCAAACTCAAGAGCTTCAACCTCACAGACAAGACGACGAAGGCCAAGCTGAGCGTGAACCTCACCAAGAAAACGTGGACGGCGACCATTCCGAGCAACTTGTTCGCGTTTCCACGCCCGAAGGGACGCGATTCGAACGTCACCGCCACCGTGTCCGTCGGCGGGCGGGAAGTCCTGTCCGAGACGTTCAACGCCGACAAGTATTCCGTGAAAATGTCGCACACGACTAAATGACGGCGCTTCAGGAACTCCTTGCCGTGTCAGGAAAGGTCACGGCGGGGACTCTTTTGGAGAGATAGCGGGGGGGGCAATCTATTGGATCGTGCGCCGCCCCGCCTGCGGCACGCCTTGGCCAGCCTCCGCAGCGTTATATTGACTTGGTTTAGGTTTGGTTCACAGTCTTGAAATTCATAGCGCATGCTCCCCGTCCCGCAACTCCGCATACGTATTAATAATTTCTGCAAGTTTCTTAATATCAATTGGTTTTGAAATATATCCATTCATTCCATTGGATAGGCATTGCTCCTTAAATTTCCGCATCGCATGCGCCGTGAACGCGATGATGGGGACAGGAGTCCGCTTTTCAGCATCCTCATTTTCCCTGATAAGCCTTGTCGCCTGAAGGCCGTCGATGTCAGGCATGTGGATATCCATGAGAATAAGTTGGTACACACCTGACGACGCCTCCCGCACGCCTTCTTTGCCGGTCGTGACTTTTCTCAATGAATGCCCATAAGGTTTCATGACTTCTTCGACAAGAAGAGAACTACTTGCATCATCCTCAACCAAAAGGATATGCAAATATTTCATCGCTCTTGGCGCACTGACGGTGGCGCATTTCTCTGATGTGCTCATAGGGTTCCTTTAGGGCCGTACGGCAACTAGCTATCTCTCGTGTTTGATTACAACCCGCATCACGGTGCTGCAGTTGCCTTACACTATCCAATACGAGCTAATTCCAGAAATTCGGCACCTGTTGGAGAAAAAAGAAGATTCGGCCGGACATTCTCTGCGGATATTTTCTATGGTGTAGGTCACTCGACAGTAGCGACGTTACCCTCGCGGCCAGGGATTTCCGTGAAGTGAAGCTTCAAGACAGGCCATTTATTATTATTTGCAGCTAATTGATCTTCATATATTTGACGTAAAGTGACGATGGATATTTTTCTGTTTCCACACAAATCAAGAAAACGTTCAAACAACTTGTTGTAGACACCGCCTTCCGCTTCGGCGTGAATGGTCAGCACATTCAGTTCTCCGGGACGCAGTAAAGACAGAATTTTTTCATTATAGTTCTCGACTGTAACACCATTGCGGCCTATGATTTCGTCGAATGTTGGTAGCGTCGTAGGGATTTGAGGAACTTCGAACGTCTTGCTATTTAACATTATACGACCGGCACGGCTACCGCGGCAGTCACTATGGTAGAGCCAACCTCCGACGTCCTTGACCTCAAGCCACGGATCTGACAACTGCCATCCAGGCGCGCCGGAAACCTGTGGTGCTTCACCGAAGATTTCTTTGAATTTCTCGACGGCCGCCCGGAACTGCTCCTTGGCCTCGAAGATATCCATACGACTGGTTTTTGTCTGCCAACGATGATGATCAAGGGCGTGAAGAGCTATTTCATGTCCTTGTGGCTTAATCGATTGCAAAATATCAGCCAATTCCCTTCCAATGTCCGGTCCTGGCCAAAAGGTGCCCTTGAGCAGAATATCCCAGCCGTACAGTTTGGCGGCTCCGCCTCGCAACATTTTCAGAAAAAACTTTGGTTTCAGCAGCCGCCAGACGTGGCGTCCCATGTTGTCAGGGCCTATGGATAGGAAGAAAGAAGCCTTAAGATTCCTGTCTGAAAGTGATTTTAGGAGACTTGGAACACCTTCTTTGGTGCCTTTGTAGGTGTCCACGTCGATCTTGAGCCCGAGAATTGTGCCGTTGTTGCCCATTATTTTTCTTCTTTTTTCATAGTATCGCCGGAAAGAGCCCCCTCGACGGCCTTGCGAACGTCTTCGTGAAGGCTGGCGTCGCCACGAATTTTTATAAGTTGTTCCATCGCCTTGCCACCACCCGTTCGCCCCAAGGCCTTGACAAGCGCAATGATCAAAATCCTCCTCCCGTCTTGAAAGGTTCTCATCGAATCATTTCCCAACCGGAAATGTATGATGGAAAAATAACTTTCATCAACCAACTTGGCTTCTTCCAGCATTTTCGACAAATTACAATTTAGTTGTTTAATTAACTCATCCACAACAACTTGCCGCAACTCATCCGATTTCGTCTTTGCTGCCAGCGCGCCAAGCGTCTCCCCTATCTCCGCCTGCACGAGCCTGCTGTTATGTTCATTGTATGAATTCCCGTCTTGAGGAAGCATTTTGCCCGTAGACTCATTCTCTAACAACTCAATCAAAGCAGGGATTGCCCTTTCATCCCCAATGAAACGCAAAGCGACAACGCCGTCGCTGCGCACACTCCAATTTTTATGGGACAGTATCTCTATCATTGCCGGAAACTGCTCGATGTCACCAAGTTCCGCCAAAGCCACCGCAAACGAGTCCCAATGTTTTGGATCTCGCTTGCCCTTGTTGCGTACCCAACCAGTCTTCAACGATTCGTAAGCGACGGGTTTGATACGAGTTGCGGTTTCAGGAAAGTTACGAACGAAATTACCGATTAAGGCAGCGGCTAAGTCTTGTTCCTCAAGATCTTGTGAGTTATTAATCTTGTCCACATACGCATCAAGAGGAATATTTTCCGTTGATTTATTGCCGACCAGCAAGTGCTGCACCTGAAACATCGCGGAGATCCTCACGTCTTTGTCTGTGTCGTTCATCAGCGCCACAAGATCAGGCAGGCATTTTTCGTCTTTCGTCTCGACAAGTCCCCAGCCGGCTTTGCGTCTCAAATTCGGATCGTCACTCTTCAACTGTTCTCGTAAAGAATCCACATCTTTCAGACGGACAATGATTTCCGCCTTCACATCTGGATCATTGATTTCATGTGACAACTTGAGCAACGCATTCCGACCGCCAATCATGGCAACCGCATCAAGACCATAGCACACACCAGAGTACGAGCGATGACCACTGTCAATGTGATTCTTATCGGGAATTTTTTTCACATATCTTATGATTGAGGGAAGGGCGTTGGGAATTCTCTTTTCGCCGCACCATCTCACCGCCTCCATGGCGATGTCCCCGTCAAGGTCATCAACACATCGCATTAAAATATTTGCAACTCTTTCATCTTGAATATATTCCATTTCAAGAACCGCTTTTCTTCTTTGCTCCATCGCCTCTTGTGTCAGATTCTCAGGGAGTTGCACCGTCTCGACGCATTTCTTCAAGGCGGGATTATCGGCGTAGTCATCGGGACGTAACTTCGCGAAGGGATTTTTCGCACATCCGCAAAGGAGAAGAGAGTAAATGAGCACAAATGTTGTGTATTGGGAGAACTTTTCTTTCACACAATCATTTCCTGACATTCGGAGATCCTCGATATGGAAAAAATATCTTCATGTCTAAGACGGGAGAGACGCCAGAAGCCGAGTTGGTGCTCGGTGTTCCCAGATGGCATGTACACATGCACAGAGGAAATTCAGCTTTAATTTCTCCGAGCAAGAAAACTATAGCATGGGAAATAATCCACTCGATGACGCAACAATGTGAAGAACAAAAAAAAAGCAGGCTTTTACAAGCCTGCTTTAAAAGAGAAAAAAACCCGGCACCGTGCTACTCTCCCATACTCTATCGTATAGTACCATCGCCGCTGAGGCCCTTAACTTCCGTGTTCGGGATGGGAACGGGTGTGTCAACCTCGCTATGGATACCGGGAAAAGAGAAAAAAAAGGAAAGAATGGTAAAGTCATTAATCAGGGTAATCGTACGCAACTACTCGTCGATTGTTTTTCTCCAAATCGTTCCTTGCGGAACAACTTGGAGAAAAAGGTGATCAAGCCTCACGGCTGATTAGTAATGGTAAGCTGAATCCATTGCTGGACTTACACTCCCATCCTATCGAGGTCGTAGTCTTCGACCTGCCTTTAGTGCCTTGCGGCAAGGGATATCTCGTCTTCGGGACGGCTTGGCGCTTAGATGCTTTCAGCGCTTATCCATTCGCGACATAGCTACCCAGCATTGCCCCTGACAGGACAACTGGAACACCAGAGGTCGCTCATTTCCGGTCCTCTCGTACTAAGAAATGATCCCGTCAAATATCCTCCGCCCACAGTGGATAAGGACCGAACTGTCTTACGACGTTCTGAACCCAGCTCGCGTACCGCTTTAACCGGCGAACAGCCGGACCC
>CAYTFM010000014.1:44220-61890 GCA_964436735.1 uncultured Victivallales bacterium | reverse complement strand
TGAACCGTTGAACCGTTGAACCGTTGAACCGTTGAACCGTTGAACCGTTGAACCAAGCCCAAGAAACGCGCCGCGCCATCAGGACTTTTTCGCCATGACCACCCGGTCGCGGCCACAGAAGTCCCGCAACACTTCCGGCTCTTGGTAGGCGCCGTTGAGGCGGAGAAGCGCGCCAACCGCCTCGGCCTGCGCCGCGCCGATTTCGAGAAGCAGCCAGCCGCCGGGGCGCAGCGTCCGCAGGGCGTCCACGACAAGCCTGCGAATCACGTCGAGTCCGTCCCGGCCGGCCAGAAGGGCCGTCCGCGGCTCGAACGCCGCCACCTCGACCGGCAGACACGCATATTCGTCTTCGGTGACATACGGAAGATTGGCGGTGACAATGTCGAACGAGCACGGCATGAACGACCCGCAAAGGTCGCCTTGGATGAAGTCGACGTTCCGGCATCCTGCCGCCGTCGCGTTGCGGACGGCGTACGCCAGAGCCGCCGGGGAGATGTCCACGCCGACAACCCGGCCTCCCGGAGTCTCGGCCGCAACGGACAACGCCACCGCCCCGCTACCCGTGCCGACGTCCAACACCCACAAGGAATCACCAGCGGCACACTGCACCCCCGCAGCGATCCTGATCGCCTCACCGGCGAGCAGTTCCGTTTCTGGGCGGGGGATGAGGACGCCTGGCCCCACCGCAAGCGTCAAATTCCGGAAATGCGCCTCGCCAAGAATGTACTGTATAGGTTCGCCGTCGGCGCGGCGATGGAAAAGGGATCTCGCCGAGGCCTCCTCGTCTTGTGTTAGCTCCCGATCCCGCTCAATATAGAGATCGAGCCGCGATACACCAAGCGCACGGCAAAGCAATCGCTCCGCTTCTCCGCGGTTCAAGACATCATCGACAACCGGGAACGATGCCATACCCTTTCTCAAAAAAACCTCGATCCTCACAGCCTGATCCTCTCCCAAGCGCGGTGTCCACGTAATTGTCAGTAGAAAGTCGCTCTTCCAACAGCAATATATCACTTTATGAAACAAGTACCCCCAAACATGGTGATCATGTAGTCAAACGCATCCAACAAATATTAAGTTGCAAAGACAGCCTGCGGGTGATAGTCTTTGCGAAGATTTGGCAGTGGGCGTTTCAAAGCTGATCAAGATATTTGATTTTGGGGAACAACTAAAAAAGCAAAGGCGTGATGATAATCATAACAAAGCGTATTGCTTATGTCCTACTCGGGATAACATGCATTGACTTATTTATACTACTAAGTGGGTGCTCCAGTCTGACGAGAAGAGTATGGTCCCCCTCACCCATGAACATTAGTTTCATATATCACACTACCAAGGCATTATGCATACCTTCCAGTAATATTTTATACATAAAGACAAACAACAACAAATTTATCAAGGTTGAATACTCTATAAATGACTCCTTTGTTCATCTCAAAAATAGGAATCCTCGCATAGAAGATGAACGAATCGATATAAATGATTATAGTAGCGTCAAACCAGAAGACAGGGTACACTTTTCATACTACTTTTTGATATTCAAAACGGTCTATCCCTCCGCCAAAGGAGATTATGACGTATCCTTGTCTCAACACAATGTCGATTCAATTGCACTTTACAATGAACCAAGCACGGAAGCCGTTCCAATGGAGGTAGGCGAAATCAACAAATACATTT
This sequence comes from uncultured Victivallales bacterium, assembly GCA_964436735.1. GTDB lineage: Bacteria > Verrucomicrobiota > Lentisphaeria > Victivallales > GWF2-38-69 > CAYTFM01. The sequence goes on along the minus strand of CAYTFM010000014.1, from coordinate 60,213 downwards.
ATGCGCATGATGATATAGCATCCAGTCTCCACGTAAAAATAGTGCTCACACCTTTCACCCTCCTGCTTGACCCTATCATAACACCCGCTTGCTATTTACGTGCGTTTTCGGGTGTCCTTCCGTGGGGCATGCGCTACTCTATGTGACTGTATATAAGAGGACGAATGCACTTCAAAATAATAAGCAATATAGTTGACATAGAACAGATCGCCTCTGGCACAGGAATACGCGAACTGCCTCGTTTAAATAAATTCCACGGGAAAACGAGATGGAGAAAATTGAAAGGTGATGCTAAAATCAAATTGCCTGATGGCTTAATAAAGAATGCGGAATTGCACTGGTACGAAGGACATGGTATTGGGAGAGTCGAGTTCAAAATTAAAAGATATAAGGATTAAACTATGAAAAACCATTTTGTAGTCTGTGTCGGCAACAAAGGCTATGAAGCTTCTTTAGAAATAAGAAAAATCTATCAAACTATTCATGACCTTGAAGCCTCAAAACATGATCAGGTGCGCGTAATCGATGAATCTGGAGAGGATTACCTGTATCCCAATAAATGTTTCTCACGAATTATCCTTCCCTGTGCGACAAAGGAAAAGATAGAAGAACTTGCCATTGCCTAACAAAAAGATTCCATCCTCGGTTCAGTGCGGTAGAATGTAACTCACTACAGCCTCGGCCAGCGATAGGCTTTTAGCAAAAATCATCAAACACCAACAGTATTTCGACTATCGCCAATTATTACATGCGTGAAATATTCATCACCATATGAAACAGGCATCCCACACAAACAGCCTGATCACGGAGAAGAGCCCTTATCTTCTCCAACACGCCCATAATCCCGTGGACTGGCATCCGTGGGGGCTGGAAGCGTTTGAAAAGGCAAAGTCCTCGAACAAACCGATCTTCCTCTCTATTGGCTACTCCACCTGCTACTGGTGCCATGTGATGGAGCGGGAGGTCTTTGAAAACGAATCGATCGCCACACTGCTCAACGCCAGCTTCGTCTGCGTGAAAGTCGACCGCGAGGAGCGTCCCGACATCGACGCCATCTACATGTCCGCGCTGAACGCGCTGACCGGCTCGGGCGGCTGGCCGATGTCGCTGTTCCTCTCGCCAGACCTCGCCCCCTTCTACGCCGCCACCTACGTTCCTCCCGAACAATTCACGGAACTCGTCCAGCGCATTCACGACGTATGGCGGGAAACGCCCGACAAGATCAACGAGGCAGGAGCCAAGCTCCTTGCAGCGTTGCGAAACTCCGCCTCGTCGCATTCCTCCGCCCCCCTCGGAGAATCCGCCATCCAGTCATGCCTTTCGCGCTATAGATCCATCTACGACAAGAAATTCGGCGGCTTTGGGACTGCCATGAAGTTCCCTCAGGCGCCCCTTCTCTCCTTCCTGCTCGACCGTCATGCGCAGGGCGACGGCGACGACTGCCTCCGCATGGTCGACAAGACCGTCAGAGCGATGGCCGACGGCGGTACGCACGATCATCTCGCCGGCGGCTTCCACCGCTACGCCGTCGACCGCGCATGGCGCGTCCCGCATTTCGAAAAGATGCTCTACGACCAGGCGCAGATCGCCGAAATCAGCCTCGACTTGTTTCAAATCACGCACGACGAGTTCCACGCCACCACCGCGCGGCGGACGCTCGACTACGTCCTTGGCGAACTGGCCGATCCCCGCGGCGGGTTTCACTCCGCGGAAGACGCCGAAAGCGCCCTCGACCCGCGCCACCCCACCAAGAAGCAGGAAGGAGCCTGCTACGTATGGACGCTCACGCAACTCCATGACACACTCGGCGACCACCTGGACGCCGAGCTATTCGCCTATGTGTTCGGCGTCGATCCCGATGGCAACGTTCCGGATGACCATGACCCACACAATGTTTTCAGCGGCAAGAACATCCTGCGCATCGTCCATACCATCGAGGAGGCGGCCGTCCATTTTGGCCTTGTCGACGCGCTGGTGGAGAAATCGCTCACCACCTCTCAAAAAATCCTGCTCAAGAGCCGCCGCGGGCGCCCCGCGCCACACCGCGACGACAAAGTTCTGACCTCCTGGAACGGGTTGCTGATCTCGTCTCTCGCGCGAGCGTCACAAATACTTGCTGACACGCAGTATCTGGACGCCGCCAACCGCTGCGCCGACTTCATCATCACCACGCTCCGCAATCCACAGAACGGACGTCTCACGCACCGCTACCGCGACGGCGACGCCCGAATCGAGGGAACGCTGGCCGACTACGCCTTTCTGGTCAAAGGGCTTATCGACCTCTACGAGGCATCCTTCGACATCCACCGACTTCAACTGGCCGTCGAACTGACCGAGATCCAGCGCGGACTCTTCTTTGACGAATCGTGTGGCGGGTTTTTCGAGACGGCGGACGACGACCCCACTGTACCAGTCAGAATGAAGCGGGCGGACGACAATGCCGAACCCTCTGGCAACGCTATAGCGATCCTGAATCTTCTGAGACTTCACGAGATGACCGGCGAACCGCGCTGGCGGGATATGGCGGAGCGAAGTATCGAATGCTTCAGCGGAAAGGTCGCCGAATGTCCGCAGGCGTTCCCGCTGCTGCTGACAGCGCAGGCGCGGCGCTCCACTCCTCCCCCGCGCATCGTGATCGCCGGAATCCCCGGCGCCGCGGACACCACGGTGCTTCTGCGCGAGATTCATCGGATGTTCCTGCCTGGCAGAACGCTCGTGCTTGTCGACGGCGGTGAAGCCCAAACTTTTCTTGCGAGTCGCCGTCAAGACATCAAGTCGATGACACCTGTCGAAGGCAAAACCGCCGTATATGTCTGCGCGCGCGTAACCTGCCGCCCTCCGGTCACCACCCCCGCCGAACTCCGAAAATTACTCTCTTGACTTTGAGGCCTTTCCCGCTATTTTCTCATGAGGTTTGGCGATTTCACCGCAGCTTCAACCACTCGCTCACACTTGTGGCTCTGGTCAGATGCCGTGCCCAGAATCCCGACGGTCTGAGAGGGGGGAGCGACAACGGCATAACATTTGCACGCAAAGGAAGTGAGGTAAATAATGAACTGCTCATCTTTCAAACGTTTCATCATCTCGTGCGGCGTCGCTCTTTCATTGGCCACAGGCGCGTCATGCTTATCCGACTTTTACGAGAGCGGAAACGAGGACACAGACTCCTACGAGTTTTACGATGCTGATCAGATTCTGGACGCCAAGGTGAAGAAACTGGTCAATGAGGCGCAAACCTGCGACATGTACGCGGTTCAGTGCATGAACTCGGGAGACTCAGGACTTGCCCACGCCTACACCCGCCTCGCGAAAGCGGCCCGACGACTCGCCGACGCCCTCACGCAAGGGTATTCGGATAGTATTGCTGAAGCGAAAAACGCCTACAACCGCGCGAGGAGTCTGCTGAACACCGCCATCGCCCAACGGCGATAAGACGGAACACAAGTCATGCTTCACTTGAGATGTGCTATATAGGCTTTGAGAAGCCCATGGAATTCGAGTACTGCGCTTGATGCCGCGCCTGAATCCTCATACCCTCTGTCGATATATTTGCCGACAAGCGAGTCCACCACCTCCCGTTCAGCTCCATCCAGCGTCGCAAAGTAGCCCTTCACCGCCTCCCCTGAAAGTCCACGTTGGTGGGTGTCGGTCTTGCAACTGGCGTCGGCCTTGATGATCGCATCTTTTTTCTGGAAGGCGGCAACATTGAGGTCGACAGGCTTCGAAACGTCCGGTGGTTTCTCGGTTTTGAGAGAGGCCGGACGCGTTTTCACCCATGAGAGGGATTTGCGCTTGTTCGCATGAGGCTCAAGATCCTTCTTGAGGCTTGAAGCGGATTCCTTGGCCGAGGTAATGCCGGCGGGATTGCCCTTCGTGCAGTTCAATCCTTCCTTGAGGCTGGAACCGCTCATGGCACTGGTAATATTTCCCGGATTTCCCGCAGACAACCAACTGCCAGTCAATAAAAGCACAAACCCAAGAATCGTGTGAACGTTATTCACGGCGCCTGTCCTCCGATCTGCGCATGGCGTCTTATGACAGCCAGTAAGCATCTCAAGCGCCAAACGCCATCAGGAAGCAGGGCACGCCACAAAAGGCATTGCCAATGGGGGGAAGGAAGAAGTCAACTGGATAGTATGCGACAGGTCGCCTTCGCGCCAGAGTCCCGTGTCGGGGATCGGAAATCCATCATGCCGGATTTCCGCTCCACCGTCGAACTCTGAAACAGCTCTTTCGCACCAACCGCAACGGGTTACCTTGGATCCTTGCCGTCCTTGGGGTTGTATTTCTCAGTTTCGAGAAGCCCCTCGGAAATCTCATGCAAAGCAATGTCAAGATGACTCTGCATATCGGTTTTGAGCAGTGGCCGCGCCCCGCGGGCAAGCTGACGGGCGCGCTTGGAGGCGAGAACCACCAACTGGCGGCGGTCGGGAAATTTCCGACTGCATTTTGCGACGAGTTCGTCATTCATTGGACGATCCCCTTTTTTAGTGACTTAAATTTTCTACAATTCTGAGCAAACAAAACAGCCGACACCACGCAAGGCGGCCCGTCCGCTCGGCGCCTGGACGTCTACCCATCAAGGCACCCTCAAACGGGCTTGCGGGAAAGCTCCGCATTGCTTAGTAGTCGATGATCTCGCGGTGCTTGTCGATAAGGGAGACATCACCGCTTGTCACGATGTGGAAACGGGTATCGAAGTCGTATCCCGCATCGGTGATATAGCGCTCGGCGAACATCTCTCGTGACGCATCCTTGCGGGCGTCCCTGACGAGGAGATAGCCGACAAAGATATAGGTTTCCATTTCGACCAGGTTTCTCGCCATGAGATCATGGTAGGAGGAGTCGCCGCGGGCCGCGACGAACTTGACGGCCTCAAGCTGCTTCTTGCGCATGGCGTTGAGTTTGTCGCAGAGCCTTCTCAGCAGTCCTTCGTAAGGCAGCGCGGCGTACTTGTCCATGACTGGATCGAGCACGCGCTGCATGACGCCGCCGATTGCCGCCACCATCTGAAGCTGTGTGGTGCCTTCATAGATGTTGGTGATGCAGGCGTCACGATAGAAACGCACGGCGTTGAAGTCGTGCATGAAGCCCGTGCCGCCGTGAATCTGGATGCCGTCGTAGGCGACTTGGTTGGCGATTTCCGTGGAGAGTGCCTTGCTCATCGGCGTCAGGGCGGCGGCCATCTTCGAGTAGACGCGCTGTCTCAGGCGCATCTCGTCGGTGACCTTCGCGGGATCCTCGGCGTGCTCGACCAGTCGCACATAACTGTTGCGCAGGTCGACAACCTTGGTGGTCTCGTAGAGCAGCGTCCGCGCGGCGACGATCTTCAACTTCATCTTGGTGAGCATCTCATAAATCGCCGGGAACTTGTCGATGCGACTTTTGAACTGCTCGCGCTCGGAGGCGTACTTGCGGGCCTCGCGGTAGGCGGCCTCGGCGATGCCAAGCGCCTGTCCGCTGATGGCGACGCGGGCGCCGTTCATCAGACTCATCACGTAGCGGGTCAGGCCGCGGCGGCGCTGTCCGCAGAGTTCCGCGGGCACATGGTTGTACTGCAACTCGCAGGTGGCGACGCCGTGGATGCCGAGCTTGTGCTCAATGCGGCGGACGACCAGCTTCGGACCGGCCTCGCAAATGAACATCGAAAGACCGCGTCCATCGGTGGTTCCATCCTCCGACCTCGCCAGGACTAAGTGGACCTTGGCGCAGCCGTTGGTGATGAAGCGCTTCATGCCGTCGAGATACCATTGTCCGGTCTTCTCGTCGAGCGTGGCTTTGAGGCGGACGGACTGAAGGTCGGAACCCGAGTCGGGCTCGGTCAGATCCATGGCGCCATCAGCCTCGCCGCATGCGAAGCGGGGCAGGTACTTGGCCTTCTGCTCCTCGGAGCCGAACTCGCTGATAGTCTCGGCGATGTCCTGGAGACCGAAAAGATTCTGCAGGCTGGCGTCGGCGCGGGACACCATCTCGGTCATCATCGTGTAGATGGTGACGGGGAAGTTGAGGCCACCGTATTTGCGGGGCAGCATGACGCCGCTGACGTCGGCATGGATCAAGTCCTGGAGATTCTTCTGGGTGAGAGGATGGTACGTGACCTTGTTGTTCTCGAAGTGCGGCCCCTCCTCGTCGACGGTCCTGGCCCGCGGCTCGATCCGCTCGCCGGTGATCTCGCCGATGACCTCGAGGACGCGCCGGTAGTTGTCCACCGCGTCCGCAAGATCAGTCGGAGCGTAGTCGAACTCCTGGGCTTGCGCATAGTTATCCTCGCGGAGCTTCACGACCTCCTCGAGATCGAGATTGGCGAGGGTGAACGTCAAATCTTTGTTGTCGGTAAAGTGGTTGGACATCTGCAGTGCCTCCTTACACCTTGGCCTTGAAGGCTTTGATCATTTTGGGTATGATGTCGTTCACGTCGCCAACAATGCCGTAGTGGGCGACGGACAAAATCGGCGCGCCGGGATCCGTGTTGATCGCGATGATCTTCTTGCTCTCCGCCATGCCGGCGCGGTGCTGGACAGAACCGCTGATGCCGCAGGCGATGTAGAGCTTCGGACGGACGGTGACGCCGGTCTGACCGACTTGGTGGTCATGGTCGATCCACCCTGCGTCGACCGCGGCGCGCGAGGCGCCGACGTCCGCGCCGAGGGCGTCCGCCAACTGGTAGATCAACTTGAAATTGTCTTTCGTCCCCAGGCCGTAGCCGCCGGCGACGATGATCTGCGACTTCTTCAGGTCGACGCTCTTCTCCTCGCGGAAGCGCTCGATCACCTTGACGACCGTCTCGATGTCGGAGAGCTCGGGCTTGATCTTGACGATCTTCCCCTTCCGCGACGTGTCGGGGGTGGTCATCTTCATGACACCCTCGCGGACGGTCACCATCTGCGGATCGTCCCAGGTGTTGACGATCGTGGCGATGATGTTGCCGCCGAACGCGGGACGGATCTGCATGAGCTTGTCTTTGTAGAACTTCTTGTTGACCTTGTCGTCGAAGTCGTCGATCTTGAGGTCGGTGCAGTCGGCGGTGAGCCCGGCGAGCATCGTGGAGGCGACGCGCGGCGCGAGCTCGAGGCCCTTCATGGTGGCGCCGAAGAGCAGGATGTTGGGACGATGCTTCTTGAGGAGGTCCACGAGCGCCTTCGCGTACGGAAGCGTGGTGAACGGCTCAAGGCGCGGATCCTCGACCAGATAGACGGTCTCGCAGCCGTAGTGGAACAGCTGCTCGGCGGACTTCTCGATCTTGTCGCCCAGCATGACGGCCTCAGCCTTCACGTTGAGGCGCTTCGCAAGCTCGACGCCTTTGCAGACAAGCTCGAGGCTGACGTCGGCGATCTTGCCGCCTTCCTGCTCGATAAACACCCAGATGTTGCCAATTTTAGCGGTCATAGTATGTTCACCCTAACGTGTGGTCTTCGATGAGTTCATGTATCAGCGCGTTGATCCCCTTCTCGGTGGGTTCGATCTTGCGCACGTTTGAGGCGGTGAGGACCACACTCTCGATCTGCTTGACCTTGGTGGGCGAGCCTTTGAGGCCGGTGCGCTCAAGCTCGGCACCGACATCCCCGGCGTTCCGCTCGTGTATCCACAATCCCTTCTCGCGGAGCTTCTCCTCCTCCTCGGCGAGCGCCTCGGCGTCGGTGTAGTTGGCGTAGCCATGGGAGGCGGCGAGCTCGGAGCGGGTCTTCGCCTTCTTGTACTTCATGATGCGGCGGGCGGCGGGGGACCGCGGCTCGTTGGAGTCGATGACGGTCATGAGGGCGGGCAGTGGCGACTCAAGCACCTCGTTGCCACCCTCGATCGCTCGGCGGGCCTTGACCTTCCCGTGCCCCAGCGAGATGACCTCCTCGACGTAGCAGATCTGCGGCAGCGCGAGCTTCTCCGCGAGCTGCGGCCCGACCTGGGCGGTGTCACCGTCGATCGCCTGCCGTCCGCACAGGATCAAGTCGTAGTCCTTGATCTTGTCGGCGCAGCATTTGAGCGCGTAGCTCGTGGCCAGCGTGTCGGCACCGGCAAACGCCCGGTCCGTCAGCAGGATGGTCTCGTCGGCGCCTCGATACAAAGCCTCGCGGAGCACGTTGGCGGCGTTGGGCGGGCCCATCGTCGCCACAATGACCTTGTGGCCATACCGATCTTTTAGTTGCAAAGCCAGCTCAAGGGCGTTGAGGTCCTCCGGATTGAAGATGGCCGGTAAGGCCGCCCGGTTGACTGTGCCGTCTGGCTTCATCGCTTCCCCGGTGATGTTCTTCGTGTCGGGGACCTGTTTGACAAACACGATTATCTGACGTTCCACTTTGTCAAAACTCCCGATTTGTTCAAGTTTTCTTAGTGTTGTCGTCGGTATCGAACAGTCCGTTCCTAAAATAGACAAAAGATTACTATAGCAACCGTGGAACTACTTTGAAAGCGGCGCGAGGATTTTTTTCCTGCCATTTTCCTGCCCACGGGACCGCTTAGACATACTGATAGTAGCCGGCAGGCTGGAGTTCGATGAAACGGCCTGGAGCCTTCTTGGCGAGCCACGTTCTGATATCGAGGCAGAGCGAACATTTCGAAAGATAGTCAAGCCTGGGATCGAAGTCGAACTCCCTGGTGGCGTACTCAAGCAGGCTGCCGACCCCCTCCCGCCACAGGATGCTCAGCAGCGGGTACCTGCCATCGTCAAGCGTCGCTCCAAGATCCTCGACGCGGATCGACAACCCGCTGCAAAGGCCGGGAATGTAGCCGCCATACAGGTCGACGTGGAAATGGTGCGTGCCTTCAAGTTCATGGCAACCATTCTTACTCGCGGCGAGAATGTCCCTCAACGGTTTGAGCGGGAACACCCGTTCGAAGGTCTTGGCCGCCCTGCCCCGGAGGTTCAGACTGTAACGGCGCGGCAAATCTCCCAGATAGTCAGGGCCGAACTTCTCCTCGTATTCGGCAAGCGAATGAGGGGTGGATTCGTCGAACGAGGCGAGATCGCCGAGGAAGGTGTCCATCCACGGGAAGATATTCATGTCCACCCGTTTGCAGGCGGCCGCGACACCCCGCACTTTTTTCAGGGGAATATACTCGTTGTGGAAAGGGCTGATCGAGATCAGGAGCGTTTCGACGCCCGCCGCCTTGATCCTCTTCAGCGTCTCGACCGCCTCGTCCACGCCTTTATACCAAGATGAATTGGTTTCGACGTACTCTATGCCGACGCCAAGCTCCCGCGCCTTCCGCGCCACCTTACATAACGCCTCGGGCCGGAGCAGCGGCTCGCCGCCGCCGATGTGCACCGACGAGCAGCCCAGTTCCAGCACCTTCGACAGAATCCGCTCCGTCGTCGCCTCGCCGATATAGTCTTTCGGCCACTCCGGCCCGCAGCCGTACAGGCAGTGCGCGCAGCGTGACGAGCAGACGTAGTTCGTGATCAAACCGCCGGAGACTAGTCTTCCAATATGCAGCGGCCCCATACATCCTCTGTTATTGATTTTCAACAAATGCGTCAAGGCTACTGGCGGATTGCCAGCTTGTGAAATCTATTATCATGGACAATGCGGAGCTTGCCCGCACCCCAATCTGCCGCCGTGCCATCAAGTGCCAGGCGCGCGATTTACCGGGCGGACGGTCCGTCTTGTATAATGATGATTGATTTCTTGTTTTTCTTAGCGGTTGTGGAACTTTAAGGCACTAAATAATACCATACTAACTATGGCGGAACAAACTAAACAACGAGGCGTCATGCGAACAACCAGAATGGGACTTGTCATTTTCATAGCGGCGGCTCTGCGCGCCTCGTGGCTGGGAGCCGCGCTCCCCACGGTGGTGACGACCGACATCGGCGAGATCACGACCGGCAGCGCGGCGTGCGGCGGGACGGTCATCTCGGACGGCGGTGCCACGGTCACCACCCGCGGCTGCTGTTGGAGCACCGTCGCCAATCCGACGGTCGACTCCAACAAAACCATCGACGGCTCGGGCGCGGGCGTGTTCAGCAGCTCGCTCAACAGCCTCAGTCCGGGAACCATCTACTACGTCAAGGCCTACGCGACGAACGCCGAGGGCACCTCCTACGGCGCGCAGAAGGCCTTCACCACGCTGACCGTGCTGCCGACGGTCTCCACGACGTCCGTCACGGATGTCACCGACAGCTCCGCCGTCTCCGGCGGAACCGTTACCTCCGACGGCGGCTCCACCGTCACCTCCAGGGGCGTCTGCTGGAGCACCTCAGAGAATCCCACCACCGCGTCGAGCCGAAGCGAGAACGGAACGGGAACAGGAACCTACATCAGCGCCGTCACGGGACTTGAGAAAGGCACGACCTACTACGTCCGCGCCTACGCCGTCAACATGGCCGGCGTGGCCTATGGCGAGCAGCGCTCGTTCAAGACGACAAGCCCTCTTGTGACGCTGACCATGGCCGTCAGCGGCGAAGGCGCGACCACCCCCGCCCCCGGCGCGCATGTCGTGGCCTCCTCGCAGGCGGTCTCGATTCAGGCCACCCCCGCCGCACACCATCATTTCGTGTCGTGGCAGCTCAGCGGAGGCGGCTCGCTGGGCGACTCCGCCGCACCATCCACCACGGTGACGCTGCTCGCCGACGCGACGGTCACCGCCCTTTTCACCCATGACACCGCCTCCCTCTCGCTGACTGTCGTTCCGACCGTCGCAGGAAGCGTAACCCCCGCCATTGGCACGCACACGGTCAACACGAACGAGTCGATCAATCTACTCGCCTCCCCCGCCGGCGGCTTTTACTTCACCGGCTGGATGTGGTCAGGAGACGCCAACATCGCCAACGCCAGCGCCGCCGCCACCACCATCATCCTCACCGGCGACGCCATCGTCGTAGCGAACTTCTCGGCGACGCCGCCGCAGACCGCCGCGATGACCATGGCCGTCTCGCCGGCCGGAACGGGCTCGACCCAGCCCGAAGGCACCACCTCCGTCAGCATCGCCGTCCCTCTGGTGATCAGCGCCACGGCCACCGAAGGATACTACTTCACCGGTTGGAAAGTGTTCCCGACCAGCAACGCCATGCTCGCCGACGCGAATGCCGCCGCCACGACTGTCACACTCGCCGGGGACGCCACCGTGACGGCCACCTTCGCCACCTCTCCCACGACGCTGGTCACGCTGACCATGGCACTGACGCCCGAGGCGGCGGGCGCGACCACGCCCGCCGGGGGCGCGCACGTCATCAGCGCCGGCCTCCCGCAAAGCATCGTGGCGACGCCAGCCGACGGCTATTTCTTCGTCAAGTGGAGCGCCACCGAGAAGGCCGCGGTCGCCGTCCCCAACGCCGCCAGCACCACGGTGACCCTCTCGGACTCCGCCACCGTCACCGCCGAATTCTCAACCAGCCAAACGCTCTACCTGGCCCTCGGCTCGGTGGTCACCGTCAACGCCGCCAGCATGGGCGACCCTCTGTTCCTGGAGTTCAAGGCGAAGCCAAAGATCTTCGCCGCGAAACCGACCTCGAAGGCCATACAGATGAGCCTGGTCGACACCGCCTCGAAGCAGAAGCCATCGAAGACGCTTACCGCGCAGTGGACGAAAAAGCTCCTCCTCTACGACAAGCAGAAATTCAAGGAGGTGAAACGCAGTGAGGTGCTGCTCGCCTCGCCGATGACCGACATGGCCCTGGGCGACCTGTTCGCCCAGACGAAGGAGCTGTACAACAATATGCCCATCGACCTGGACAAGGAGCCGTGGCTCGCCGCCCCCATCATCACTGACGTCTCCAACAGCGCTGGGGTGATCATCGTCAGGGGCATGTACTTCGGCGCCGCCGCCCCGAAGATCCAAGTTGAATACACACGGCCCAACGGCAAATGGTACTACAAGACCTGCGCGGTCGACAAGACGGCGACCTACAAGTTCAAGAACTGCAAGGGGATAGCCAACGCGTCATGCATGAAGGTGCTCGCCTCCGACCTTGGCGGCCAGTCTGTCGGCTACAGCGAGGTCATGGTGACCTTCCCGACCCTCCCCCCCGACGCCAAGCTCAGCGGCTACATCATCCTCGACAACAGTATCGCCCTGGCGACGGCCAAGCTGCCGTAAGGGTTCGTTACGAAATAACCTGAGCATTTGCTGGCAGTTATTCTGACTTTTGGCAAAATGCTCAGGTTATTTTGTAATGTACCCTATTTGCGTCAGTCGTTGAGCAGGAGGTGGTAGCCCCACGGAGGCAGATCGATGTAGAGTCCCGCGGCGCGGATCGCGTCGACGCCCCGCTCGTAGCGCGCACCAGTGAAGACGTCCCGCAGCGTGATCATACCGGAGAAATGTGAATCCAGTGGGATGTCGACCATCGCCTGGGCGGGTGATCCTGAGAGGTTGACGGCCACGACGGCCACCTTGTCCTTGCGCGTCCAGGACCATGTCACGAGATTGAGGAAACTTTGATTGTCGGGCCATCCTGAGCGTCCGATAAGCCGCCATTCGCCTTCCCTCAGCGGAAGCGCCCGCAAGGCGGAGAGCAGTCTGCCATAAAACGCCCGCATCTCCTCGTCCGCGAACTCCTCTGGGCGTCGGCCAAGAAAGACGGGAGTCTTGATTTTCCGCCCCTCGAACTGCCCCTCATGGAACAGCTTTGCGCCGGGGAGCGTGGCGGCGGCCACGGCGGCGGCGTGCCCCCGGTCGGCACCGAAATAGGCGCAGGCACGGGGCTCGTCGTGGTTCTCGACAAAGCGGACCAGTTTGCTTTGATAATCCACGCCGGCGGTGAGATGCAGGCGGACGTTTTCGGCGCAGTCGTGGGCAAGCCTGTCGTAGAGACGCTTGTCGTAGCAGTAGTCGAACCCCTGCCGCTGCAGCTTCCATTCCAGATCCCAATACGCCTCGGCGATGAACAGGCACTCCGGATTGACCTTCCGGGCGGCCTCAATAATGGTTGGCCAGTATTCGACTTCGGGGCGACGCCCCGCATGGATGGCCCAGGTTTTCTCGAAAATGTCGTTCATCACCAGCATCGCCATGTCGCACCGGATGCCGTCGCAGCTCTCGGCGATGTGGGCGACCGTAGCGGCAGCCTCCTCGCGGAGAAAGGGATGGAAGACGTTCACCTGCAGAACATCGGTCCAGGGCGAACAGTTGGGATCGCGGCCGTAGGCGAAGATCCTGTCGCCGATCTCGACGAACGAGTTGGGATGCCACTTGAGATCGTCCTGGCTCCCCTGGACGAAGAACTCGGGATGCGCCGCCACCCAGGGATGGTCGGGAGCCACATGGTTCGGAACAAAGTCGAGGATGAGTTTCACCCCACGATCAGCCAGCTTCGCGCGGGCGGCGGCAAGCCCTTTCGCCCCTCCCAGCCGTTCGTCGACCTGATAGTCCCTGACGCAGTACGGCGAGCCGACCACGTCCTGTTCCATAAAGTCCGGCAGCGCCGAGCGGAACTCTTCAACGAGGTAGCCGTTCCGCAGCGCGACAGCGATTCCCGCCGGACTGCGCCGCCATACTCCCATAAACCACACGGCGTCAATGCTGAGCGAGGCGAGATGATCCCATTCGGCGTCGGGAACGCTTTTCAGATCAAGGGGGCGTCCCAGCCTCACGCCAAGTTCGTGAAGCCACACCCACGTGTTGATCTCGTAAATGACCGGTGATTGCGCCCAACCACTGCGGAGCCTGTCCGCATCCACACTTTTCGCAGGTTCCATGATACGCACTCCTCCCGCTTGAACAGGCGAACGGCCCGCTTTGTATATTTTGGTCACTACACTACGCCAACACACCCCCCATTTCCACTCACAACTCGGCCACGACCGAAACGCTCCGTTTTCCTGTGGCGGGGATCAGCGGAAGGAGCGGATGCTCGAGCTCCTTGCCGTCGCGCAGGAGCCGCTTGACGCCACGCCCCTCACCGGAGACATTCCGCACATCGATATTGAATTCGCATCCCCGGAACATCCGCTTCACCATGAAAGACTTCCACACACTCGGCACGCTCGGATCGATCACGAGGCCGCGCAATGCAGGCCTGACACCGAGCAGATACTGCGTGGCGGCGACATCCATCCAGGCGGCCGTCCCCGAGATCTGCGAGACGGTCGCCCAGCCGAAGCGCGGGTTCTCCGGACCAACGATCGAGCTGCACCAGGCGTACGGCTCGGCCTGGTAGCGTTCCACCCCCACCTTCTGAATCGCCTTGTGCGGAACAAGCTGCGTGAAATAGTCCCACGCCCGATTGGCGTTCCCCAGCAGCGCATCGGCGATGATCGCCCAGGTGTTGGCGTGACAGAAAATGGCGCCGTTCTCGCCGCATCCCGGTCCGTAGCAGCTGAAAGGATCCTCGACGTCAGGCCAGGTTTTGAACCCGGGATTGATCTTCTTCAGGCCGACGCCGGTGGCGAGTTGACGTTCGACCTCGTCCATGGCCGTGCGCAACTGCTCCGTCGAACCAACGCCTGCCATGACCGCCCAACTCTGCGGATTGAGGAACAGCTTACCGAACGGCGAGTCCTTCGTGCCAAACGGGTTGCCGTCGTCGTCAAACCCGCGCCGCCACCACTTGCCGTCCCACGCGCAGGCGAGCAACGCCGCGACCTGCTTGTCGAGACAGCCGCGTAACCACGCCGCATCCTTCTCGGCCCCGGCGAACTCGGCAATGTCGACCAACAGCCGCAAGGCGTAGACATACTGCTGTCCGGCGAACACCGACTCGCCTCTGCCCTTGACGGCGAACTTGCCGATGATGTCGTTCCAGTCGCTCTTGAGCGTGAGTGGAATGCCGTGCACCCCCAGCTTCGACTCGGTGAACCGCACGCAGGCGAGCAGATGCTCCCAAACGCTGCCGGAGCCGCTCGACGGCTTATGATCCGCGCCGAGATACCCGACACGCTCCTTGAGCAACGCGGTGTCGCCGGTTTCGGCGATGATGGCGTGGGCGAGAAGCGGCAGCCACAGGTGGTCGTCGGAATGGACGGACGTCCACGGCGGCTGACGCTCCTCCGGAAAGGTGGCGTGGACGACATGGCCGTCCTCGTACTGGTTGGCGAGCAGGACGCGGAACACCTCCGCGGCCCACGCGGGACGCCGACTGGCGACGGCAAGCATGTCCTGGCAACTGTCGCGGAAGCCAAGCCCGCGGATGCCAGGGGCTGCGGCGTTGACCGACCGCGAGTACCGTCCCGTATGGACGCAATTAACTGGCGTCCAGATGTTTATCTGCCGTTGGGCGTCTGCGTCGGGAATCTCGCAGTCGAAAACGCGCAGATGCTCGTCCCACCATGCGTCAAGCTTCGCGAGCTGTGCGTCGACGCCGCCAGGCGCGCGGAGCGCGGAAAGCACCACCGCGGCGTTCTTCTTCGCCTGCGGCATTTTCTTGAGCGCTGACGGCGAGACGCCGAGAAAGAACGATATGCGCGTCGACTCGCCGGGTTTCAGAGCGACGGTGTGCTGGAGCGCGGCGCATGGCTCGCCGGTATGCAGCGACGATCCGCCGCAGACCCCGCGCTCCACCGAGAGCGGATTCCGCTCATCGCGGTACTGCCCCATGAAGAGGTCGCGGTCGCCGTCGAAGCTCTCAATCTTCGCCGTCGACGCCAGATAGACGAACGGCACCTCGTCAAGCCGTGGATTGTCGGCATGATGGTCGAGATACAGCACGGCGTCGAACGACGGTTCGTGCCACGTCTTCAGCATGTGCTTCACGTAGTAGCCCCACATCGTCTCCTCCTTCCAGAGAAGCTGAGAGAGTTCGACGTAGGGGATGACGGAGAGCTCAACGGGCTTCGTCCCATTGTTCGCAAGCCGCAAATCCCAGACGAGGATGTCGTGATCCGGCGCGATGAAGAAGGTCAAAGACGCGGCAAGGCCGTCCTTCTCCGCTTCGAAAGTCGTTTTCCCCGGCTGATGCCGCGCCGACCATTTGTCGAGTTTCGCGCAGGTTGGCCGCCAGGTGGGCGACCACGCTGCGGCACCTACGGGCTTGAGGTAGACGTAGAATCCGGGCGAATCGATCGGCAGGTTGTACTGACGGTAGCGCGTCATCCGGAAGATCGTCGGACTGCGCCACCAGGC
>CAYTFM010000014.1:42004-44210 GCA_964436735.1 uncultured Victivallales bacterium | reverse complement strand
CCCGCCGCCCGCCTGCGACACGAAGGCGTGCAGACGTCCGTTGGACAGATAATTGAGCCACGGCCCCGGCGCGTCGGGGCGCAGCGCCACGAAACTCTTCGCCGCGTCATCGAAACGGTAATAGGCGTCAGACATGCAGTGCCTCCCTGTGGATGGTTTGCAGCCAATATACCATCACGCACAGCACTGCGGCACGAACTGTAGTGAAAAAAACGCACGGGAATGGGTACACCTGGGAGCGCGGGCGTCCCGCCCGCTGTTCCTGAGAGAAAAAGCCATGAGCCGAGCTGGGGCTCGGTGTTCCCAGGCGGGTATGCGGGCGGGACGCCCGCAACCGGGCACTGGAATTAGGTGGGGCGCGGCACCCTCCGCGCCATTGGGAATTGGCGCAAAAGGTGTTGCGCCCCACTTCACAACCTCAAACTCCAGATGCGGGCGGGACGCCCGCGGTCCCAGGAAAGAAACGCGGACAAGCCACCGCCCCGCGCGCCATCTTCTGGCACGAATCCTGCTTTCCGCACAGAATCGCACGTATAGACATCAATCCGGTGGCAAAATTGAGAAATCTGGATGAGTGATGCAAAAAACGTGAAACGTAAAGCGTATACATATTGTAGATAGAGTGACGAGCGAGACAAATTCATTCATGACGGATCTGAACCCTGAATCCGCCGCGGCGGATTTGCGCTGCGCTCCAACCCTGAACCCTATAGGACTCCCCCATGCCGATGCTGGTGTACGAGAAGCACGACGACACGATCGCCATTCCCCTTACCCAAGAACGTTCCCTCACGATAGGAAAAGGGGCCGCCAACTCGGTCGCCTTCCCGGAGGACCGCCACCTCAGTCGGCGCCATTGCGAGATTTTTTTCAGCCGCGAGATCTCGCGCTACATCCTGCGCGACCTTGACTCGAAGAACGGCTCGAAAATCAACGAGCGGACCGTCAAGAACGACATCGCCTTCCTTTCGCATGGCGACCGCATCAACATCGGGAAAATGACGTTCCGCTTCTCTGAAACCACACACGCCACCGATCCGGAGGAGACGGTCATGATGCCGGTCCCCGGGGCGCTCATCGACGGCGGCTCCGACGTCCACACGCCCGTCATGTCCCCGCGCGCCACGCGGCCGCATGCCCCCATTCCGGCGACGTCGACGCCGTCGGCCGCGCCCGCGATTCTCGAAATTGAGATTGGCGCGAAGGTGGGCGGGTGCTCGATCGTCCGTGAGCTTGGCGCGGGACCGACATTCACGGTCTGCCTGGCGAACCAGTCGGCGCTGAGCCGCGTGGTCGCCCTTAAACTCGTCGCCGCCCATTCGCCGGCCGCTGTGGAGGACTTCCTCGCCGCCATCCACCGCGTGGCGCCGCTCAACCATCCCGCCATTCCCCCGTACTTCGACGCCGGGGAGCAGTCCGGCTTCCTGTATGTGGCGATGCCCTACCTGCCGGACGGCAGTCTTGCGGAACGGGTTTCGAGCAAACCGCTTCCCGAGACGGAAGCTCTCGAGTATCTTGTCAATCTCGCGGAAGGACTTGAGTACGCCCTCAAGGAATTCAAGATCACCCATCAGAACATCAAAAGCTCCAACATCTTCTTCGATGACGAATATGATGGCGTGCTGCTATCGGATTTCGGGTTTGGCGAGTGGGCAGGGAAACATGGTGGCGCACAGACGAACTGGCTGCCGGGATCGGCCGCCTACTCGCCCCCCGAGCGGACGCTGGGGGAGAGCGTCGACTGGCGCGGCGACCAGTATTCCCTTGGTATCGTGCTTTATGAAATGCTCGTCGGCTCAGTGCCGTTCAAGGCGGAGGATGAACGTCAAACCGCGTTACTCCATATTAAGAAGTCACTTCCCCTCCCCGGGGCCTCAAGCACGAAAGTGACCGTCTCCGACGGGACGCTGAAGCTGCTCGACACGATGACGCAGAAAGACCCGGACACGCGCTACGCCTCATGGCAGGACGTCATCGCCGCGGCGAAAGGATGCATCACGGGACTGGCGAAACCGCAGCCCCAATCAACCACCACACCCAAACGCATCCCGCCGAAACTCGGAGCGAAATCGATGTTCAACCACGGACTCGGCTCGATGCGCTCCATCGGCTCCTACAAGCCCGGCATGGTCATGCAGCGGAAGCCGCACCCCCGCGGGTGAAAACTCCAAATCACAAGATCCAAGCTCCAAACAATTTCAAAAGC
>CAYTFM010000014.1:36485-41994 GCA_964436735.1 uncultured Victivallales bacterium | reverse complement strand
CTGTTTGAGATTTTCTCTATTGTCTTTGGACATTGTTTGGATCTTGTGATTTGGAGCTTGGGGGTTCTTTCTCACTCCGGGCGGTAGATGTGGATGTCGGTGCCCCATTCGCTGAGATGCCTTCCCTTGAGCACAAACCCGTGCCGTGTGACGAGTCCGGCGCAGACGGGATTGTTGTAGATGATCGTGATGTTCTTGCCGGTCTTTTGCATGGCGATGTTCAGCCGTCGTATCACCTTGACCATTACCTCCGCCGGAAAGGGATTGTAGAAATACACATAGCTGTACGCCTCATATTCAGTGAATGTCGTGGCGTCGCAGTTGAAGATGGTAGCCCTGTCCGCCTGGAGCTTCCGGAAATTCTTTTGGCCGATCCTCGCAAGCCGCTCGGCAATCTCGATGCCATCGACCCGTTTGAAAGGAAACTGCAGCATGGTGCGCATGGCGCTGCCCTTGCCGCAACCGACGTCGATGATGGCATCGTCCGTTGTGATTTCGAGACTCCGAAAGACAGACGCTAGGTAGGAACCGCCCGAAGGGGAGGATCGATAGCTACGTGCGGGATCAAGTCCGAGCTCCGCCGCGTCGACCATCGCCGTGAAGTCCAATCCCTGCAGAAACTCAATCGCCCTGCGGCACCTGTGCAGGAGAAAAATGTAGCGTATCCACCATGGCGAGACCTGCCCCATATGCGCCTTTGCCTAAAAATCGAAGCTCGAAGCACGAATTTCGAAACAGAGGAAAACACTGTTGTGTTGGTTTGTTTCGAGCATTCGAGTTTTGAATTTCGTATTTACTTCGGATTTGGATATTCGGATTTCGGATTTGAGGAACGTACTGGCGCCGAGCCGCTGGCGCAACTGCGGACCGCTCTTGACACGAAGGCATTTTATTGCTATAATAGCAATTGCAACAACCAAGAGGCATTCACATGACCCCCCGCCAACGACTGCTGGCCGTCCTCGACGGCAAAAAGCCCGACACCCTCCCCATCTGGCTCCTCTTTCCGTATCACCAGGTGGATTACTACGTCGATGTCCGTTCGCATCCCGCCTACAAACCGATTCATGAGCGGGCAATTGCCTCGTGCATCACCCTCGACCGCCGCAACGTCGATGGGGGACCGCTCTTCGCCCCCGAAGTTTCCTGGACGAACTCCGAGGGAAAGTCGTCGGACGGCACGCATGAGCGGCGGTCGGAGATCACCTACAAGGGAAGAAAACTACAGGGGCACACAAAGACCTTCGCCAACGGCAACGTCGAGGTTAAAAAACTTCTCTCCTCCGAAGAAGATCTCGCCTTTTTCGCCGATCTCCCCACAGCCGCCGAGGCGGAAACCCTCAGTGTCTTGGACAAGTCGCTCGCAAGATTGCGCCGCGAGCGTGAAGAGTTTCCCGACGAGCTTGGCGGTTTCATGCTCGACCTGGGAGAGCCCATGTGCGTCCCGTATAATCTTTCCAATCTCGAGGAACTCGCCATCTGGTCGGTGACGTGCCCTGAAGTGGTGGAGAAACTTCTGGACAAGATGATGGCACGGTTCCGTGTCATCTATCAATGGGCTTTAGACCACAAACTGGCCGACGTCTACTTCAGCGTCGGCTCCGAGCTGGCCGCGCCGCCGATGGTTTCGCGGGAGACGTTCCGCCGCTGGGTGCTGCCCTACTCCCGCGAGCTGATCGACATGATCCACAAAGGCGGGGCGAAGTCTATCCAGCATTTCCACGGACAGGTCCGCACCCTCCTCGAAGACTTCGTCGAGATGGGAGCCGACGCGCTGCATACCATCGAGGCGCCGCCGGTGGGGAATTGCACGCTGCGTGAGGCGTTTGAGATCGTGGGCGACAAGATGGTCTTGATCGGCAACATCCAGTACGACGACATGTGCTCACGCACGCCGGAGGAGATTGGCGAGATGGTCCGGTCAGTCATCGACGAGGCGGGAGACGGACGTTTCATCCTTTCCCCCACGGCCGGTCCCTACGATCCCACTCCGCCCCCGCGCCTGCTGGAGAACTATCACGCCTTCATCGACGCCGGCGCCGCATATGGCGGTAGAAGAAAGTAGAACGGGAGTGAATAGAGAATGGCGGTTACAACTATTCACAATTCACTATTTATTCCATTTCACATTCAAATTGATGGCCGCAAAAGAACACAAAAGATCACATAGAAACACATTAATATTTTAATGATCAAAAGATTACAATCTTTGTGCTCTTTGCGTTCTTTTGCGGCAATTTTATCATCTTGACTGCAGTGTGGAATTGCCATTCACCTTGACTTACGTCACGCCTCTCGCCGAACCCCCTCTTCGCTGCGCAGGGTTGTGAGTGGAGGAATCGCCGCCTTCCGCCCCTCGGCGTCGACCGCCACAAAGGTGATCTTGTTGGTGAACACCAACAGTTCCTTCGAGGCCCCGGGTTCGTCGGCGAACACTTTGACCTCGTAGGTGACGGAGTGTTCCGTGCGCTGGCTGGGCAGGATGCGGAAACGCAAAATTGCGCCGTTCCCCACCCGCTGATGGAAGTCGCTTTGGTTCATGGCCCGCGTGACCAGCATGCTTCCGGCATAATCGCGGGACGCCGCTATCCAGGCGAACTCGTCGACCCATTTCAGCATTTGGCCGCCGAAAAGATAGCCATAATGGTTGAGATGCTCCGGACGAACCGTCGTGAACATGTCCATACATCACCCGTCCGAATACTGTCTGCCGAACTGAGTTTCATGCAGCTTGCGGTACATGCCGTCAGTCTTCGTCATGAGCTGGTCATGGGTGCCCGACTCGATGAGCCGCCCCTTGTCGAGGACCAGAATGGTGTTGGCGTGCTTGATGGTGGAGAGGCGGTGCGCGATGGCGAAGACGGTGCGGTTCTCCATGAGTTTGTTGAGGGCCTCCTGGACAAGGCGCTCGGTGACGGTGTCGAGGGCGCTGGTGGCCTCGTCGAGGATGAGGATGGGCGGGTTCTTCAGGATCGCGCGGGCGATGGAGAGGCGCTGCTTCTCGCCGCCGCTCACCTTGCAGCCCTTTTCACCGACGACCGTGTCATAGCCATCGGGATGGCGTCCGTCGGTGATGAACTCATGGGCGTTGGCCTGCTTGGCGGCCTCGATGATCTGCTCGCGCGTCGCCCCGTCGAGGCCATAGGCGATGTTCTCGGCGATGGTGGTGTTGAAGAGGATGGCGTCCTGCGTCACGATGCCGATCATGTCGCGCAGGTTGGCGATCTTGAGGTCGCGCACGTCGTGCCCGTCGATGGCCACGCGGCCGCTGGCCGTGTCGTAGAAGCGCGCGATGAGGTTGGCGATGGTGGTCTTGCCGGAGCCGGTCTCGCCGACCACGGCGACCATCTGCCCCTTGCGCAGTTCGAAGCTGATGCCCTTGAGAATGTCCTGACCTGCGGTGCCGCCGTAGGTGAAGGAGACGTTCTCGAACGCGAGACCATGCGTGAACTCCTTAATCGCGATCGCATCGGGCTTCTCTTTCACGCCGGTGTCGTTGTCGATCAAGTCGAAATAGCGGTCGGCGGCCGCCATGCTCCGTTGGATGTACGAGTTGACCTTGGCGAGATTCTTGATCGGCGGATAGATGAAGTAGGCGGGGGCGAGCAGGGCCACGATGTCGCTCAGGAGCAGGTGGCTGGCATAGCTGTAGAGCACGAAGGCGGCGAAGGCCCCGACGCCCATGACCTCCATCAACGGAGTCATCAGCAACTCGGCCTTGACCGCCGTGATCAGGTTCTTGAAGTAGCGCCGGTTGATCTCGCGGAAGCGCTGGTACTCCTTCTCCTCGGCGTGGTACGCCTTGACGATGAGGATCCCGGTGAAGACCTCGTGCATGCGGGAGACGACTTCGGCGATCTTCTGGTAGGCCTTACGGTAGATCTCGCGGATCTTCCTGCCCAGCAAAGACATGGGATAGAAGATGACACCGGCCATAATGACGATGATGACCGGCAGCATGAAGTTTCCCTGCGTATAGCTGGCAACGATGATCGCCGCAAGACAGGCGAGGATCTCGAAAGGACAGCGGACGGCGTCGGCAATCACGTTGGAGACGGCGGACTCGATCGAGGCCGTGTCCTGCGTGCAGCGGCTGATCAGTTGCCCGATGTCGATCTTGCCGTAGAAGGCGAGGGATTGCCCGCACAACTTGCGGAACACCTCGTCGCGGAGGTCGGCGACGATCCGCGTGCCCACCCATCGCATGTAGTAGTGGTTGATGAAGGCCATGAGGTTCTTCAGCAACCACAGTATGACCAGCGCGGCGACGAAAAAAAAGACGAACATCTTCGTCGGCTCGCCGTGTTCGTCGGTGGGTTGGATGCCGATGTACTGGGCGGCCCTGAAGAGCACCTTCAGATCGTTGGGGGTCTTCTCCGCCCGCTTCCCCTTCCCGTCCTGCATCTTCGGATCGACCGCCTCGACATGCGCCACCGCCTCCTGCGGCGCGGCGGCGGGAACGGCTGCCGGCTGGGCCTCCGCGACGGGAACGGGCTTCTGGAATGGCAGCGCGAAGACGGGGATGACGTTCAGCACCAAGAAGAGGGAGCTTCCCGTCAGAATCCCGGAAATGACGCCAATCGCAAGCCTCGCCTTGTATGGTTTCGTATAGGCGAGGAGACGGAAGTAACTCTGCTTCTTAAACTCCTGATCCGCTTTTTTTGCCACTTATTACAGAGCCTTCCTGATGGTGGCGACGACATGCTCTCGCTGCTCACGGCTGGTCTCCGGGTAGATCGGTATGGCGAGGATCTCGGCGGCCGCCTGCTCGCTCATCGGCATGTCACCTTTCTTGTACCCGAGGCACGAGAAGCACTCCTGCAGATGGAGCGGCACGGGATAGTAGATCTCCACGCCGACCTCGGCCTTGAGCAACGCCTCTTTCACCACGTCGCGCTTGCCGTCCTTGACGAGGATGGAGAACTGATTGTAGATGTGCCGGGTGGAGCTTGGCGCCTTGAGCGGCAGCTCGATCTTGCCGTCAAGTTTGGCGGCGGCGAAGAGGGAGCGGTACTCGGCGGCGTTCGCCTGGCGGGCCGCGCTCCACTTGTCGAGGTGCTTGAGCTTGACGCTCAGAATCGCCGCCTGAAGGGCGTCGAGGCGGAAGTTGCCGCCGATGTATTTGTGATAGTATTTCGGATTGGAGCCGTGGTTGCGGAAGATGACGAGCCGCTCCCACTTCGCCTTGTCGTTGGTGGTCACCAACCCGCCGTCGCCGAACGCCCCGAGGTTCTTGCTGGGGAAGAAGGAGAGGCAGCCATAGTCGCCGATGCTGCCGGCGCGCTGTCCCTCGTGCTCCGAGCCGATCGCCTGAGCGGCGTCCTCGATCACGAGCAGTTTCCGCTGCTTAGCGATCTCCATGATCTTGCCCATCTCGGCCGTCTGTCCGAAAAGATGGACGGGAATGATCGCCTTGGTCTTCGCCGTGATCTTCTCCTCGATGAGGTCGGGATTGATGTTGAAGGTACGCGGTTCGATGTCAACGAAGACCGGCGTGGCACCGACGCGG
>CAYTFM010000014.1:31437-36475 GCA_964436735.1 uncultured Victivallales bacterium | reverse complement strand
ACCGCTCCGGCGGTGGCGAAAAAAGTGAAGGGCGTCGTGATCACCTCGTCGCCCGGTCCGATACCCTCGGCCATCAGACAGATCAGCAGGGCGTCAGAGCCCGAGGTCATGCCGCAGCCGTAGGCGGCGCCACAGTATTTCGCGCAGGCCTTCTCAAACTCATCAACCGTCTTGCCGAGGATGAACATCTGCGAGTCGCAGACTTCCTCGATCACCGGCAT
Source organism: uncultured Victivallales bacterium (assembly GCA_964436735.1). GTDB lineage: Bacteria > Verrucomicrobiota > Lentisphaeria > Victivallales > GWF2-38-69 > CAYTFM01. Next base: position 36,254 of record CAYTFM010000014.1, on the reverse strand, counting down.
GATCTCGGATTTAATCGTCTTGAACTGTCCGCGCAAATCAAGAAGTGGAACCTTCATGATACAACTCCTACAAGGAAAAAATTGGATGCCCCCCGGCGGGCGGCGCACGAAAGGCCGCGGCGTCTGTGAAAAGGGGTGGTAGAACATACCTGCGCAACAGGCATTTTCAAGGAGCGCCGCGACTCCGTTTCGGCATGACGAGGCGGGCGACGAGTTCGCCGTCGAGCGTCACGCCGTCGACCGCGCTTCTCCCATAGTTCCGCTGATGGTCGAAGACGCCATAGAGCTCCCCGCGCAACTCGTCCACGGTGATACTGACCTCGCCCTCCCGCCACGATGAAAGCGGAATCGTCTTCTCGATTCCCCCCGTTCTATCGCTGGCAAGCTCGACGGCCGTCCCATTGACGGTCAAACGCGACCTGACGGGACCGGCACACGCCAATTCCAGGATGAGCTCCGCGTCGCCGTCGGGGGCGACGTCACGCGGTATCACGAATGTTTTTCTGATCACGCTTCCCGCCCTCAGAGGAGCGCCATCCCATGCGCCCAGGATCTGCGGACCATTATCCATGAGGGAGAGCCGCGAGTCCCAGTCGATCAGCGTGCCGGCAGGACGAACCACGCGGTGGACACGCGCCTCCCAGCCCATGCGGTAGCCGTCGTAGGCTGTGTACGCCGCCACCAGCCCCACGCCGAGGGCCAGCAGGGCGACGACAAGCTTTCTCGACCTTCGCGGCGGGGGGGGAAGACGGAAAAAGAGCCTGTCGAGGAAGGCGGCGGCGAAGACCGCCAGGCACGGAATGACGGGCACCCTGAAGCGGCACAGTAGGTAGAAGGCGGCGACGCTCACCCAAAAGCTGACAATAAACAAAGCGGAGAAGGCCACCGTTCGGCGGCCGCGCATCATCCCCAGGCAGAGCAGAGCGCCAGGAATGGCGAGCGCCATGAGAAACCCCGTCGAGACTATGCCCAACAAGGTGAGCGCGAGGCTCCGCCGCGCCTCATGGTTGATGTCAAGATTGTTCGGGATCTCACGCCGGTCCCAGAACAGCAACAGCTTGCGGAAGGTCAACTCGGCGAAGGCGAGCGGCTCGGTGGCCACGAAGCGTAGAACGCGGTCGCGCACCGACACCTTGTCGGCAGTGGACATCCAATGATTCTGCGTGGGCGAGTAGTACAGTCCCGGACCTGCGCCAGGATCGTTCCCCGCGGGGGGCGACTCGGGCGTGTTGCCGAACGCGAGGACCGCGCCGGCGGCCGTCGACGGTCCGCACAGTCTGCCCTTCTTGCACGAATTCCATGCGATGAAGGGCAGTTGCGGAAGGACGACGAGCAACAGGAACAGGCTGATCCTGGCCCTGCGCGCCTGAAAGGTCCCCCGCCAGGCGAACAGCAGAAACACAGGCACGGCCAGCCACATATTGCCACGCGTGAGAATGGCGCACCCCAGGACGACACCTGCCAACGCCCAATGGAGCAACTGATTGTTTTTAACACACCGCACGCCAAGATAGAGAAGGAGACTCAGCCAGAAAGACTGCAGGGTCTCGATGAGCAGGAAGGACGTGTAGAAAAGCGGTGCCTTGGCCAGTCCCGCCAGTAGTGCCGTCAACAGCCCCGCGCGTCGGCCGAACATGAGTGCGGCGGCCCCCGCCGCGAACAGCACGGCGCCGGCGCCCAGCGCGGCCTGCGCGACGAGTTGGGCAATACGGCTCTCGCCGCACACCGCCTTCATTCCGGCGAGAAACACCGCATAGTAGAACGGCTGGTAGTAGAACTCCTCGTTGAAGGCCAGATGGGCGATCCGCGTCGCCAGGCAGTCATAGGTCGCCATGTCTCGCTCGGGCGTGGGCTTCGACGCCTGCGGATGGTTCAGCAGCATCTCCCCGCAGACCACCAGGCGCACCAGAAACGCGGCGAGAACGACGCCCCCGAGGAGGAGATGGAAATGGCGCCGGATGAAACGCGACGCGCTCATCGACGGTGTCCGGACTCTGCGTGATGACGACGTTGGTGATATGACGGGGAACGCCCTCCTCTGATTGGCGGTAACAGTAACAGAGAGCCCATTCGAAGTCAAGACGACACCCTCTCCATGAACGACGATGCGTTGATTTTCACCTCCTGCCCGCCTATTGTACGGAATACGTGAAATGCGTTATGCGCCACCAACGTGGGAGGCATTATCCTCAGTGGCGACACCTGCTTGTGACCGCCCGTGTGGACACGGCCTCCCACCTTATTATTGAAAGGACATGCCATGTGGGACTACACCGACACGCTGATGGATCATTTCCGGAACCCGAGGAATGTCGGGGAGATACCCAACGCCGACGGCATGGGCGAGGTGGGCAACATCTCATGCGGCGACGCGCTGCGCTTCACCTTCCGCATCGACAAGACGTCGGGCGTCATCGTCGACGCCAAATTCAAAACCTTCGGCTGCGGCAGCGCCATCGCCTCCGCCTCCATGCTCACCGAACTGGTGAAAGGCAAAACCCTTGAGGAGGCCAGGAAGCTGACCAACAAGGACATCGCCGACGCCCTCGGCGGCGTCCCCGAGGAGAAGATGCACTGCTCCGTCATGGGCATGGAGGCGCTGCAGGCCGCCATCGCCAACTTCCGGGGTGAGAAGCCCGCGGAGCACGACGACACTGATCACGAGGGACGCGTCGTCTGCCACTGCTTCGGCGTCACCGACGTGAAGATACTCAAACTCGCCAAGGAGAACAATCTGCGTACCATCGAGGCGGTCACCAACTACTGCAAGGCCGGTGGCGCCTGTGGGCGCTGCCACGGCGAGATCAACGAGATCCTCGAGTCCATCTGGCGCGACAAAAACCCCGACAAAGACCCCGAACCCGCCGCAACCACGGGCAGCTCGGGACTGACCCTCGTCCAGAAGGTCATGCGCATCCAGCAGGTCATCGACAAGGACATCCGCCCCACCCTCGAGGCCGATGGCGGCAGCCTGGAATTCGTCGACCTCCGCGGCGACACCGTCCTCGTCCGGCTCAAAGGTCGTTGCGCCGTCTGCCCCACCTCCCACATCACCATCCGCCACGCCGTCGAGGCGAAACTCAAAGAGTATGTCGCCCCCGAACTCGTCGTGGAAGAGGTCAAGCACGCCGAGTAGTCATTCGGCGGTGGCCTCATGACTCACTCCTCGGTGCGGAACTCGACCGTGGCGCGGCCAATCTTGTTGTCGACGACAAAATTGTGATTGACCGCATGGTTCCAGTCTTTCGGCCACTTCTTCGGCGTCTGGTACATGACCGCGCTGACGCCGGTGGTGACATTCATCGCACTCTTCCCTTCTTTTCCCGCATAGTCGGCGAAGGGCAGCGGTTTGACGACTTTCAGTTTCAGTCCTTTCACCACACCTTTTGAATCAACATACTCAAGCCATGCGGACGGCGCCGTTTTGCCGAACAGCACGCCGTTGACCGTGATGACGCTGTTCGCCTTCACCGAGGAGACCACCTTCCCGTTGATCGGATCGATGACCTTCGTGATCCGCGGCGTCGCCACTTCGACCGCCCCGGCGGCGGCATTCTTGAGCTTGTTTCCCTCCGTGTCCGTGGTCGAAGCCAGCAGGGCGGCGGCGAGCGGGTCGATCGGATGGGCGGCGAGGTTGCTGGCGCAGGTCGCCTTGGGATCCCATGTCTTGCTGTTGAAGATCGGGAACGCCTTGCCCCACTCGCAGTTCACACTCGCTGGCTGGGACTTTGGGGAGATCTTCGTGAGTTGTTTCATCAAGGCTTTCGCCGCCTTCTTCTTGACCGGATCGGTGTACGAGGCGGAGACGGCGAGGTTCTTCACGAACGTATCCCCTTTATACCCTGTTATCGCCGTAGGCGTCACCGCATAGATCCTGCCTAAAGTCATATAACCTTTTTCCGGCACGGCGGCGAACTGCGCCGTAACGGCTGAGTCGCTGAGGATGGTGACGGTGGTCGACGTCTTGTCGGCGTTCGCGATTGACGCGCTGGCGTTGCTGGCGGTCCACCCATAGAAATAGTACCCGTCGGCCGCCGTGGCCGTAAGGGCGACGGCCTCGCCCGTGTTGACCGTCTGCGAACCTGAGGGCGTTGTCGTTCCTCCACCGTCGGGCGACGCCGCAACCACGAGGGTGGCAGTCGCCGCATTCACCGTAAATGCCGCGGCGAGCGTGGTGTCCGCATAGACGATCACGGTTGTTGACGAACTCTGGGCGTCGGAGATTTCCCCAGGCCCCGAGAGCGTCCACAGATTGAAGTGGAACCCCTCGGTGGCGTTGGCGGTGACAGCGATGGGTTCGCCAGTGTTGACTTGCGTCGCCCCCGCTGGAGAAGTGGTTCCCCCCGCTCCCGCCTGGACGGTAAGCGTGGCTGACTTGGCGGTGGCCTCGAAGGTGGCAGCCACGGTGGCGTCGCTTGAGAGTTTGACGGTGGTCTGGCGTGACACCGCGCTGGCGATCACTGCTCCGCCACCACCGCTCCAACTTGTGAAGTGATAACCGTCGACCGGTGTCGCCATGATGTCCGTCGCCTTGTCAATGTCGACCGTTGTCTCGCTGCCCGCCGTCGGCGATGTCGATCCGCCCTCGGCTGGCGTGGCGGCCATCGTCAGCTTGGCGGTGGTCGGCTTCGAGTTGGAGAAATTCGCCGTGACGGTGGCGTCCCCGCTCAGCGTCACCGTCGTGCTCGCCGCGCTGGAGTTTTCGAGGACGGCGCTGCCCGAAACCGTCCAGTTGACGAAGAAGTAGCCGCCGCCCGGAGACGCCGTGATGGCGGTGGCGACGCCTTGGTTCACGGTGCTTGTGCCGGTGGCTGGAG
>CAYTFM010000014.1:25154-31427 GCA_964436735.1 uncultured Victivallales bacterium | reverse complement strand
GCGGCGGGTCGGGGGGGTCGGCGGGCCGCCCTCGGTGGGCGACGAGGTCATGGTGAGCGTGGCGTTGAGGACGCCCTCGGCAAAGGTGGCGGTGACGGTGGCGTCGCCATTCAGCGTGACGGTGGTGCTCGCCGAGCTGGCGCTGGCGATGGTGGCGTTGGCCGTCACAGTCCAGTTGGTGAAACGGTACCCGCTGGCGGCGGACGCCGTCACGGAGAACGACGTTCCTTTTACCACGTCGGAAACGCCTGCCGTCGGGTTTGTCGATCCACCGCTGACGGGAGCCGCCGCCATCGTGAGTTTGACGGTGACGGGCGGCGTGGTCGAGAAGGTCGCCGTGACCGTGGCGTTCCCGCTCAACGTGACCGTTGTGCTCGACGCCGCGCTGTTCGCCACGTTGCCGCCTGCGGTGACCGACCAGTTGACGAAATAGTAGCCTGCCGCCGCCGTGGCGGTGATGGCGGCCGCCGAGGCGAGCGGCACGGTTTTCACGCCGACAGCCGGCGTGGTCGTCCCGCTGCTTGCGGGCGAGACCGCCATCGTCAAGGTGGCCGACTGTGAGCCGACCGACTGGAACCCCTGGCTGATCTGGCCGCTGGCGTTCGACAGGTAAGAAACCGCCGGCTCGCCGACCGTCCAGCTTATCGACCCGTTCGACGCCGAGAAGAACCCGCCCGAACTGCCCACCACCTGCGGCGACACCGAATCGGCGAACGCCGCCGACGCGAGCAAGCAAACAAAAACAGACACTGCTATTGTGTTTCTCATTGCGCGCCACCCTGAATTCACATCCCAAGCTTCCTCTCGAGAGCCGACAGCCTCTCCTTCAACGCCGTATTCTCTCCTCTCAACGCTTCGATCTGCCCCTGCTGCTCCTTCACGGCGTTGACGAGCGGAACGACGAACTCGGCGTAGGATAAGGCGTAGCGCGCCTGGGGAGAGGCGGGCTTGCGCACCGCGCTGAAGGAAACGCCTTGGCATTCGCAGAGCCGCTCGACCTCCTGGGCGATGAATCCATCGCGGGTCTCGTCCATCCCTTTGAGGTTGAATTTGACAGGCCGCAGGCCGAGGATGAAATCAAGTCCGAGATCGGAGTCGGCGATGTTCTCCTTGTCGCGGGCGTCGGACAGGTTCGACCAGGCGACTTGCCCGCCGATCTGCGTGACAAATGTGTCGCCGATCCGCACATGGCTGTCCGCGTCGCAGACGGCGCCATCTCCGATCGCAGTCTGAAACTGGGCGCCCGCGCCGGAAGTCTTCGCCCCATTGCCTATGCAAGTGTTATGGGTGCCCGTCATGATGGTGTTGCCCGCCTCATACCCGAAAGCCGTGTTGTATTGTCCCGTGGTGCTTGCAAGGAGCGCATTGCTCCCGACCGCGGTGTTGCACCCGGTGGCTCCGACAGGCGCACTATTCGTCAAAGCTTGATACCCCACCGCGGTGTTGTCATTGCCTAACACGTTGGATTTGAAGGCCTGATAACCGAGAGCCGTGTTTTTGGGGCCGCTGTTGTTGCTGGCCATGGCCTGGTGTCCGACCGCCGTGTTGTAGCTGCCGGTCGTCGTTGCGTAGAGGGCGGAGGAACCGATGGCGACATTGCTGTTGTTGGACTGTCCGGAGGTGCCGTAGAGGGCCTTGTGCCCGACCGCCACATTGTCAGCATTGACGTTGTAGTACAGCGCCCGATAGCCAACCGCCACGTTCTGGTTGGTCGTCACGCTGGAGAACAAGGCCTCGGCGCCGACGGCCGTGTTCTCGGTGCCAGTGGTGTTACTGTACAACGCCTTATAGCCGATGGCGGCGGAGTAGTTGGCGGTGTTATTGTTCAACGACTGGTAGCCAAACGCGCAACTGCCCACGCCGGTGTTGTTGTAAAGGGCTTCGGAACCGACCGCCGTGTTATAGGCGCCAGCGGCGTTCTTGTTGCCGGCATTGTAACCAACCGCCGTATTGTCGGAAGCCGTATTGGTCTTGAGCGCGTCTTTGCCGATGGCTGTGTTGTTGTTGCCCGTCACGTTTGAATTCATCGCCTGATAACCGGTGGTGGTGTTGTTCTCCCCCCCGTTCAGCAACGTGCCAGAGCTATATCCCAAGAACGTGTTGCCGGTTCCCGAGTTTACGGTGTCGCCACCATCGCCGAGAAACAGATTTCCGGTTAAGAACAGGGAACCTCTGCTCAGGATTTTCTTGGTGACCCCGCCATTCGCATACGTCATGAAACCGTTGTTCTCGTAAACGGCGACAGTGGTGCTGGCCATCCCTTGCGAAGGAGAGGTGGTCGTACCCACGACGCATCCAGACAGCGTTCCTCCGCTGACACGGTCGCCGGAAATGGTTCCAGCGGTGATGACACCGAGCGTGGTGATGTTGGCGGAACCGGGCCACGTGGAGAGCGCCGTGTTCTCGACGTTGCCCAGTCCCAAGGTTGTCCGCTGGGCGGCGGCGTCGGCATCGTCGATCAACGCCCGGCCGGCAGTGCTGCAGACCACCTCCTCGACAGCACCCGCCCCGGCGGTCGAACGACCGAGCAATTTGTCGGTGGCAGAGACGGTGAGCCCCGAGGCCGTCGCCACACCTGAACCCGCCGCGCCCAGATTCGAGCGGGCGGCAGCGGCGTCCGTCGCGCCGGTTCCGCCCTTGTTGACCGCCAGGGTCGCCGTGAGGTTCGTGGCGGTGTCGGCGGTGCCGACGACGTTGCCCGTCACGCTTCCCGTGACATTACCGGTCAGGTTGGCGGTGATGGTGCCGGCGGAGAAGTTGCCGGAGCCGTCGCGTTTGACGATCGTCGAGGCGGTGTTGCCGTTCGTGGCGGAGGTGACGGCGGCGGCGTAGGCGGCCGTCCCCTTGTCGCCGGCGTAGGCGGTCGTGTTGGTCTCACCGAGCGCAAGACTACTCGTCCCCTTCGCATTGAAGGCGCTCCAGTCCTCCTTCGACAGGTAGCCGTCGGAAACCGCGGTGGCCTTCGCGATGCCGACGGTGCCAGTGGCAGTGATCGGCCCACCTGTCAACGGCGAGGAGGTGGCGACCGAGGCGACCCCCGCTCCGCTCAACGCCGTCTTGGCGGCAAGGGCGTACGGCACGCTCAAAAGCTGGGAGGTTCCCATCGCGACATAATTCGCCCCTCCGGCGAAGTCGGCCTCGACTTTTAGATAGTACTTGTCGCCCGCCCAATCGATCGCCGCGAAGTCGCCCGCGACAGCTGTGCCGGCGCCTACGCTGACCGAGAAGAGCCCGAACTGATTCGTCGCCGCGCTCTGCGTCTCGACATACGACGCATCGCCCAAGGAACTGCCCTTGAGGATGCTCAGCCTAAGAGTGATCGTCTTCGAAGTCACAAGGCTGTTCAGCGGATCGCGCGCCACCCCTTGGTACGTGAACCCCTCCGGCACGGCTGCCCTGCCAATCAGGCACGCCACCAGCAGTCCCGAAACGAAAAATGCCGACACGCCACCCTTCTTCATGATTGACCTCGTTTGTTGAAAGACAAATTAACAAAACAAGCGCATCATTCGGCGAGGGACCGGTCCGCAAGGGCGGCTTTCACCAGACAGGCGACGGCCTCGGGGTTCTTGAGTCGGATCGCCTCCTTGAGAAGCGACTCGCACTCAAGAGTGGAGAGGCCTTGGATGACTCTTTTCACGGTGGGAATGCGTTTCGGCGGCATGCTCAACTCCCGGAATCCGGCGCCGAGGAGGAAGGGGGCGGCGAGCGTGTTGCCCGCCATCTCGCCACAAAGGGCAAGCCCCTTCTCCGGCCGAGAACGGAATGTCCTGCCAATCGACTCGAGTATTTTGAGGAAGATGGGATGAAGGAACTGATGGGAGGTGGCGACCGCCTCGTTGCCGCGGTCGGCGGCGAAGGTGTATTGCAGCAGATCGTTGGAGCCGACGCTCATGTAGTCGACGTCGTCGATCAACTGGTCGAGGGCGAAGACGGCGGACGGGACCTCAAGCATGATGCCAAGCTTATAGTCGTCCGCATGGGGAACGCTCTTGCCATGCAGTTCGGTCTCGACATCCGAGAGGATCTGCCGGATCTGGACGATCTCGCCGGAGTTCGACACCATCGGGAAGAGGATTTTGAGCCGTCCCTGCGCCCCGGCCCTGAGAATGGCCTTCAGATGCGTTTTGAAGATGTCCGGCTTCGAGAGCAGGTAGCGCACGCCACGGTTGCCAAGGGCAGGGTTGTCCTCCCGGGGAAACGTCACGCACGGCACCGGCTTGTCGCCGCCGATGTCGAGCACGCGGATCGTCGCCTCGTCGTCGCCCGCGGCGGCGACGATTTTCGAGAAGACCCGGTACTGGTCCTCCTCGGAGGGCAGATAGTCCCTGACCATGTAGAGGAACTCGGTGCGGTACAGTCCAATGCCCCTGGCGCCGTATGTTTGTAATAGAGAGGTCTCGCAGATGAGCGAAATGTTGGCGCGGAGGATGACATCCTGCCCGTCCGCTGTCACGGTGGGGCCGAAGTCGACGGGGCGCTCCTCGACGTTGCGCGTCCCCGCGAGATCCCGGAAATGCGCCTTCACATGCTCGGCGGGTCTAATGTAGACAAGCTCGGCGTGACAGTCGACAATCAACTCGTCGCCGTCAGACGTTTTTTCCGTGACGCCTCTGACCCCCATGAGGGCCGGGATGTCGAGGGCCTTGGCGAGGATGGCAACGTGGGCGGTGACCCCCCCCTTCTCGCAGACGATGCCGGAGATGTCGCCCACCGGCATCCTCACCAAGTCGGAAGGCAGCAGCTCCTTGGCGACAAGGATACAGCCCTTCCCGTTGCCGTTGATCGGCAGAGCGCCGTCCGGCTCGGCCTTCCCGCAGCGGAGCCCGCGGATGGTCTCAAGCAACCGGAGCGAGACGTCTTTCAAGTCCATGATCCTGTCGCGGAAGGTGTGGTCGCCGAGCGCCATGAAGCGCCGCTCGTACTCCTTGTACACCTGCTTGACGCTGAACTCCAGCGTGTGCCCCTCGTCGACGACTTCGCCTTTTATTTTGTCGATGAGGGACTTGTCTTCGAGGAACAGCAGATGGACGTTGAAGATCGAGGCGTCGGCCTCGGAGATCATCTCGAGCGCGACCTTCTCCAGCTTGACGGTCTTCTCCTTGGTCAACTGTATGGCCCTTTCAAGCAGGGTCAGCTCGCGCTCCGCCCCGGCGTGGACTCCGTGCTCGATCTGCTCGAAGAAGTCCATGGGTTCGAACACGAGGGCGTGGCCGACGGCGATGCCCGCATTGGCGGCGAGGCCGCGCAGCATGATCTGAGCAGCCCCGTGGACGTCCCTCTTTTCGGCGACCGAGGGTCTCGTCTCCGCGGCCAGTTCCTGGAGCATCCGCGCGTTGAGGATCAGATTCGCCAGCTGGGTGCTGAGCGATTTGACCATGTCGATGACCATCGGGCGGAAACGCTCCGGCTTCTCGCGCTGGATGACGAGGATGCCCACGCAGCGTCCGCCGACGGTCAGCGGGACGGAGAGGAACGACTTGTAGCGCTCCTCGCCCGTCTCCTCGAAGAACATGAACCGCGGGTCCTGCGCCGGATCGGCGAGGTTGAGTATGTCCCGCGTCTTGAAGCTCACGCCGGTCAACCCCTCGCCATTCTTCATGCGAACCTTACCGACGGAATCTATGTGGAGCCCCTTGGTGGCGGTCAGGACAAGCTCGTCGGAGGACTCCTCGTAGATATAGACGGAGCATACCTCCACTTTGAGGCTTTCGGCGAGGATGTCGACGATCTCAGAGAGGACCGACCGGTGGTCGCCGCTCTTCGCGATGACCTCGGATATCATCCTCAATATGTCGAGCAGTCTGTTGGGCATATCTGACACGCACTTCACTTATTGTCGCACTTAGCGGGCGGTACCGAAGCTTCAGCCCCCACGCTTACGCATGCGGCTCGGCTCAACTGCCGCCATCCCATCCGAGCCCTGCCCGTAAGGGTAGGGGGACGCGCACCCCTGAAACCTGAAACCTGAAACCTGAAACCTCGCCACACCCCTTCTCACACGGAACCGTTGCTGTCACCATCGCCTTCGCCGTCAACGCGCTTGCCGCGCTTCGCCTCGAGATCCAGGATGAGCATCCGCAGTTTCTTGATCTCGTCGTAAAACTCCTTGTTCCGCTTGTCCATGATGTATTGGACGTGATCCAAAAGCTCGGAGAAGTTCTGCTGCTTCTTCATCAGCAGGCTGATAAGGAAACCGATGCCCATGAGGATGTAGCCGGGGGCGGCGAAAGGAGGGTTAATGGCGGTAACTCGTGCCAGGATGAGGTAATT
>CAYTFM010000014.1:23310-25144 GCA_964436735.1 uncultured Victivallales bacterium | reverse complement strand
TCCGACAACCGATTTCACTGCGCCGCATGAAATTAGCTGATAGAAAAACAGGCCGGACTTCAGGCCCTTTCCCCCACTCCGCGCTTCGCGTCTCCAACGCGGCAACACTGGGCAAGGGAAAACGCCCCCACCACGGCCAGGACGCACACATACGGCTCGACCGGCACCCGGAACCGCCCCATGCTGTACAGCGCCATATGAAGCGCGCCGGTGTAGATGACAGGAAGCAGAAGCCAGAGAAGCTCCCGCCACATGGTGCGCCGCCAAAGCGCCACACCTCCAATGACGGCAAAGAGCAGGTTGAAGACGTTGGCAAGGGTAAGCGCCCACACGACAAACTGGGAGCCAATCTGTTTTTTCGAGCCCGCCACCTCGAACAGAAAACGTCTCACCTTCAACGCGCTCAGCGTGCCCCATGTAACAGGATCCCGCACTATTTTCATCTTCGCGCGCCGCCCCAATTCCCGGTCAGCCTCGAGCCTCGTCATCCCCGGCGATTCGATCATGAGGCGTTCAGCGGGATCAAACTCCGGCCATTCGGCATTCCACTCTTCGGACGAGCCAATATACATGTACGTCCCGGTGCCGAAGCAGACAGGAACGAACGCGTGAAACTGGAAGAAGTTCCTCGTCGTCCACGGCACGGTCACCACCAAAAACCCCGCAAGACTGGCGAGGGCAACCTTTCCCCCCCTTCTGAGAAGCGCCGGCAGCGCGTCTCCAGGCGTCCACGACAACATGACAAGCGCGGGCAGCGCGAGCAATGGATACACATAGGGTACCGGACGGACCAGCGTCGCCCCCCCCCACACAACCCCGGCGGACAGCAGCCACAGCCATTTCGGGGAAGTCGAATTCCTCAGTGCCCCCAAGACCACGATATTGCCGACGAGAAATAACGCGGCGTATAGCACCTCCGTCAGGACAAAGGAGCATGAGCCAAGGATGGTCGGGAAAAGTCCGCAATAATAGACTGCCACGACAGGCACAAACCGCCATCCGCCACTCCGCGTTCCCATGAGCCAGAAGACCGCCAGGCCGCCACAAAAGCCAATCACCCCGGCGCACAAAGCGTTCAGAAGACGGGCCGGCGTCTCAGGTTTCTCGAATCCCAGCCTCATGAAAAGGGACAGGACGAAGGGAAGCCCTGGCGCATCCCTGCACGTGGGAACCTCCTCCCCAAGCGAGAACGTGTTCGTCTCGGCAAGACTTTTCGCCTCGGCAAGATAGCGGGTTGTGTCCGGCGCTCCGCGAGGCATTGCCAGGGAACACACCGCCGCCAGCAGTGCCACCACGCAGGCATGCAATGCCAAAGATCTGCCCACACGCGCCTCCCTTTCCATCAGTTGCGCTCATGCCTATCCAGTCGGAGAGACAAGTTTTCCGACAAAGTTGCACCCCACGTTAACCGGATCTCCGGTATCACGGGTACAAAGGTACAATGCGCGCAAAGTGAAAACAACCGCCTCACGGAGCGACGTCCTGGCGGCGGTCAGGTCTGATTATGCGACAGCGGGAACATTCGTTAGACGAGTCGCAAGGAGACGTGGAGTACTGCGGAAAAACCGCAGGTCTCTTCGTATACTCGTTGAACCCGCGAGATCCCGCACGCCATTAGGTGAGGTCAACCATGATACCGATCCTCGTACTCGCCATCATCATCGCCGCCATGCTTGCCATGGACATCCTGCTCTTACGCTTCATGGCGGGGCACGCGCCACGGAATGCGCCTGCGCTCAAGGACGCGCCGCGCCACAGGCTGCTCCGGACGATCGTGCGGCAGGCGACCACGCAGCCGAAGCTTCCAGGCAGTCCCCGGAAGACGGCGCCGACA
>CAYTFM010000014.1:12089-23300 GCA_964436735.1 uncultured Victivallales bacterium | reverse complement strand
GTACTATCAGTGACAACCAACTGCTGTGGGGATCGCATGTCGAACTAACTGATGACCGGGAATTTGATCGAGCACCTTATCCGCCACGACGAGGCGGTGGCCGGCCTCTACCGGCTCTGCGCCTCGCGCTTCATTGACGACACCGACTTCTGGAACTCCCTCGCCGACCACAAGGGATGGCGGGCCGACGCGCTACATCACTTGAAGCGTGCCGTCATGGCGGGGGAGATGGATTTCGCCCCTGGCTTGTTGAGCGTCAGAGCCGTGGCCACCTCACTTGAGTACGTCGAGAGCATGAGAAGAGCTGTCACGACGAGACGCATTACCAGCGGGGACGCCTTGGAAATCGCCTGGACCGTGGAAGGCAAGACGGCCGGGAAGTACGCCTTCGACGCATTCAACTGGGACGCCCCGCACGCGGCGGGGATGCGTGAAACCATCACCGCCGGAATCGAGGAGCATCTCGGCCTCATCGCCCGTCGTAGAGATCAGGCGCAGGAGAAGCGGCCCAAGGGCTGGCCCGCAAGACTGCTGAGATTCCTGGGGTTCGCCAGAAAGGCGGCGCCCTCCCATCATGTCGGAGCCGGCGGCATCGCCAAAACGGACACACTGGAATCCCTCCGCTCCGTGGTCACCTGGTAGAGTGGACGCCGTCGGAGATGGATACTCATCGCGTATGACTTGGGCGAGCGTCGGCAAATCATTTATCACTCATCATCGTCCTCGTCGTCACCTTCGTCGTCTCCCTCCATGTCCTCGTCGTCCTCGTTGAAGATGTCCGGCGAGATCGGATGGCCGCACTCGGGGCAGATACCCCCCTCGGCGTCAATCCGGGATGCGCTGATCTCCATTTCGCAATACGGGCATTCGATCACATTCATAGTCAGACCTCCCTGCTCTGTCGTCCCGTTGAACGGCGACCTTCATTTCTGGTTGAACTGTAAGTCACTTAAAGAATGTCGACACCTGTTTCCGCCGCAAGGACAAACAAGTCCGCAGCCGCCTCATCGCCCATCGCCAGACAACCGACCGAGCTAAGGGAAACGCCATTGCGGGAACGCGCGGGTTACGCCACGGACAGTTTGAGGGTGAAAGTGGCGCCTTGACCCTCTACGCTGTCGGCCTCGATCTGCCCGCCATGGGCTTTCACGATTCGTTCGCACAGGGCGAGTCCGAGTCCGACACCACCCACTTTTGTGGTGAAAAACGGTTCAAAAAGCCGTCTCAGCGCCTGAGGGGGAATGCCGCAACCGTTGTCGGAGACCGAGATGACCGCCTGACGTCCCATGCGGCGCGTGGAGAGTTCGATGACGCCTCCGCCCTCGTCGGGACAGGCGTCGACCGCGTTCAGCAGGAGATTCGAAAGCACCTGGGACAAAAGGGTCTTATCCAGCGACGCGTGCAGCGGCCCCTCGCAGAGTGAAAGCCGCAGCTCCGCCCTCCCCCCGGCATGGGGCTTGACCAGTTCCACCGTCTCGGTGGCCAGCGCGTTGAGGTCATGAGAGGACAGGGAGCACTTGAACTCCCGAGTGTAGTTGAGCAGGCTGGTCACCACCTGGCTGAGCCGACGCGACGAGGCGACGGTCCGCTCGGCGAGCCTCAACTGGGCGGGACTGTCCTTGAGGTCGCGGACAAGAAGCGTGGCAAACCCCTCGATGCCGGAAAGCGGATTGCGGATCTCGTGGGCGACGCTCGCGGCGACACGCCCCACGGCGGCGAGACGCTCCTCCGACGCGACGCGCGTCTGCAGGCGGCGATGCTCCGTGACGTCCTTCATCGTCAGCACCACCCCCTCGGCCACGCCGCCTTCCGCAAGAGGCGCGACAGACACCATGAACGCGCGGTCCTCGCCGTTGAGCCGCAGCGCGAGATCGACGTCGCGGACGGGAATGCCAGCGGCCAGCAGCGCGGCAACCTCCCCGCACACCGCCTGATCGTCAAGGTTGAACCCATCGCTCATGAGACGTTCCGCCGCGTTGTTCCGCATCTCGACGGCACCGTTCTTGACCAGGAAAACGGCGTCGGCAATGGACGCCACGATGGTTTTGAGACGCTCGGTGACCGCCTCGACCTCGGACATCTTGGCGGCAAGTTCGGCGTTCTTCCTGGCAAGCTCGACCTCGGAACTGCGCAGTCTGCCCTGAAGCTCAAGGTGGGTCGCCTCCAGCGTCTCGCACTGCCGCTGGAAGGTCTCGAAGGCTTTGAGCAGCGACTGGCGGGGATCGAAGCCCGGCATGTCGATTTCAGCCTGCGTGATCGCTTCCATAGTCCTGTCCTGTATCCGCTACGTCATTAGTCATTAGTCATTAGAAATCATCAGCTTGCCAATGACCATTGACCAATGACTTTGTATTTCATCGCCCTCACCTCGCGGCGACGACTGCTCCTGGCTGGCGCGCGAAGGCGTCGGCGTCTATGTACTGCCGCAACTGGGTCCGCGGCATCCGCGGGAGGGGCTGCCTCGCGGGAGCGGTCGCCGCGATGGTGGCGATCGCCCGGGCCGCCGGAGAGACGGCGGAAGGGATGACGGCAGGCGCGGCGGCGGGCACGCGCGGCTCGACCCCGAGCGGAGCCCGCCGCATGTCAGGGCAGAACGGGAGCCGCTGCTGCAGAGCGGGGCGGGGTCTGACGGCGCTCTGCGGCGCGGTCGCCACGGATCCAGTCCCGGAGAGCACCCGACGGAGCAATTTCTCGTTCTCGTTGTCGATCACCAGCAGCTGCTCCAGCAGCCGCGAAAGCTCGCCGCGCAGGCTGCGCAACTGCTCCTTGTCGGCCTGGTCGTCAGCATCGGCGGAGAGCTCGGGGGAGCGGGCCGCCTCGATCATAGAGATCAGCTCCTTCTTTTTCTCAAGGAAGGCGATGACGCCATTGAGCCCAATCCGCTGCTCCGCCTGGTACGCCTTGCGCTCGTCCTGGAAAACCGCGAGCAGCTCTTTGCACCCGTTGATTTTCCGTCTCATCGACTCGATTTTGGCATTCATCTCACAGCCCCCTATTTTTAAGCTTGCTCAATTCGCCCTCGACGCCAATCTGCTTCTGGATAAGCTCCAGCTGTCTCTTCAAGAAGGAGAACGTCTCCGACGTCTTGGAGGACATCTTCAGAAACTCATTGTCAAGCATATCCTTGTGCTTCTTGCTGATCTCTGACAGCTGGACCTTTCCGAACATCGGCGTGAAGGAGCGCAGCACCCAGTACTCGGGCCAGGTCTCGCTTTTGAAGT
The DNA here is from genome assembly GCA_964436735.1 of uncultured Victivallales bacterium. GTDB lineage: Bacteria > Verrucomicrobiota > Lentisphaeria > Victivallales > GWF2-38-69 > CAYTFM01. The sequence goes on along the minus strand of CAYTFM010000014.1, from coordinate 20,079 downwards.
TGGCGAGCGCCTCCCCGAAAAGGCGTTCGAACTCTTGGGGGTTGTTGGCGCTGGTGTACTCAAGCAGCGCCTCGTACAGTCGCCTCTGCATCATCTTGCGAGTCTCGTCCTTGAGCGCCGAGTCGCTGGCGATCCCGCGCAGGAGTATCAGGGCCTCCGGATAGCAGCCATCCTCCTTCAGCTCCAAGGAGAGGAGGCTCCGTTCAAGAATGATCTGGTAGCGGAGATCCGCGGTCCCGGCCTGCAGATAGGCCACGTCGTAGCGGCGTATCGCCTCGTGCTTCTGGCCGCGGGCCGACGCCACCCCCGCCCAGTCGTAGTAGATCTGCGCGGCGAAAGGCCTGCTGAGGAAACGCTTCGCGTAGTTGCGCAGGATGGTGTTGGCCTTCTCGTACTGCCCAAGCTTGTCGTAGCACTGCCCGATCTTCGCCACCGTCTTCAGCCACTCGTCGCTGGTGTCGGGCTTCGCCGCATCCCCCATCTGGCTCACCTGCTCGATGAAGACGTTACGCGCGATATCGAACGCCTGGTCGTACAGCCCCATCTGATAGTACGCCCCCATCAGGATCTGCAGCGAGTCGCGCGAGTGCCGTCCGCTGATGGGATACTCGCTAAGGTAGCGCCGCGCCCTGAAGGCCACGACCGCCGGATCCCGCCCCACCTGCACCGCGCTCATGAGATCGCAGTACATGCTGTCGTCGGGAGCGAGCAGCTCGATGTCCTTGCGATTCTCAAACAGCTCGGCGAACCCCTTCTCCGCAAGCTCGTAATGCGTCTTCGCATCACGTCCGCACTGCCCAAGATGATAGTTCAGGAACGCGCGGGCCGTTAAGGCGAGCGGCATCAGCCTCTGCCAAACCGAGGCGGACCTGGTCTCCAGACTCTTCAACACGTTGACGGTCCGCGTCCGGTACATCTTCTCGGGGTCGGCGAAGTCGAGGTTGTCTATCAGCCCCTCCTTGCCAGGGAAAAATCCCTTCAGCACCGTTTCCATGGCCCCGATGTTCTGATATTTCGTCAGGATCTCCTCGCACAGGTCGAAGGCGTCGTCGTACTTTCCGTTCTTGAGCATCAACTGGTACAGTTTGAACGCCAACTCATCCGTGAGTATCGACTGGGAGAATTTCTTTTTGCAGGTGGCAAGCACCTCCGAGGCCTTGAGCAGATCCCCCTCCTTCTCCTCCATCTCGGCGATCAAGACAAGCGCACGGATCTTGTCATTCACCGATCCACCACCAAATTGGATGTTGTTGGCCACCTCATAGGCATCATCCTTCTTCCCCTCGTCAATCAGAATCCGCAACATGCCCAACTGGGACACGGAGACGTCCTCGTTCAGAGACGGCAGCAGCTTCACCACCGTCCCGTAGAGTTTGAACGCCTTGTCCACCAGGATCGACGGGCGTTCGGCCGCCCCGGTGAATTCAGAGGCGCCCGCGAGCTGCGCGGCGTCCTCCGTGGAGCTGCTCGCCAGCAGCAGAATGTCAGCCTTGAGCCGCAGCGCCCTGCCCCGCAGTTGCATGTTGTCGCACTCGTCGACAATCTGGGACAACAGGTCGAGAGCCTGTAGCGTTTTGCTATCACGCCAGAGGCAGGTGGCCCACGAGAGCCGATTGCTCCAGCGCTCGGTCGGCGTCATCTGGAAGCCCTCGCTCTCCTTGAAGATCTTCGCCCCCTCGTCCCACTTCTTCTGCTCCATCAGCACGATGGCGAGCTTGCGGCTCACCTCGTTCCTCTTCCGCGACTCGAGTTCCGGCAGTATTTCGCGGTAATATTTGATCGTCGCTGCCGCGAGTTCCTCGCGCTTCTTCGGATTCGACTCGACCTCCAAACGGTTCGCGAAAACTTCGGCGAGGGCTTCGTTGATCGTGGAGCGGTGTTCCGGCGTCTTGTCGACGGCGGCGATGCCCTTGAGCATCAGGATGAAGGAATCGTCGCAGACGCACTTCGAATTACTGACAAGCTCCTTGATCTTCTTCTGGAAATCCTTCTCGGCAAGTTCCCGTCCGCTCACCGCCTTGGCCCGGACGCGCGCCTCGGCGCCGGTCATGAGATAGGCCGCGCAGGTCGCGACCGCCGCCGCCGCCACCGCCGCGCCGGCATACCTGAGAAACCGGACAAACCGTGCGATCCGCCCCGAAGATTGTGGAGTGTTGTTCATAGTGTCCGACAAGTAGACGCAATCGCCATGCCAGGGTCAAAGCCCGAGGTGAATAGTGGATCGTGGGGGGGTGAATGGCGGCCACAGCTATTCTCGATTCACCATGTGCCATTCACGCGGGCAGACTCCGCAGCGCCCGCCGGATCAGGAGAAGTCACCAAGCAGCCGTGTGCGCTCATCCTCACCGATCAGACGGGGATATCGCTCCAAGGTCTCCGCGCGGGGAGCGAGCCCCTCCGAAACCGCCGCGGTCAACACGTCCGCCGTCGCCGGCTTCTGCACGATCCTCCGCACGGATGCGCAACCGGCAAGTTCGGCCTCGACCAAGCCTCCGGCGCCACTGAGGCAGATGACCGGCGTGGGATCCCCCGCCGCCGCAAGCTTTTTCACCAAGGAGCTTCCCTTCCCGTCCCCAAGGTCATGATCGCACACGACAAGATCGAAACGGCCATGAGCCAGCTGCGCGAATCCCGCGGCGAGACTGTCAGCCGTGGCGCACGAAAACCCGGCGTCCACAAGCGTGTCGACGGTGTTCATGCGCACCAGGGGATCATCGTCGACCACAAGTATCCTGCCTCTGATCATAGTGGAGTCGTCATTTCCCGCTGAGGTCTGGGACCACAAGGACGGTGCCGGCGGGAATCGGTTTCTCCGGATCAGCGATCTTCTCTTTGTTGGCCGTGTAGAGGTGCCGCCAGAGCGTCGGATCCCCGTACACCTCGGGCAGCGCGCTAATCTGCGTCAAACTGGACTCTGTCTTCACCTCGTAATATTCGAAGTCCTCCTTGCGGGTGACTGCCGGGGTCGCCACAACCTCCTTCTGCTCCAAGGCGGCAAGGCGCAACTCCAGCTTCATGACGGTCAGGCGCTCCTTGAACGCGGCCCTGAAGGAAGCCCACTGCCGCATGAGTTTTATGAGGTCGCGGATCTCCCGCTCGACTTCTTTCCGAAACCCTCGCTCGATGGAGAAGTATGTCGCCCGCAAACGCAGAGACTCGATCTCGCCAAGGCCGTTCATCTTCCCCTCGCCGTCGGTGTCCTTCGTCCACTCGTCGCGCGAGTCGAGCAGCTTCTCAATCTTATCGACCTGCGCCTTGACCTTGTTTACATGCTCTAAATCCTGTTTCTCATGCTCGCTCTTCTCGAGCGCCATGCTCTGCTCAAGCTTTTCCAGCTCATCGGACTTCGCGGCAGGCTTCTCGGCGGCCGAAGGCTGTTTCGGCGCCGCCTTCGCCGCCACGGAGACTGCCTGAGCCGCCTTCGCCGCCGCCTTCTCGGCGACGGCCTGCTCCGCCGCGGCCTTATCGGCGGCGGCCTGCGCATGCTTCGTCTGGATGATCTCCTGAGCCGGCGGCTCGGCGGCTTGACGGGTCTCCTGCCCCACGACGGTCAAGGCGAAGGCGAAGATGGCGAGAAACACATGGATAGGCGACATGCTCATAAACTCCCTCATGATTTGTCTGTCTACATGAATGAAACAGACGAAGTATAACGCAAAGGCCGTGCCATGACAAGAACCCTCTGCCGCCCTGCGCCACCGCGCCCGCGGCATTTGTCCGACAAATCGAAGGGCGTTTCCTGAACCCTGAAACCTGCCATAGGGGATCCCACGCATTGATTTACCCCGCGGACCGGTATATAACAAAGATAGGGAAGCGGGCGGAAGGACGGCGTCCCGCGGGGACGGCGCGGCTTCCGGCGCGAGTCATCGGGCAGTTCCATGGCGCTCTTCTTGCGTCATGGGGACACCCATCGGATCATAACGATCAGCCGGAGCTTGAAGACAAGGCAGCCAACTGCGGGAAAAGGAGGGCTCTCCCATGATGGATATCATTCCGCAAGGTGCCACCGTGATCTCGATCACGGAAAACACCGTGGCGAGAAGGACGACCGATAAACCGACCTTCCTGTCGACATTGATCGACGGCGCCGAGGTGGTCCTCGTGGTGTTCGAAGGAAAAATCTTCGAACTCAAGGCTGGCGGCGCAACCGACCAGGCGGAAGAGAACCCCGGCAGCCCGTACGCCCCACTCGCCGCGGCGTGACACGCAGGCAGCGGCACATGCGCCACACTCACCTGGCGCATGGGCTCGCCCCCGCTCAAACACCCGACCTTCACCCCATCTCCTCCCAATTAAAGAACGGCGTGGAATTGATTTGAGGACAGCTTTGCAATACTGTACGTGGTATAGGTGACGCCGCGGAAACACACCTTTGCGCAAGGGTTTACCGCACAGGTGCCAAAACAAAGAACAAGATCGACGCCATCCATTGGGAAGCTGTGAAGAATAGAAGACTGATATTGGTCGCCGTCGCCTTCTTCGTGATCATCGAGATCTCGGCCGTGACCATCGGCGTATGGCCGATTTTCTTCTACACGGAAAAAATGACCACGCAGGAGCGAGCGATCCGCATCGGCATCGCCCCCATACCCTCCCGCAGCCTCGCCATCGGGAGCTGGGATCCGATCCTCAAGCAGATCAGCCATTCGACCGGTTTCCATCTCGTCCCCTATTACGCCTACAGCGACGGCGAAATCGAGCAGGGGTTGTCCCATGGACGGCTCGACCTCGCCTACACCACCCCGCTGGTCTACTACGGCACGGAACAGAAGACCTCGATCACCCCCCTGCTCGCCATCGACCTTGAGGATCAGAACAGAAACCGGGCGGTCCTCGCCACCAGGAAGGATATGGACCTCATCAAAGACACCCGCAACTCCCGCCTGACCTTTGTGGACAAGCATTCCTTCTCGGGCTATTTTATACCCGAACGCTATCTTCGGGAGAAGATCCCCGTCCCATTGACAGAATGGTTCTCCAGCATCTCCTTCGCAGGAACCCATGCCCAGGCAGTCGCCGATATGATGAGAAACAAGACCGACATCGTCGCCACGAACTGGCGGGAGCTGGACGACTGCGCCTCCGTCAACGGGTGGAGCGACCGCGACATACGCATCATCTGGACAAGCTACTCGACCATGCCCCGCAACATCGTGTGCGTCAACAGAAGCTGCGTCGACGACGTCACCGCCATGAAACTACGGGAGGCCTTCCTCACCCTGCCGCCGGCGGCGAGTCCCCGGCATCCCGGAGACCTGCAGCCGGTTCTCTTCTCGCGCTGCGACAGCCACTCCTATGAGGCGGAGATAGAGAAGTCGCTCCGCTGGGCGATCACCCCCAACACCCCCTCGGACACCCCGCTGAAGGAGCTGCTCAAGTGAACAGCATCAAACTTCAGCTGGTGGTGTGGGGTCTCCTCTTCGCCCTCTTCGGCGTCGGCGTGATCGCCCAGATCTATTATGGCCAACGCCTGCAGAACCGGGTCATGAGCCAGATCGAGGCGGGGCACAAAGTCATCAACCATTACCTGGCCATCGGAGACGAGGAGTCGAAAATCACCGCCGACATCCGTTTCCACATCGACGCCAAGTCCTCGATCTCCGTCCAGGAGGCCGAGATCGAGGCGCTGCGCACGCGCGTCCAGCAATGGCGCGGGGGCGTCGTCGAATGGGGCGCGGAATATATCGACTGGCTCGGCAACTCCGGTCTCCTGAAGGCCGCGGAGCACAGCGTGCCGGTGATCGTCGACGAGAAGAAGCGCCAGGCGGACGGCTACCTGAAGGCGATCGAGCTGTGCCTGCAGAACAAGAAGGCCGACGCGGCCACGATGCTCGACATCGAGAACACCTACCGCCCCTCGGCACAGAGCACCGTCCGCGACATCTTCGTCAACATCAACAACCGCCTCGTCAGCAACCGGATCATCGCGGGGCAGTATTTCCTTTCCACCGTGCTCGCCGTCCTCCTCGCCCTCGGCGTCCTCACCATCGCCTCCCTCTACGTCTTCCGCGACGTCACCCGGAATCTGCGCGCCCTGGAGAACGGGGCGGACACGATCAGCCGGGGGGATTTCGAGCGCCCCATCATCGTCTCCGGCCCCGTCGAGCTCAAGAGATTGGCCGAAAGCTTCAACAACATGCTCACCGCCATCAGAAGCCGCGACCAGCAGATCCGCCTCAACACCGCCGAGATCAAGAAGCTCAACCTCATCCTCGAGGGAAAGCTCGAGGACAGCAACAAGAAGATCGGACAGCAGAACGAGACGCTCAAGCGGAAGAACAAGGAACTTGAGCAGATACTCTACACGGCCACGCACGACCTGCGTACCCCGCTCATCAGCATCCAGGGCTTCGGCGAGGAGCTCAAAGCCGCCTGCGAGGAGCTCCGCGGGGAGGTCGCCCCTCTCTCGGACAGACTCAGCGAGCGCGCCCGGCAGATCCTCGACGAGGAAGTCCAACTGTCGCTCAACTACATCCTCAACGGCTCCAAACGGATGGACATCCTGCTGGACGGCCTCCTGCGCCTCTCCCGGATGGGACGGGCGTCCGTCAAACCCGAGCACCTCGAGATGAACTCGCTCCTGCGCAACGTCTGCGACGCCCTCAATTTCCAGATCCAGGAGAGCGGGGCGAAAATTCAGACGGGAACCCTCATCGACATCACCGGCGACGCCTCGATGATCGAGCAGGTCTTTTTCAACCTCATCTCCAACGCCATCAAATACCGCTCCCCCGAGCGTCCCTGCGAAATCACCGTCGACTCGCGCAGGACCGAGGGCGGCGTGATCTACGCCGTCAAGGACAACGGACTGGGCATCTCGAAAGAGAACCAGCAGCGGGTGTTTGACGCCTTCTACCGCGCGCATCTGGGGTCCGAGAGCACCGGAGAGGGACTCGGCTTGGCCATCGTCAACCGCATCCTCGATCTGCATGGCGGACGGATCTGGGTCGAATCCGACACGAACAAAGGCAGCCGTTTCCTCCTCGAACTGCCCGACACCATCCCCACCAACAGTTAAATCCGAATCTCAAATATCGAAACTCGAAATAAACAAATGTCGGCACGGTTCAAAGTTCAACGGTTCAAGGGTTCAACGGTTAGGACTTCCCACACTCATAATCCGCCAACCGTTGAACCGTGAACCTGGAACCGTTGAACCATGTACAAATGTCTTCTTATTGTGTGACACGTGACACGTGGCGATGGGAGCTTTAGCAAGACGATGGAAACCAGCGGCACCGCAACTCCTGACAAGACCTCTATTCTGCTCGTCGAGGACGACGACGCCGCCGCCCATCTCATCGCCACAAACCTCAAACGCGCCGGCACCTTCGCCACCATCCACCGCGCCCGCCACGGCCAGGAGGCCCTCGATCTCCTTGCGAAAGGCGCGGCGGACGGACGTCTCGCGTCCTGCGAGCGGCTGCTCATGCTCCTGGACATCAACATGCCCATCATGAACGGCCTCGAACTGCTTAAGACGATGAAGGCGACCCCTGCCCTCCGAAAAATCCCCGTCGTCATGCTGACCACGAGCGACGACCCCCTTGAAATCGAAAAAAGCTACGAGCTCGGCTGCAACTTCTTCGTCACCAAACCCGTCGATTACGCCAAATTCACCAACACCATCAAGAACATCGCCCTCATCCTCCAGATATTCACCATTCCACTCTACGGGGAACCGAAATGAAAGACAAGCTCACCATAGTCATCGTCGAGGACGACAACGCCCTGAACGGGCTCCTCTCCCGCCGTCTCACCCGCGAGGGGCACTCCTGCGTCTGCTTCTCCACCGCGGGACAATGCCTCGCCTGGCTGCCCGACAACAAGGCGGACCTGATGCTGCTCGACCTTGGGCTCCCCGACAAGAACGGCGACCAGGTCGTCGAGGAGATGCACGCCAAAGGGCTCGACATCCCTTTCATCGTCGCCACCGGACAGGGCTCAGAGACCATCGCCGTCAACCTCCTCAAAAAGGGCGCCCGCG
>CAYTFM010000014.1:0-12079 GCA_964436735.1 uncultured Victivallales bacterium | reverse complement strand
CTCCTCGACGTCCTCCCCTCCACCATCGAAATGGTGTGGAAGGAGATCACCCTCGAACGGCTCCTCTCGCAAGCGCAGGAACAGATCCGCCTCCAAAACGCCACACTCACCGCGGTGCAGGACCTCTCGCTCGACGGCATCATGGTGTCAAAGAGCGACGGCGAGATCATCTCGCACAACCGGCGGCTCCTCGAGCTCTGCGGACTTGACCTCGTCAACATGAAGTCGCACGCCCCCGAGATCATTGCCCTCATCGCGGAGAAATCGCCCGACAAGGACAGGCTCTTCGAGGCGCTGCGCGCCGCGCCCGACGCCGCGATCGACCTTGTCGACATCTTGGTCGGCGGACGTTTCCTCGAGGTGCACTCCGCGCCGATGGCCCTCATGCTCGCGCAAAGCTCGCAAATCATCGGCCGCATCTGGTACTTCCGCGACGTCACCACCTACAAGGAGGCCCAGCAGGCCACCGAAAAGGCGAAATACGAAGCGGAGACCCATGCGAAGATGAAGGACTACTTCTTCTCGATGATCTCGCACGACGTCAAGACCCCGCTCAACTCCATCACCGGCTTCTCCGAACTGCTCGGACTCACCGCACTCACCGATTCGCAGAAAGAGTATGTGGACAGTATCGCGGAGTCGACCTCCTACCTCATGACCCTTGTCAACGACATCCTCGACCTCTCGAAGATCGAGCACAAGGCGATCGACCTCGAGATCACCGAGTTCATCCTCGCGGACTCGCTGAACAAATGCCTCAACAACTTCTCCCAGCAGGCCAGGTCGAAGGGGCTTGTCTTCATCAAAGACTACGCCTCAGACCTCCCCCCCACCATCATTGGCGACGAACTCCGACTCCGTCAAGTCGTCAACAACCTCCTCGGCAACGCCATCAAGTTCACGTTCAAAGGCTCCATCACCCTCAAGGCGGGGTGCGGCCCCGGCGACACCCTCGTCATCTCGATCATCGACACCGGCATCGGCATCAAGAAGGAATACCAGAAATTCGTCTTCACGCCCTTCACCCAGGAAAGCGCCTCCGTCACCCGCATGTTCGGCGGCAGCGGTCTCGGGCTCGCCATCGTCAGACACCTCGTCGACATCTTCGGCGGCACCGTGACCTTCCACAGCGAACAGGGAAAAGGCTCCATCTTCACCGTCGTCGTCCCAATGAAAATGACCAAGCCGCTGCACGATCACAACCCACTCATGTAAGTTAAAATTCTCCCGTTCCACCGGAGAATATTAACTATCGACACTATTGAATGAGGAAACACCAATGAAAGCCTTCACCTTCGCCGCCATACTCGTCCTTTTCGCCGCCGCGCCGTGCCACGCCCAGATAGGCCGGATACCCAAAGCCAACGCGTATGAGCTGGGCAAGCCAGTCAAGGTGGCCGTGGAAACCAGCTACACGGTTCAGACGCATGAGAAGGACGGCCTTCGCTACAAGGTCTTCTACGGCTACACCGCCACCGGCAAGTCGATCTTCGTCCAAGTCCACGCCCTGCCTCCCGCGGCTGCCGCACCTGGAGCCAAGCCTCCCGTCCTCTCCGAAGCGGACATCACCGCCGTGCTCGCCCGCAACAAGGAGGAGTCGAAGTGGATCGAGAAACCCGCCGGTAAAATTCCCGCCCCCCGCCGCTGGGAGCGCGAGGACGGCACGGCCGCCGCCGAGTTCGACGCCGCCGCGGGCATTCTGACGGTGGGGGTCACTGCCGTGATGCCTGAGCGCCGCCAGGTCGACATCTCCAGTTGGACGCCGCTTCAACTCTGCCTCACGGAAAGTGTCGCCCTGCCCCCGGCGCAGTGCGTGTACGGCGTCAAGACCGGCTTCATGTCAGGACAGGGGCGGGTCGTAGGCTTCGAGGGCTCGCTCGTCTCCGCCGCCACTCCCGAGGTCTATGGCGCGAAGCTTGCGATGGTCAACGTGGGCGACGGCTCTCGAGGAACCCATTTCGGCCTGTTCAACCTCGAAAGCGACTTCCGAGGCGTGCAGGCGGCCCTGGTCAACGTCCTCTCCGGCAAACTCCCCGGCCAGCCTCCTCCCCCCGCCACCCAGTTGAGTATCGTGAACTACGCGCGGGATCTCGACGGCTTTCAGATCGGCATCGTCAACATCATCGAAAACGGCTCCCTGCCCTTCATGGTCTTCTTCAACTTCGACTCCCCCGTCCCTGACTCCGCCGCGCAAGGCAAGTGATCATTCGGGCGAGGAGCGTGAAAGCGCAGGAGAAGCGGCCTGAAAGCCGCGCTGCATGAAGGCATTGTAAAGAAGAACCGATACCCCCGATAGCACAACTAAAACAAAAGATGGCAAGAACAGGAAGAGCAACTTCCGTTTGAGGTTTGTTTTGACGTCAATCACATAGCTCACCACTTTGAACTCCATCTTGAATCTTATTTTACCCCCCATCTTGGTCAATGTGCTGGAGAGTAGAGCGTGATTGTTTTTCAGCAATTCGATCTCCCCCTTCAAGTCGGCGTATCTGATGCGGTCGCGGCTGACGTCATCTTTCAAAGCCCTGGTTTGCTCGATTAGTTTGCTCAGGTCCGCCTCCTGCTTCATGAGGATTTCCTTTCTGGCTCGCAGTTGGGCAATCGTGACCTGCGAGAAGTCGGCCAACCTCCGCCCCACTTCCGAAAGCTGCGCCTGGAGTTTGACAGCCTCCGGACAATCATGCGAGGGAAGCCTCGCTATCTCGCTTTGCAGACCAGCCTGCGCCTCGGCAAGCTTCCGGAATTCAACCACGACCGACCATATCTTGTCCGCCCCCTCAGCATTTCCCACCTGGGAGAGGTTTGGACATGTTGAGACGAAAACATCGCAGATCTTCGCCGCATTTGCCGGATCGACCTCTGGCAGGAAATCCTCAAGGTACTCCCTTTGCCTCTTGAGCGATCGGTAGGAGGCATATAGTCCTTCAAGCTCAGAAACGCTCAGGCTCATCTTCTCCTCCTCGAATTGCCTGACACAATCCTGGTCGAATGCCTTCAACGCGTCATTCGCCTTGTTCATTTTGTCAAACATCTCCTTGCACTCAGGCTTAATCTCGCTCAGAATCCTGGCCTCGTCCTGCTCGTACTCATTATTGAAATGGGTAGAGAGGTAACCAGGAAGGAACTTAAGGTAATCGGTCGACAATTTCCTCGAATAGCAGGAGGCTGAAAGCGTAGTTATCCCCGCATTTTTCTTGTCGACTTCCGAAGAGAAACACAGAATGTCCTGCTTGTTGGCGGTACCAGAGTTGATCTTCAGAAAAGCTTCTTCCGCGGCCTCTTGAAGACGCTCATCCGTCATCCTCAACATAAAATCGGCGGCGGGTAGATTGACGACCACGCCATCAGGTTGCACCTGAACGATATTGACTTTGAATTCGGCGGTGTAACGGGTTTTGATGTGGAGGAAAAAAGCCCCCCCCACGAGAATGCCGACAACCAAAGACAAGACCAGCAGCTTCCACTGCTTCATCAAAACAAAAAGCACCTGAAACAAATCGATCTCGTCAACGTCATCATTGACTCCCGACTTTGCCACGTCCGACATTTCCGACCTCCATCTACGGTAAGACCTCCCTGCGTCCCCCACATGCCACACAGTGTGCTCGGTGGTTCGCGATGCGGTAAACACACGGTAAGCACTATTTCAACCTAATCAATAACTACGTTAATTTACCACATATAGATTACGTGACCGAGGCGCGGTTTTCAATGACGCCACGAAAAACTAACACACATGGCACGATCACTCCTTTCCGCTGAAGCATGCTGAAAGCCAGTCGCCCTCCACACCGCACATGGATCTCAAGCATGATGCGAAAAGCGAGCCACTCCTCAGCGCGCCCACTTCCGCCGAGGCGATGTTCAACCATGAAAGAAACATGCGCCGTCCCGAATAGGCGCAGGGAGCGCGCTCCCGTGGGCGCGCTTAGGTCTTGTGGTGGTTAGTTTCATAGGAGTTGAATTGTGCGCCTTGACGCATATGTTTGATACACATTTCAGGGAGGTGCCTCATGCGAACCAATGTGGTCATTATCGACACCTCCTCATTCATCGCGATCGGGACTTCGATGCTATGGCTCCCCATATTGGCTTGACAATCATTTAAGGATATTGAGAATTATGAGAAAGCTTTTCGGCACAGACGGCATCCGCGGCAAGGCGAACACCTATCCGATCACCCCCGAAGTGGCGCTGCAACTGGGCAAGGCGATCGCCCTGCACTTCGGCTCAAAGGGGCACGCCTCGGCCTCCGCCGTCATCGGCAAGGACACGCGGCTGTCGGGCTACATGCTCGAGACGGCTCTGACAAGCGGACTGGTGAGCATGGGGATGGACGTGCTGGAGGTCGGTCCGATGCCCACGCCCGCCATCGCCCATCTGATCAAATCATTCGGGGCGGACTGCGGCATCATGATCACCGCCTCGCACAACCCGGCCGAGGACAACGGCATCAAGGTCTTCGGCTCGGACGGCTTCAAGCTTCCCGACGACATCGAGATGCTCGTCGAGCAAAAAGTGCTCGGCGACGAAATCGTCAGCGCGCACATCGGCACCGACCTGATCGGCAAGGCGTACCGCATCGACGACGCCCGCGGCCGCTACATCGAGTTCGCCAAAAGCTCGATCAAGAACCACAGCCTCAAGAAGCTGCGCGTCGTGCTCGACTGCGCCAACGGCGCCGCCTACTCCATCGCCCCGCGCATCTTCAAGGAGCTGGGGGCCGAGGTCATCACCGTCGCCGCCACCCCCGACGGCTACAACATCAATGACAACTGCGGGGCGACGCACCCGGAACGGATCGCCCAACTCGTCATCGACAACAAGGCCGACGTCGGCATCTCGCTCGACGGCGACGCCGACCGCGTGATCCTGCTCGACCACACCGGCAAAGTCGTCAACGGCGACCGCATCCTCGCCATGTGCGCCCTCGACTTCAAGAAACGCAAACAGCTCGCGGAGGACACGGTCGTCGTCACCGTCATGACCAACCTCGGCTTCAACGCCGCCATGCGGAAGGCCGGCATCAAGGTCGAACAGACCGCCGTGGGCGACCGCTACGTCATCGAGCGCATGTGCGAGGGCGGCTACAACCTCGGCGGCGAGCAGTCGGGGCACATCATCTTCATGGACTACGCCACAACGGGCGACGGCATCCTCACGGCCCTCCACGCCCTCAAACTCATCAGCCTCGCCAAGAAACCGCTCTCGGAGCTCGCCGACTGCATGGAGGAGTTCCCGCAGCAGTTGAGCAACTACAAGGTGAAGGAGAAGGTGCCGATCGAGAAGGTCCCCGCCCTCTACGACCTCATCGCCGCCTGCGAGAAGGATCTCGGCGAAAACGGCCGCGCCCTCGTCCGCTACTCCGGCACCGAGAACCTCATGCGCGTCATGGTCGAGGCCCGCGACTCCGCGGATGTCGCGAAATGGACCGCCGCCATCGGCGAGGTCGTCAAAAAGCACTTGTGCTGAACCGACTTTCCCTCTCCACTGGAAAAACACGTAGATGCGGGATAGATTTGTGACAACAACCTGCAAAATATTGCAGAACTTTTCAAATAACGACAACGGCGGGGAGGAGACACCATGGCGGAGACGGTGCTGGAGAAGATCAGGAGCAAGGCGCAATCACTGGGGCGGAAGATCTGTCTGACGGAGAGCGACGATCCGCGCAATCTGCAGGCGGCGGCGAAGCTGGCGAAAGTCGGCTACGCCAAGCCCGTGCTGGTGGGCGACGCCTCCGCCATCGCGAAGCTGGCCAAGGAGAACGGCATCGATCTCGCCGGCGTGGAAATCGCCGACGTCGCCGCCTCCCCGAAGCTCGACCACTACGTCGCCACGATCCTCGAGCTGCGCAAAAGCAAGGGGCTCACCGAGGATGAGGCCCGCGCATGGATCAAAGACACCTGCGTCTTCTCCGCCGCGATGGTCTGCGCGGGCGACGCCCACGGCTACGTCTCCGGCGGAGGCAACCCAAAAGGCTACAACCACAACACCGGACAGAAGACCAAGCCCGCGCTCCAGCTGTTCAAGACCGCTCCCGGCATCAAAACCGCCTCCGCCTACTTCATCATGCAGATGCCCGACCCGAAATGGGGCTACAACGGCGCGATGTTCTATGCCGACTGCGGATTGAACATCAACCCCAACGCCGATCAGCTCGCGGAGATCGCGGTATGCACCGGCAGGACCTATAAGATGTTCACTGGTGACGAACCGAAGGTGGGGATGATCAGCTGCTCGACGAAAGGCTCGGCGAAGGATCCCACCGTCGACAAGGTGATTGAAGCCATGAAGAAGGCCCAACAGCTCGCCCCCGAGATGAAGATCGACGGAGAGTTCCAATTCGACGCCGCTGTCATCCCCGACATCGGCAAGAAGAAGGCGCCGGGCTCGGAGATCGCCGGCTACTGCAACGTCCTGATCTTCCCCGACCTGAACTGCGGCAACACGGTGTACAAGGCCACCGAGCGGCTCGCCGGCGCCATTGCCATCGGACCGCTCGTGCAGGGGTTGCGCCGTCCGTTCAACGACGTCTCCCGCGGATGCTCCGTCGACGATATTGTGGACTGCGCCGCCGTCGCCGCCATCACCGAGTGGACGGCGTAGCGTGATTTCCGCGGGCGCGCCTGCGGAAATTACGCCCGGTGCGTCTCCTGGTCGAGGCGCTTGAAGAACGCCCGCATGAAGGCGACGGCGTCTCGAGCCAGTTTCTTGCCGGAGGCGGTTTTAAGGCGGGACGTCACTCTGCGCTGTTTCACGAGGAACTCGCGGTAGGCGGTGTCCTGCTTGCTGTACGATTTGGAGGCAAGGGCCTCTTCCTTCGTGTTGTGGACCCGGGAACCGATGTGCCCGGAGAAATGGAAGGCCCGGGCGAGGCCGATGGCGCCGATGGAGTCAAGTTTGTCGGCGTCGTAGACGATCTTCTCCTCAAGGGTCTTCGGGGCGTTCGTGCTACGGTAGCGATGACGCTCGACGCAGGCGACCACGCTTTTGATCATCTTGGCGGGGAATTTCTCCTTTTTAAGGATCCCGACGGCGAGTTCCCCCCCGCGCTTCGCATGGCACATCTTGCCTTTGATCGCCATCTCGTCGGCGCGGGCGATGTCGTGCAGCAGCGCCGCGAGCTCCACGACCTTCACGTCGCACGTCTTCTCCATAGCGGCGAGCCGCCGGGCGTTGCGCAAAACACGTTCCGTGTGATCCCAGGCGTGACAACGCGGCGATTTCCGTAAAATCTTCCGCACTTTCACCGCGAGCCGCTCGAACTTCTTCTTGTACTGCATTCGCCTGTTGCCTCGTGAGTTCTCTGCAATATATTAAACGTTGTTCAGCCCCAATCAAACAAGATCGGAATGTTTGCCATGACAACGCCACTGAATGCCGCGGTGAACGGCTGCGGCGTGATCGCACCGACCCACGTCGAAAGCTACCAGCAAGCCGAGCACGTCACGGTCCGCTGGGCGTGTGATCTCGTGGGCGAGAAGGCGGCCAAACTCGCCGAGAAGTACAAGATCGAACGCACCACGACCGACTACCGCGAGGTTCTGAAGGATCCCAAAGTCACCTGCGTCTCCGTCTGCACCGACCATGGCAGCCACTCGAAGATCGTCGTCGACGCCCTGACGGCCGGCAAGCACGTGATCTGCGAGAAGGCGCTCGCCGCCACTACCGAGCAGCTTGACGACATGTTCAAGGCGCACGCACGGACTCCCGGACTCCTCTTCGCCGGCATTTTCCAGAACCGCCACAACAAGACCCACCAGATCATGAAGCGCCTCGTCGACGAACGGGCGCTCGGCACCATGCTCGCGGGCAACCTCCAAGTCTACTGCCTCCGGACCGACGAGTACTACATGGCGGACAAATGGCGCGGCACCTGGGAGCAGGAAGGCGGCTCGCTGATGATCAACCAGGCGATCCATTTCGTCGATCTGTTCAATTGGATCATGGGCGGGGCCGTGTCAGTCTCCGGGCACTACGCCAACCTGACGCATGGAGAGAGCATCGAGACGGAGGACACCGCCACCGCCTCGCTCCAGTTCAAGAATGGCGCCTTGGGGGTCATCTCGGCGTCGAGCTCCACGAAGCAGCTTGAATGGGACTCCACGATCTCGCTGGTCGGCGCCGAAGGCGTGCTGGAGATGCGCGGGGGGAAGATCCTCCGCATCAATTTGTCCAACAAGGAGATGGAAAAGAAAATAATCGAAGAGATAGAACAGGCGCAGGAGGCTCCGAAGAACGTCACCGGCAAGTCGTACTACGGATCGAACCACATCTCGCAGATCCAGGACTTCATCGACGCCATCCGCGAGCGCCGCGAGCCCTTCATCACCGCGGCCTCTGCGCGGCACGCCGTCGAGATCGTCCTCGCCATCTACAAATCACACCAGAGCGGCCGCTGCGTTCAGCTCGCCAAGCCTCCAGCTGGCAAGAAGTGATGGCGTGTATACCGAGGCACAGAAAACCATACGATTCATTGATCTGTTTTGTGGCATAGGCGGCTTCCGTTGTGCCATCGAGAGCGTCGCGAAGAGCACTGGCACCATAGCCGAATGTGCGCTGTCCAGCGACATTGACGTGGATTGCCAGAAGGCGTACGAGGCTAACTTCGGAGAAAGACCAACCGGCGACATCCATCAGATTGCCGCCGCGTCAATTCCCGATCACGACATCCTCCTTGCAGGTTTCCCGTGCCAGCCCTTCAGCATCATTGGCAATCGCAAAGGATTCGAGGACGCAAGGGGAACATTGTTTTTTGAAATCGCCCGAATTCTTGAAGCAAAAAAACCACAGGCCTTTGTGCTTGAGAACGTGAAACTCCTTGCGGGACACAATCAAGGGCAAACGCTTTCCCGGATTATGGAAGTTCTCCGCAATCTCGGTTACCACACAACTCATCGCGTGTGTAACGCTCTCGATTTCGGACTCCCGCAAAAGCGGGAACGCCTCTTTATCGTCGGCGTTACCCCGCCATGCGATTTTGAGTGGCCCCACGGGGGGATCCCGATGACGCCCCTTCGCGACATCCTCGAGAAGCGAGTTCCGTTGAAGTTCCATGCGTCGGACTATATTCGCAACAGACGACTTGCCCAGCATCAACCGACGAAAGAACCTACCATTTGGCACGAAAACAAGGCTGGCCATATCAGCGCCTATCCATATTCTTGCGCTCTTCGAGCCGGCGCGTCATACAACTATTTGCTGGTCAATGGCGAAAGGCGCCTAACCCCCAGAGAAATGCTCCGGCTTCAAGGATTTCCTGACTCGTTCAAGATTGTATGCAACTATGGTAAAACCCGGAAGCAAGCCGGCAACAGCCTGCCTGTTCCTGTGGCGGCAGCGGTGCTGCGTCAGGTCTTTGCAACATGCGCCTGGAGCGTTCGAGAGGCGGACTGCGCCTCGTACAGCAGCATTGCGACCAGCACGTGATCACGCTGCCGCGTTAGTCACGCGGATGATCTCGTGAAATTGACGGCATTTGAACTTGACTCGCATACAACGAGAATGCATTTTGGTGATAATGAATTGACAAGAATAATCGCAAAACGCAAAGACCGCCGACGGCTCTGTGCCCCAACTGGAACCGCTTAGGTCACCTGCAATAATAACAGGTGAAGGGGAACATGACATCTAAATGCGGATTGCCGTGGTGAGTTCCCGGCGCATGCCAAGATCAAGCATAGCAGTCGCCTGTGTGTGCGCGCTCCTGTTCGGGTGCTACTCGTACCGCCCGCCGCCGGAGATCGTCGAGGGGGAAGACTACACGACCAAAACCCGCGTGGAGCACCGCGGGCTGCCTGTCGACGAGAGCGTGCTCACGCTTGACCTGGCCACCCAGGTCGCCCTCGCCAACAATCCCGACTACACCGCCACGCGGCATTCGATGACCGCCGCCTACGCCCGCTACTATCAAAGCTTCTCCCGCTTCTTGCCGACCGTGTCCGGCAACTTCGGGGTTGGGCAGTCGCAGTTGTTCACGCCGCAGGCTCCGGGCGACACCAAATGGGGCATCACCAACAGCACCAACATCGGCCTCTCGGGACAATGGGTGGTCTTCAACGGGATGATCGACACGATGAACATGCTCGCCGCCCGCGCCTCCGCCAAGCAGTCGGAAGCGCTGAACCGCGATGCGCGCCGCCTGCTGATCAGCGCGGTCACCTCGACCTACCACCAGGCCCAGCTGAACATCGCGCAGATCCAGATCGCCGAAGCCAACGAGCTCTTCCAACAGGCGATGGTCGACGACACCCAGATCAAATATGACTCCGGCGAGGCCCCGCTGCGGGATCTGCTCGATTTCCAGATCCGCCGCGACGAGGCCGTGAACAGCCTTCTCGAACTACGCCTGAACTACACCACCACCCGCCTCGTGCTCGCCGAACTGCTGGGACTGACAACCGGCGAACTCCCGGCGAAGACCACGATCTGCGAGATGGAGACCACGAGCGCCATGGACTATACTCTCGACATAGAGTTCTATCTCGACATGGCCATCTCCCAGCGCCCTGACCTCCAAGCCTTCAGAGAGGCCCTCTCCGCCTCCACGTACAACCTCTATGCGGCGTGGGGCAGCTTCCTGCCCACCGCGGCGCTCAACATGAACTATGGCAGAAACGACTCCTGGCCGATCAACTATTCACACTCGTGGAATGTCCAGTACGGGTATGGCATGGGCGCCAACTGGCTGCTCTTCGACGGCGGCTCGCGCTGGATGCAGGTACGGCAGGCGCAGGCCTACCTGGCAATCTCCAAGGAACAGCTCGCCGGCGGCTGGATCAGCGTGCTCAAGAACGTGCGCCAGGCGCACGCCAACTTGACGACCAACATCTGCGAAGCGAAAGTCCGCAAGGGGATTCTCGAGATGGCGCGGCAGGAGCGGGATATGGTGCGGGACGCCTACAACGCCGGCGAGGAGTCGATCGTCCGCGTCAACCAGGCGCAGAACGACCTTATCAGAGCGCAGCTCAACTACAGCTCGGCAATCATCAGCATTGAGAACTCAAAGTCGGAACTCGAAAAGGCCTGCGGCTCGCGGTAAATAAAGCAGAACGCCATCACCGACAATGAATACACGTCGGAGATGGCGTCCCAAATGCGAGTCAGGCTCTTAGATGCCGCCTTTTTTCGACTTCTTCTCGGCCCGTTTCTCTTTGAGAGTCTTCTGTGGCTTCTTTTTCACGTCCTTTTTGACATCATGACTTTTCGCCATCGTCTCTCTCCTTCTCTTGCCGTTTCTGGTTCCACGCCTGCTGGTTGCCGCAACCAGCGTGCCATAGGTAATTTATGCACGAAAACGAAGAATTCAACGCGGGATTCAAAGGCGGGATGGTCGTCGCATTGTTTTTTCCCGGCATACGAACTACAATAATCGCGCGTGGATGCCACAAGGGATTGCATAGGTTGTCCGCCAATGAAAAATTTGCACACGCATGACGCTGGCTTCATCCGTACGGAATGGGTTATCGTGGTCGTCGCTCTTGCTCTTCTGATCAGCCTCCTTCTGCGAATCACCACTATTTGGATTGAGAGCGACTGCATCGTTTGCGCCGCAGTCATTTTCGCCGCCCTGCCGGTAATCCTCATCGCGGGACTGCTCGTCGTATTCCTGATCACGCGGCCGTTCATTGACAGGCGCATTGCTCAGGAGATGAAGCGGGCGCGGGAAGCAGAAGAGCGGGGACAACCTCCCTCCCCCGACAACGACGTCAACCACACTGCCCCAAAGGAGTGACCTTCCCCCTACTTCCCGGGAACATTCTGCACCGGCATTCTGATCCTGTCGCTCTCCGTGAGACCGGAGGTGACCTCGACGCGGATGCCGTCGGACAGCCCGGTGGCGATCGGGCGGCTCTCAAAGACGCCCGAATCCGTTTCCACGTCAACGCTTGGCTTTCCCTCCTTGAACTGCAGCAGCGTCTCCGATATGGACAGCACGTCCTCCTTCTTGTCCAGGACGATCTCGGCAGTAGCACTGTAGCCGGAGCGCACGAAGACGGACTCCTTGAGGGTGACGGCGGCCTTGATCTCGAACGAGGTCGAGCCTCTGTCCTCTACCCCCTTCGGCGAGATGAAC
>CAYTFM010000013.1:52068-61938 GCA_964436735.1 uncultured Victivallales bacterium | reverse complement strand
ATGAGGAGGGTGCATATTGAAATATGTGAGTGACGAATGACGCAGCATTCGGGGGGCTCCCCGCCCCGGAGGGCCGCCGATCTTTTGCCCGTTTTCTGCGTCTCTCAATCGTCACATATCGCGATATGCTCCTCATTCGTTCCTTGAAAACCGCCAAAATCTATGGCGGCAAAACGGTATATTAGTATTTTCCAAGTCCCTTACAGGCGGCGTGTAAGTTGGCGAAGAGCACCTCGATCTTGTCTTTCGGCGTGGCGGAGAAGGCGATGCGCAGGATGCCGCAGAGGCTGATGACGCCGGTGGAGTGCTCGGCGAGAAGCTTCTGCCGCACCTTCTCCGGGTCGGCGCGTTTTGTCTTGACGCACATGAAATAGCCGGAGTTGAAGGGCAGTGCCTCGAACTCGTCCCGGTATTCGGGATGGGCGGCGAGCACGCGCTTGATCTCCTCGTAACGAGCCTTGAGTAGTTCGTAGGCCTTCTGCTTCTCGACGGCGTAGCCTGGGTTCTTCCAGGCGGCAAGCAGCATGGACTGGGCGGGCATCGAGGAGTTTGAGATGTTGCCGCGGATGGCGCCGGCACACTTGCCTTCGAGGGCCTGGTAGAGCGCCTGCGTTCCCCCCTTGACGCCGAAGGTGATGAACCCGACGCGGAATCCCCAGACGTAGTCCTCTTTCGTCGGTCCGTCGAGCTTCACCGCCAGAATGTTCTCATGGGCGTCGCACAGATCCACGAACATGGACTGCGTGTGGACGCCCTTCTCAAACACCAAGCCGAAGTAGGCATCGTCGAGCACGACGACAAGCTTGCGTCCGGCCTGCGCCTCGGCGAGCAGTAGCTTCCTCAGCTCAGGAACCTCTTTTTCGGTCAGTGTGTAGCCAGCCGGGTTGTTCGGAAAGTTCAGTGATATCAAAAGCTTCTTCTCGGGGCGCGCCGCGATCGCCGTGCGCAATCCCTCGATATTGAACACGCCGTTCTGCGTGAAGGTCGGATAGGTGACGATTTCGGCTCCGTGCGAGATGCCGAATATCAAGTCGTAGTTCTCCCAGTACAGGTCGGGTGTGAGCACGACGTCGCCTGCGTCGCAGAAGAGGTAGGCGGCCATGCTCAGCCCATGGGTGAGGGCACAGGTGACGATTGGCTGGCTGAACGTCTTCCCGGCCAAGTCCGGGTTTTTCTGGAGCAGCATCTTGCCCCACTGCTCGCGGATATCGGGGAGTCCGGGGCTCGGCGCGTACGGAAAGGCTGCGCCTTTCGGCAGGTTCATCTGTGAGGAGATGCCTGGAAGGCACAAGGGGGAACCATCCTCCTCAAGGGCAGTCCCGAGTGTGGCGTTGATCGCCTTGCCGCGGGCCTCCGCGCTCTGTGAGAGAATCCCCAGTTTCGGGAAATAAATCTTGCGTCCGCGCGCTGAAAGCATTGCCAGCACATTCGGGTTCGCCGCCTCGATTGTTTTATTCAGCGTCTCTGCCTGCGCATCCAGTCGCTCCGCCATGGTCCTCACCTCCCTTTCGTCATTTCCGCTTTGGTTGCGTACTATAATTTGCCGGAGAAGGAAATCACGCCGTGAGTTGAGGATTTTCGGCGGGTTGCCACATGTCGGACAGGTCTGGCGAGTCAGACTGGTCCGATGGGATCGTGGCGCTCGGCTTTTACGACGGCCGCCAGTTGCATGAAGCCCGAAAGAGAGTGCGAGAGGAAGCGTTTCCAGCCCGCGCAGAGGCTGCTGAGATTTGACGGGGCAGCGTCGGGACTGTTGAGGCGGTGCTTGAAGCAGTCGCCGGCGCAGTAGTGGAGGAACTCGCAGGCGGCGCAGGCGGCGTTCCAGTTCTTCTTGCGCAGACCGAATTCCTGATAGATGGGCGAGTCGAGCAGTAGCTCCCATGAATCGTTTTTCACGGTGCCGAGCTTGAGCGGCTTCTGGACGAAGAAGTCGCAGGGGTAGACGTCGCCGTTGTATTCGACGACGAAGTACTGCCGACAGTCCTCGCCCATATGGCATATGTTGCGTTGACCGGTGACGAGCAAGGTGAGCAGTGAGTCGAAGTGGCGTATTGAGACGAACCGCGTGTGGTTTTTGAACCACAGGTCGAAGATCTCGCAAAGAAAGTCGCCCCACTCCTCGCCGGTGATGGCGAAGGGGGCCAGGATGCCATTTTTGTCGAACTCCACACACGGAATGAATTGAAGGTAGTGGAAGCGCTGCTCGAGGAAATAGTGGTAGATCTCCTTCGCCCTTTTCACGTTCGCCTTGCTGACCAGCACGAGGATATTGAACTCGACGCCATGCCGCTGGAGCGTCTGAATGCCCCGCACGGCCGCCGCATGCGTCGGCTGCCCGCCGATCTTCCGCCGGTAGTGGTCGTGGATCTCCGCCGGGCCGTCGAGGCTCGTTCCGAGAAGGAAGCGGTACTTTGCGAAGTGCGCGGCCAGCTCGTCGTCGATCAGCGTGGCGTTGGTCTGGAGTCCGTTGCCGACGACGGTGCCTGCGCGGCCGAACTGGGTTTGGAACTCGATCACCCGGCGGAAGAAATCGATCCCCATCATCGTAGGTTCGCCTCCCTGCCAGCCGAAGGTGTGCTGCGGTTGCGGCGTGGCCATGTATGACGAGATCATGGCGCGCAGGGTGGCGTCGCTCATGCGGTGACGGGCCGTTCCGGGGTAGAGACCGAGATTCTCAAGATAGAAGCAGTATGCGCAGCGGAGGTTGCAGTCCGCCGAGGCGGGTTTGATCAGTAGCGAGAACGGGCGCATCAGGCGGGGCTCCGGCAAGGGCGAAACGGCTCACACAAGAACATATATGCGTTCGCGGGAAAATAAAGGACTTTCATTTTCCCTCAGCGCCGGTTTCCGATATGATCCGCACTTTGAACGCAAATGCGTCGTTGGCGAGATTGTTGGCGGGGCCGGGGCCCACGCAGAAATCCACGATGGCGTTTTGCCGCACCTCGATCTCCTCTTTGAAAAACACTCCCGCTTTGTCTGCTGAGGGGCGGACGAAGGTGCGTGTCACCGGCTTCCCCTCGAGCCAGATGGAGAGTTCGACGCCATCGCTCTCCATGGATTCGACGGCGACGCGTCCGTCGAGAATCACGTTTCCGGAGAGGGGAGACTTCCAGCGGCGCACCGCCCAGACAGGTTTGCCGTCAGAGAGGGCGGGGTGACCTCCTTCGCTGGACAGTTCGAGGTGTTCGTCGACACCGGCCCACTTGACTCCCCATATTGTCTCAACCTGGCGCATCTCCGTGAAGTCGTCGCGTGCGTTGGCTTTTGTCCCCTCTTTGGCGGCGCAAGAGCCATACCGCCAGTTGTTCGTTCCTTGCGTTTTCGAGAACTCTTCGACCGAGTCGGCGATGATTGTCTCGGCTGACGGTTTCTCTCTGAGGTTCTTGAGTGGACCGATCAAGTAGAGCGGCGTTTCGTCAAGAGGTATTTCAATTTGACCGTCCTTGACGACAAGCGGGGATTCGTTGCCCATCAGGTCACACCGGATGGGCTTCCCGTCAGTCTCCGCCACGAGGACGGTGGGATAGGTGGCCCAGCAGGCGCGCACGCTGTCGCCGGATGGTGTGGAGAATCTATGGACACGGCATTTTGCGAATTGCCTCACCGCCTCCGCGGCCTCGTATTTCGCGTCATGGAGAAGCCACGCCATGTTGGCGAAGGCCGCTCCTGCGGGGGTGGGGGTATATTTCCCGGTGGCGCTGTCGTGAGCCTGCACGAGTCCCATGGTGGCGAACTCGGCATAGTCGGCGAAAAGATACCAGTACATCCGCTCGACGCCCTGCGAGCTCATGAGGACACTGGTGCGGACAAGGTATCTGGCGATGTTCGCGCGGTTCCCGGCGTTGTGGACGCCATAGCCATACTCCGTGCACCAGATGGCCTTGTCGGCACCTTTATTGTAGGTGCGGATCAGTTCCTTGAGCTCGGCCAGTTCGCGCTCGACGCCCTCGGGCGCGCTCCTGTAGGGATGCACGGCGACGGCATCCATATGGCGGAGAGCCTCGTTTTTAAAAAGCTTCTCCAGATAAGGAAGTGGAATGAGGACACAGGCGGCGCCGATCACCGTCACGTCTGGGCGGTCAGATTTTATCCTTTGATGTGCGGTTCTCAGCATTTCGGTATAGTACCGGGGTCTGTCCTCGCTGGCCTTGCCTTTGCAGAAGCTGCCATTGTACTCGTTCCACACATCAAGCCATTTGATCTGTCCGTCATAGTGTTTGAGAGCTTCCGTGGCATACCTCGCGAAGGCGTCGTAGCCTTTCTGCGAGCAGGGAGTCATTCCCCCGTCATAAAGGCTATTCTCGTAGCTCAAGATGATGAGTGGCGAGATGTTGAACTGTCTGAGCCGCTCCATATAGGGGTCGTACGATGAGAAGTTGAAAAGGCCCGCCTTTTTCTCCACCTCGTCCCAATACAGTTCATCCCTGATGGATGCGATGCCGTACTTGGGAAGCAGTTCAATGCGGTCGACGCTCCAGTTCTGGGCGAAATGAGTGCACACGCCGAAAGGCGACCGCGACATGTCTTTCCCCTTGAAGGAGCGAAGAATCCCGAAGTCCAGCTCCTTTTCGAGAGGTGGCAACTCGTTGAACTTCAGGTTCAGTTTGAGGGTGAAACTGCCGCGGTGTCGTATCTCCGGGGAAAGAATGACCGAGCCGTCCACAGGTTTGATATCGCCTTCAGCAAGAAGAGTTCCGGTAAAACCCCGGACAGTGTAATGGGTCTGGCATGCTTGTGTTTCGATTTTGAACGAGGGCGACTCTCCTTGGACGAATACGTTTCCGAGCGAAGGGCAGGAAACCCTGCAGAGATTGGCGATCTTCTCCGGTCTGAGGTTTGCGTTGACATCGTCGATGCACAGCGTACCGGAATCCTCAAGCACGAATGCGATTGAGCTTGCGGGTGGATGCCATTTCTTGTCGTTGGCCCCGCCCCACGACTCGTAGTTGTTTCCTTCGTCGAATTTCGAGATGGTGACACGATGCCAGGCGTCGTCGCTCTTCACTGTCGGCCTCTGCAAATGGGATTGTCCGGTGGCGTCGTTCACCCGGACGGCGAACTGACCTTTCCCGCTGAGCCTGACTTTGAACGTCAGCGTCTGGAGGTCATGCTCGATCCCTTCAAGGAGTTTCTCCGTGTCCACAAATCCTTTATCCTTGTTGGAGATCTCAAGGCATTTGCCGCCGTTGCCGACATCGACGATCGCGCCATTGCGAAAGCCTTCCTTGCCTGATTCGAAGGAGGCGATCGTAAGTTCCTCCGCGGTAAGCGCATGAGCGGAAAGCGCGAGCAGGGACGCCACAAACAAATTATTGCGAGACACCTTCATGCTAAAGTTTCCTTTGTTGGGGCGATTTGTCGCGCTATTTCAACGGTGAGTCGTTGTGCGCATCGATATCATTCTGGTTTGCAGCCACGTGTGCGAAGTGAAACCAGTTGACGTGGCCATCGGGGAACGCGGCAGTGCCACCGCCACGGTCAGCAGTTCTATCAAGGTGAACGATTGCCGTCTCATGTTCCTCCTGCGTCGTAATATACGTTTGGTGGTGTCCGAACTCAAGGCGGTCCCCGCCTTCGTCCTATGCGCAAAGATTGCATCGACAAAAACTGTGCATGCCACATGTCACTTCGCCGTGTCGCACGTCATGTCGCAATCAAAATTCCTGACTCCTTTCACGCCGATGGAGCCTTTGCAATCCGGGTTGTCCGCCTTGGTGACGACGTTGCCATCGCAGACGACGTCCTCGGATTCAGTGACAAATATCGAATAGGCGGCGTTTCCCACGTCTTTGTTCGCCTCAGGCGGAAGTCTCTCGGTGAAGGGGCTCTCAATCTTGTTTCTGGAGATCCTGGCGTTTTTGGTGTTGGCCAGAAAAATTGCCGTTGCAGCCGGAGAGACGATCGTATTGTCAAGGATGTCTATCTTGGCGTGGTTTATGATTCCCTTCCCATAGGCCTGACGCCCGCCGTCAGCCCAAACCGAAATGGCACCCTGAAATCCGCTGTTCCAAAGAAGTCCATCCAGCCTGGTGTTTGATTCGACGATTCTGTTCCTTGCGATTACGCCGTTTTGCGAAAAGGGGCCTTCCCAGCAATACTGCTCCGTGAAGACGATTATGGAAGAACAGCCGATCCTCTCCAGGATATTCCGTTCGATCAGGAAGTCCTCCGAACGCATGATGACACCCCTGGCGAAACCGTCGTGGAAATAGTTGTTCCTTATGATCGAGCCTCTGGCGATGCGCTCTGAGGAGGAGAAAAATTCCAAG
This sequence comes from uncultured Victivallales bacterium, assembly GCA_964436735.1. Classification (GTDB taxonomy): domain Bacteria; phylum Verrucomicrobiota; class Lentisphaeria; order Victivallales; family GWF2-38-69; genus CAYTFM01. The sequence continues at coordinate 55,666 of CAYTFM010000013.1, read as the reverse complement.
GCTCCGACATCGACCTCCGTGTCCAGTTCGACAAGGAAGGGATAGATGCGCCCACTTATGAAGTCACCAGCTTTTTCGCCCAGCGTCCTGAGCTTCTCCGGGATTGCCATTGCCGCCTGAGTCGTGGCCGGATCATTAAGGGGAGTGGCCTTTACGACTTTGGCCTTGGTTAGGGGCTTCGAGGTCTTGCGATCATAGAAGGAGAGCGTGCAGCCTTCGGTGATGTCGTCGCGATAGAAAGGGACGACGACCAGCTCCTTTTTCGACTTGGCCTCCAACACTAGGGAGAAGAAGCTGTGGATGTTCACAAAGTCGTCGCAGGCGTGGGAGAACTCGCAGTTCTCTATCAGAGGGCCTTTGCGGACCTTGATCGAATGGAAGACGTCGGCGTTGCTGGCGAGGAGCCTTTTCGTCCCGGGGCGCACAACCACGTTGCAGCGGCGGTAGACATGCCCGCCCTCGCCGTTGCCTTCGGAGAAGACCATGTTCGGGCATGAATAAACGGTGACGTCCTCAAGGGTTACGGCCTCGCTCTCCTGGATCTTGAACGCCATGCGCATGGAGCGGTCCGGGAGGACGGTGCGGTCCCCGAGTTGAGGCGGGTCGTTCTTGTATTTGAACATGAAGTCGTAGACGCACTTCGCACGATAGAGCCTGTCGCCGATCCGCTCCAGGGATTTCACCCAGTCAAGGCGTGTACTCCTCATCTTTAAACCATCCGGAGTGAAGTATACGGCCTTGACGCTGCCCCCCATCTTCCAGTCGTCCGGCAGAGGAAAGCCCGGATCTATTTTGATGTCGTAGGTCTTCGTCTCGGGATCGATCTTGACCACCTCCCCCTGGGTGAAGGGGAACGGGTCATAGTCCACTGTGAGCCCGCGGATCGTCAGGCGCGTGGAGTTCCCAATGGCGATGGCGTCTACCGGAATGCGGCCGTTGAACCAGAAGGTTGCTCCGAAGGCGTTGATCGTGAAGTCCTTGGCGGCGAGGGGGAAGTTTTTCAGGTCGGGCGAGCCGAAGCGATAGTCGCCGGGAGCCACCGTGAACTCCTTGTCGCCGCGGGTCACGGCGGCCATGACGCCCTCGCCAAGCTTGCGCGCCCCCACACGTTGCGCCTCCTTCGCCTCCTCGTCCCACGACGCTATCGGCTCGGGAAACACCCACCCCGCAAGAGGGTTTTGTTTGAGAGGACTCCCACTCTGGCATCCGCCGATGGCCACGCATGCGCAGAGCGCCGCGGCCGACACCACAATCCAGCCTGATAATTTCATCACGTCCTCCTTTTGATGTATATGATACCGTTACCGCTTGGTGATTTACCACAACATATCCTGGTGATGTGGGTTCTTCGCCGATTGCCAACCGTGGAAGGAATTGCGTATGGTCGGCAACGCTATTTGCTCGAAGGATCCTGTGGGCCGCAAGCAGTAACCTCCGGCCCGAAACCGAGCAGGCCGCGGCAGGCGGTGGTGGGGGTTTGCATCGTGTTGGCGCGGAGTTCCACCTGGCGGCAGTTCGCCAGATAAATGGCATAGAGGTTTTCTACGAACGGAGTGGTGGCCTGCTCAAGCAATGGTTTGGATGCCGGGCTGATAATTTGATTGCCGATGATTGCGCAATCCTCTGAGTTTGAAAGGAGGATGCCGACCGCGCCTGGGCGGGTGATGACATTGTGCTCGATTCTGATCTTCCGGTTGTTGATGCCCGTGGTGGCAACTGAGTTGCGCGGTCCTCCGGTGTAGACGGCGATCGATGCGTGGTAGCCGTTGGGCCACAGGCGGCCGACCAAGGTGAAGCCGCAATCGATGATGCGATTGTTGCGGATAAGCAGATTCGCGGAATTCGGCCCCTCCAGGAAAAAGATGTTGCTGGCCACTAAGATTGCCGACGAACCGATGCGTTCGATGCGGTTGTCTTCAAATATGGCATCGCGCCCTTTGTAGTGAATCCCGCTTGCGACCGCGCTGTCGTGGAAATAATTGCGTCGAATCGTTGCGCCCACCCCACATCGTTCATAGGAGAACACCGTGTCATATTCTTGGACTTGCAGCTCCCGGTCGAACTTGACAACACTCACCCAGACCTTTCCGACAAAGTCTATCATGTGTCCACCTTGGCGGCGCACGTCGGCAGGGATACCCGCCGCCTTCTTGATCGTCTCCTGATCGGAAATCTGGCTGACGGACACGACTTTCGCCGTTTCTGCCATGGTGTTGCGCGTATGGCTGACCAGCGTCACGTCGGTGCCGGGTTGGAGTTCCGGTGTGAACGACTCCACGACGACGAGTTCATCCGGGCCTCTGACCTGCCACACCATCGAGGCGTAGCTGTGGATGTTCAGGATGTCATCCGCGGTATACCCGAAGTCGCACTCCTCGACTCGGGGTCCTTTCCGCATTTTTATCGAGCGGAAAATGTCTGCGTTGGAGGCGATGAGCCGTTTCGTGCCTGGACGGCGGGTGACCACGCATTTGGTGTAGAGGTTGTCACCGTCGCCGCCAAGCTCCGCCAGGGATATGTCGGGGGCGGCATAGATGGTCACGCGTTCCAGGATGTTTCCGCCTCCGCCGAACTGAACGACTCCTCTGCCGCGCACACGGCGTTCCGGCAGCGCCATGCGGTCGCCCAGACAGACTCCGTTCTCGTGGGTGAAGAGGAAGTTTGCGGATACCCCTACGGTGAAAACGCGGGGGTCGTCCTCCGCCTGTTTCAGACTGGTGACGGTTTCGTACAGCGTTCCCCGTGCCGTACCGTCAGGTGCGAAGAACACCGCCTTGATCGAGCCGTGCGGTAGCCAGTCGACAGGCAGGGGAAAGCCGGGGTCGACGCGTATCTTCAGAATTTTGGCGGACCGATCGAGTTCGACGATCTGCCCCTGCGAGGTGCTCAAGGGGTCGCAGTCAAGCGACAGTCCGCGGAGCGTGACCCCGTGACAGTTCTTCATCGCCACCGCATCGCAGCCTACCCGTCCGTTGTAGTAGAAAAGGGCGCCGTCCGCCTTCAGGGTGAAACCGCGCAGGTCGGCGAGCGTGAGGTTCGCAGGCCCCCCGAACGTCCCGAAACGATACACACCTGGCGGTATGGTGAATTCGTTCTTTCCCGCGGCGATTGCGGCGGCGAGGTTTGCCACCAGCGCATGTGCGGACTCCGCCTGCGATTTCTTGTCCGTGTCGCTCCAGGCGGCGTCCTCTTTGGGGTAGGCCAGGTTTTCCGTGGCCGTATGTGAGGCGGACTTGTCAGGTGGATGATGGCGGGATGATTCGCAGGAGGCGAGGCCGCACGCGGCAAGCGCGAGCAAAGCCACGGCTGCCAGTCTGGGGTATCCCTGCGGTTGCGCCATGCTGCCGGTGTGGGTCGAGGTGTGTGGTCTGTCACTTCTCATCGTGTCTCCTTTGCGTGTGTTCGGTTCATTTCTGGGGTCCCACGTTCTCCGCTCCGGCGCCGGTGTGAATCAGGCCTCGATTATTGGGGGTGGAATATTCGAGGCGGTTGCCTTCGACGAGGGTGTCCTTCGTGAAGGTGGTGTAGATGGCGTAGGCGTTGTCGGCCATCTCCTTCATCGTGTCGGCGTCCTCCGGGGCGAGCTCCAGGGCCTTGT
>CAYTFM010000013.1:51430-52058 GCA_964436735.1 uncultured Victivallales bacterium | reverse complement strand
GCCGGTCTCGGCGAAGACGTTGTCCTTGACGACGGAATCCTGTACATTGCAGAGGAAAATGCCGTTGGGTGGCGTCCGGGCGATATGATTGTTCTCGAGGCGGATGTCGGTCATCGGCGTGGTGTCGTAGGCGACGTAGGCGTGCTTCTCCCCTCGGATCAGCACTGCTATCGAAGCCTGCAGGCCGTTGAACCAGATGCGGCAGAAGTAATAGAATCCGCACTCGGAAAGGTGGTTGTTCCGGACGATGATATTACGGGGGAAGGGTGCCTCCCAGAATGCGAGCTCCGCCGCCAGCAGGATGCCCGGTCCCCCGGTGCGCTCGATCCGGTTGTCCTCAATAAGGCCACCGGCGCACGTGAGGTGGGCGCCTGAGGCGTGCGCGTCGTGGAAGTAGTTGCGGCGGAAGACCGTGCCGCGCGCCTGGGCCTTGTCGCTGACCACCATCGTGTATTTGCTCGTTTGTACCGGCGCGTCGAGGGTCACCTGCAGCGGCATGAAGTATCTGCCAATATAGTTGAAGACATCTTGACCCTGTTTTCGCAATTCTTCCGGAATGGCTTTACCCTCAGCCTCAAGGTCCTTGCGCGGCGCCATCTTCAAAACCTTTGCTTTTCCAAGGGGGCGG
>CAYTFM010000013.1:0-51420 GCA_964436735.1 uncultured Victivallales bacterium | reverse complement strand
TCAAGATGACCGTCTCCGTGGGGCTGACGGGCGTGATGACCGGCGAGAAGAAGCTGTGCACGTTGGCGATGTCGTCGCAGGTGTAGCCCCAGTCGTTGTCCTCGATCAAAGGGCCGCAGTCCGCCTTTATCGAATGGAATATGTCGGCGTTGCAGGCCAGCAGCCGCTTGGTGCCGGGGCGCCGCGTGACTGCGCAGCGCCGATATACGTTCCCCCCTCTTCCCCCGGATTCGCTGAAAACCATGTGGGGCGAGGCGTAGATGGTGTTGTCCTCGAGCGTGACCCGCTCGCAGCCGCCGATGGAGAAGACCATGCGCTTGGTGCGGTCAGGGAAGACCATGCGGTCGCCGGGTTTGACGTCGTTCCTCATTGAGAAGACGCGGTTCATTTTGAGAGAGACCCGCACGTCGCGCCCCTCGAGTTGTTCGACCTCTTTGACCCAGTCCAGCATCATGGGGCGCATGAATCCCTGCGGGTCGAAGTAGACGGCCTTGTTGTTGCCGCCGCCGATTCCTTTGCGGTTGGCGGGATCCACAGGGGGGGCGTTGGGGTCGGCCGTCAGATCCTGAGGCATGGGGAAGCCGGGGTCGACGCGGACGACCAGGGTGGCGGTCTGCGGATCCAGAGATATAATCTCGCCTTGGGAGTAGGGGCAGGGGTCGTAGTCGACGGTGAGTCCCCGGATCGTCAGCTCCCTGCAATTCTGGAGTATGATCCCGTCGATGCCGTTCAGAGGGGCGAACCAGAAGGTGGCGCCCGTGGCGTCGATCTCGAGGTCGGCTGCGCCTTTGATCTGGAGGTTCGGCACCTCCTTGCCGCCGAAGCGGTAGTCTCCCGGAGGCACGACGAATTTCCGGTCTCCGCGGGCGATGGCGGCCTGCAACTCCCGCGTCAGCCGCGCCGCCGCTTGCCGTTGCGCCGCCTTCTCCGCCTCGCCCCAGGAGGCGATGGGCTCGGGATAGACCCAGCCGGCGAGGGGATTCTGTTCTGCGGGCGCGGCGCTGTGGCAGCCGGCGTTGAGCAGGCAGGCGGCGAGGGTGGCCGCGGCGGCGAAGGGCAACGAGCTGCGCGGACGATGTGTGGTGCCGGATCCGGCTGTGTTGCGGGACGTGGAAGTCTGGTTCATTGGTGCGCTCCTTGTATCGGACCACAGGTCCGCGTTATTTGAATGGTGACGGATCGTTATGGCCATACAGGTCGTCGGCGTTGGCGGCGGCCGCGCCGAAACTTGTCCAGGCCACATGCCCATCAGGGAAGCCGACATTCCCGCCGTTCGCGTGTCGTGGAGCGAGCACGTAGGCGTTAAGATCCAAGGTGAAAGCTCGGGTAAGCGGACAGTAGGTTTTGTTCACCAGGAGTATCAGGGCGGAGGAAGATAACTTTGGTTCCCCATTGCTCCACCATTCCGTATCGGCTACCATAAGGACGCCGGACGGCCGTGATATTCTCGTGAGGGACGCCGTTCCCAGACCACCCGGCCCCCACGTTTTCGGCGTACTCATAAGGTGGAGCACGTTTACGCCATAGCCGCCGCAGTCGTCGTCGGTCGTGACCTCGTGGGTTCCTGGACACTGCCACGCACCTCCCTTGGCCCGCCCATTCGACTCGTGGCCGCACCATCCAACACAGGGCAGGTAGCCGTTGTAGGCGAGGACGTTCTGCCAGGACTTGTACCCTCTGTCTGCAAGGTCAAAGCCATAATTGTAGTAGGGGAGGGTGTCGTTCCAGTCGCCGGCGTAGCTGAGGAAGGCGGTGCACACTTGCCGCAGGTTGCCGGCGCACTGGGCGCCCTTGGCTTTGTCGCGCGCCGTTTTCAACGCGGGCATGAGCATGGAGGCCAGCAGGGCGATGATCGCGATCACGACGAGGAGCTCGATCAAGGTGAAGCGGCCGCGAGCTGAATTGACCGTCGCAGATGGTGCCATGCCTGTCCCTCCTGTGTTGTTAGGTAAGAATAATGCTCGCCAGATCGATTGCGACATCTTCGCCCCAGGCGGATCCCATCGGCCATTCGGGCCGTTCGTAAAGGCCGCCAAAGCTTATCTTTCTGAGAAGCGGGAGCGGAATGGTTTTTTCTGCCCCTCCAAAGCGGAGCAAGGTGTCGTGGCCGCGCAACTCAAGCAGGACATCATGCCACGATTTCTCGCATATGGGGCCTATGTCGCAGCTCTCCCCCGACACGGTGCTGGCGACGAGTCGATCCTCGCCGGACGTCTCGTCATGGCGTGCGAGCAGAATGGCACCCCCGCGCGTCTTGCCGCCAAGTGTCAGCAAGGGGAAATCTTCTCCGCGGCGGTAGTCGAGTCTGAAACGAAAGGAAAGGGCAAGGGTCTTGCTTCTCACCAGTTCCGCGGTCGGCACAACGCCCAGCGAGCTCCATGGGTGGGCGAACCGCGCTATGCCAGCTGCGATCGTCAGTCCCGACCTCCCGCCTCGTGGCATGAGGAACGGCGAGGAGAAGTCGGGAAGTGTTTCGACGACGGCCCCCATGATGCTGTTCGGATAGGTGTAGGCGAGATGGAGGCGATTGTCCGTGACGAATCCGTTCGGGTAGAAGGCGAGGCCGCCATCCAGTTGTACAAGCGGCCCCGGCAGCAGCAGGTCCGGTGCGCAGACCGGTGCGCAGAAGAGGGAAAGGCAATAGCGATCATTGCATATTGGCTTTGGAACGCTGACGTGCCAGTCGTTCATCACCATCAGGAGGCTTTCCGAGGCATTGACACCGGCGACGGGGAAATTTCTCGAAATGATGGAGTCGACTTCGATCGGACGAGCCTTTGTCCATGAGCGGCCCTGATCCTCGCTCACGCTGTGGAGGATCATATGGTGCGACTTCATGTATGGATCGCGCGCAGGTGTGTCCTGCGAGCTGCAGTTTCGGATCAGCATGCCGAGACGCCCTGAAGGCTCCTCGTAGATCCCCGGCTCCCAGAGGGCGATGGCGTCCCCCCCCGGCAGGTCGGGTTTCTCTCCGATCTCGTGCCATTTTACCGCTTCGGCGGGGTTGCCCCATTCCCAGGTGCGCCCCGCGTCAAAACTCAAGAGCATCCCCGCATATAGCGTGTGGCCTACGACGCAGCGTCCCGGCTCTCTCCCATTCCGATCCCCCTGTGCCTCGGCAAACGGTAGGCTGCAGGGGAAAACCAGGGTCCCGTGCCGAGTGAGCAATCCGTGGTTGGTGGGAAATCCCACCACCCTGCCCGCAAGTTCTTTGGGGGCCGGAGGGACCTCGGAGTTCCGCCAGTTGACGCCGTCGATCGATCTGGCGACGTACGTTTTGCCGGCGATGAAATCACACCATGCGCAATAAAGCACCTCATCATGGTAGTTGATGAAGGATGGCTGCCATTGATTGTCAGACTCGACCGGGTTCTCGCAGCACGCCTCCGGACAGAAAAGTCTCTTCGGGGCACTCCAGTTGGTGAAATCGTCGCTGACGCTCAGGAAATTGAATTGACCAGGTACGTCCTCAAGGCCTGTCTCATTTGCGTTCCACGCGGCGAGATACCGCCCTCTAAAGCGGACGATGTCGACATCGTGGTTGTATTGCAAGAAAGGAACGCGCCCTTTCCGGGGGACGTAGATGGGGGATGTCCTCACTTTCGGGGAGTAGACGGACAGGGGGATGCTGGAATGTATCATTTGTTGTGGCTCCTTGTTGAACTGTCTTGTGGGGCCTTTGATGATGTGATTATAATTGGCCTGCTCCTGTGGCGCAACAGCGGGTACGTGGTACATTGGGGACAGCAAATAGCATTATCTGGACATTTGGTCTTGCCAAGCAACTCGTTCCCGGATGGGGATGGATGACGGTCGGAGCTGTACCGAGGGGGAGAAAGAGATGGCGCATACTGATTTGATCTGCGGTGAGGTCATTGAATACAACCAACGCATGGCGGAAGCCGTGTCGCATATGTCTCCCGTGAGACTATCAGGACTGGAGGTCGAGGTGAAGGTGCTGCATGACGCGCTGAACATCGAACCGCTCACGACTCACGCTCACGAGCATCCTTATTATGAGCTGTCTTTCATGCGTCTTGGGGAGATGCGCTATCAGTGTGGAGACAACGCCATCAATATTTCTGTCGCAGACCGGAGCGTTTTCCTCATGCCTCCCGCCATTCCGCACGAGAAGAGCACCCGTGTGTGTCCCTCGCTTATCGTTGGATTCATGCTGCGCATACAGGCGACTGAGCCCAACCGTGAGGAGTTCGTCCGGCGGCTTCCGCGCCTTGTCGAGAAGGCGGGATATCGATACGAGTGGCACGACAAGTTGCGCGATCTGCCTGATTGTTGGCGAGAGGAGGTTCTCGACAATGCGCCACTTGGCGTGGAAAGAGTCTCTGCCCTTGTGGGAGAATTCCTCATATCCTTCTTCCAGGTCCACTTCGGAAAGATACTGGGCCGGGGAGTAGGCGTAAATCCTAATCTGCGATCATCGCGCGCGACAGTTATATTCGATCTTGTGACCGGGTATGTCGAGGAGCACATCAACGAACGGATCACTCTTGATGATATCGCGCTGCGCTGTGGAATTGGTCCGCGCCATCTGAATCGCATGTTCACCTCCGTGTCAGGATCGTCAATCGGTTCGCACATCATCAGGATGAAGATGGAGGTCGCTGCGCGGATGCTGCAGGACAATTCGATGCTTGTCCGCGACGTCGCGCTGTCGCTCGGATACGATGACGAGAGCTATTTCTGCCGTTTGTTCAAGAGGGTCAAGGGGCAGACCCCCAGGAACAGCCAACGCGGTTCCCGCACTACGCAAGGCCGCAGGGAGCGTTGAAAAGTCTTGGCCGTGAAGCATCTCCCCCTATATTCGGAAGAGCCCATGGGAAACGAAATGAAACCTGGTGTCGCCTCGCCGCGGATGCGGCAGGCGGTTGAGGAGGACCTTGTCGCGGTGCTGGCCACCGAGAGGGCGAACCTGCGGCCCCGGATTGATGATCCTGGCGCGGAGGCGCGCTGGCTGCGGGAGGTGGGCGAGCCGCACCTCCGCGGCTGCCTTGAGGGCGGGCGGCTGTGGGTGTGCGAGGACGACGAAGGGATCATCGGCCATTACTACTACTCGCCGACGAGGGAGCCGGGAGTGCTCTCGCTTGACTCAATCCAGGTCGCGCCGCCCCGGCAGCGCCGCGGTTTCTCGACCATCATGCTCGATCATTTCATGAAAATGTGGCGGGAGCGGGGCGACGCCATGAAGTTAGTTCTGCTTATCGATGCCCGCAGCCCCGCCGTCAAACTCTACGAGGTGTTCGGCTTCGCCGCCGTGGGAGGCCGGGACGGCAGACTGCTCATGGAGAAGCAAATGGCGTAGTGGATGAGTTGAAGTCGATTGACTCGTATGGAGGGAACCCATGGAATGTGTTGAAGGCGAAAACTCCGATCCGCATGATGCTGCTCGGCAGGACGGCGCGGCCATTTCACCGGCACGCTCATGGCGTGCGAAATTGCTCGACGCGGGGCGGTTGCGCCTCAAGCTGGGGGCCTGTCTGCTCGCCGGAGCCGTCATCTGGCTGCCGTGTCTCCACCTCTTCTTCAAGCCCGCCCCTGGTGAATACGCCTCGAAAGGCGGTGCGGGCCCTCTGGCCAGCAAACTGGCGGCGCGGCATCTGCATCTATGGACTGATCACGAGTCACGCCAGAGCGAGGTGCGGCAGATGCGCGGCCCCAATGCGGCATGGGACTTCATGGGGCGCACTTATCTGGTCCTCTCCCTCGCCAATATGGGGTTGGTCGACGCCGCTGTCCGGGATCGATGCCTCCGTGTGATGGACGTGATTATCGACGAGACCCTGCGGCTTGAATCGGAGAAGGGGCATCTGTACTTCATGATGGACTATGGTCGTCGGGGAGAGTTCCTCGGGCCGACCACGCGCAGCATTTTCGTGGATGGCGAGATCGCCCTCATGCTGGCGGCGCGGCGGCTTGTGGAGGAGCATGAGCCGTTCCGTCCGCTTCTGCGGGAGCGGGTGAGGATGATGCTCGAGCAAATGCGGGGCGGTCCTGTCTTGTGCGGCGAAAGCTATCCCGACGAATGCTGGATGTTCTGCAACTGCGTGGCGCTGGCGGCCATCAGAATGTCCGACGTGCTGGAGGGGGAGGACCACGGCGAGTTCTTCCGGGAATGGCTCGCCATGGCCCGGGAGAAGTTGGTGGATCGCCCCAGCGGCCTGCTCGTCTCCAGTTTCTCCCTTGAGGGCAAGGCCATCGACGGTCCGGAGGGATCGACCATCTGGATGGTGGCCCACATGCTGCAACTCATTGATCCCGCCTTCGCCGAGGAGCAATACCGGACGGCGCGCGCGGCGCTCGGACGGCGGTTGCTGGGATTCGGCTGGTCGCGGGAATGGCCAGAGACGTGGGTGGGCGACGAGGACATCGACGCCGGTGCGGTGATCCCGTACCTGAACATCAGCGCGGGAGGCAGCGGCATGGCTATCATGGGCGCAGCCGCATTCGGTGACGACGCCTATCTCGCCTCGTTGTTGACGTCGTTGAACTTCGGTGGGTTCCCCGAGGAGCGTGATGGGCGGCTCAGGTACAGCGCCAGCAACCAGGTCGGTGACGCCGTCGCGCTGTACGCATTGACGCAAGGGGCGCTGTGGAGCAAGGTCAAGGCGGGGGCGGGAGGTGTCAAATGAGGAAGGCTGCCATCCAGATGCTGATTGTCGCCGTTCTGCTCGTCCTCCTGTACGCATGCCTCAGGTTGGGGGGATGGGCGTCTTTCACGACCTTCCTGTCGGGGACGGCCGCGCCTGGGATGACGGTGGCGCAGACCAGCATGCGCGGCGGTGTCTACCTGCTCGTCCATCTGATGGCGTGGGGGCTTGCGCCGATCCTGCTCATCGCCGCGGCTCTCGCCTGGGTCTGGGGAAGGGGCGAGAAACGTCCGGAGCCTATTGCGTGAGGTCGAGCGCGCCGACGATGCCGCCGACGGACTTGTAGCCATGGCGGTCGAGGTAGTCGTTGATCTCGCCGATGATCCGCAGGGGAGCGGAGGGATCGGTGAAGATGGCCGTGCCGACCGCGATCGCCCGGGCCCCGGCGAGGAGGAACTCGACGGCGTCGGCTCCGCAGGTGATGCCGCCCATGCCGATGATGGGGACGGAGACAGCCTTGGCGCAGTCGTGGACGAGTTTGACGGCGACGGGTTTGATGGCGGGGCCGCTGACGCCGCCGGTGACGTTGGCGAGCCGCGGACGGCGTGTCTCGATGTCGATCGCCATGCCGGGGATCGTGTTGATTAGTGAGATCATGTCGGTGCCGGCGTCGACGACCGCCTTGGCGAAGTCGCCGATCCGCGAGACGTTCGGGCTGAGCTTAGTGACAAGCGGCAGTGTGGTCGCCTTCCGCACCTCGGACACGACGGCGGCCGCCAGTTTGAGGTCGGTCCCGAAGGCGATGCCGCCCTCTTTGATGTTCGGGCAGGAGATGTTGATCTCAAGGGCCGCGAGGCCATCCTTCTCCGCGTCGATTCTCGCCGCCACCTCGCGGTAGGCGTCGACGCTCGTCCCCCAGATGTTGACGATCACTACGGAGTTCGTCGTCCGCAGGTAGGGCAGGTAGTCGGGATGGTGGAGGAATTTGTCGACGCCGGGGTTCTGCAGGCCGATGGCGTTCAACAGTCCGCTATGCAGTTCGAAATGGCGGGGGGTGGGATTGCCGTCGACCTCATTGCAGGAGACGCCTTTCACGACGACGGCGCCGAGTTTTTCGAGCGGGACGAAGTCGGCGTATTCCTTGCCGTAGCCGAAGGTCCCCGACGCGGTCATCACCGGATTTTTCAGAACAAGCTTCCCAAGATTCGTGGTCAAGTCAGCCATCATAGTGCCTCAAGGTTGATAAAGATTCAATAAGATACACCGCAATCCGCATGCGTGGCTATCTCGACTCCTGCGTCTCTCATTTCAGCGATCGCCTTCTCGCAGTCGCCCGTGTGGATTTCGACGCCTCTCACGCCTTCCATGAGCAGTCGTGTCGTGAAGCCAAGGGCGCGGGCGTCGAGGGCGGTGAACTTCACGCAATAGTCCGTCGCGAGCCCCATGATGGTGATCTCGTCGACATTTTGCTGTTTGAGGAAATCCGCCAGTCCGGTGGAATTCCTGTGTCCGTTGTCGAAGAAGCCGCTGTAGCTGTCCACGCCGCGGTCCATGCCCTTAGGGAACACTTTGTCGATGCGTCTGGCGTTGAGGCTGGCGACCAGTTCCGCTCCCGTGGTGTTCTGGACGCAGTGGTCAGGCCACAGGATTTGCCGCATGCCGTTGAGATCGATGACATCGCCTATCGTGCTCCCGCTGTGTTGGCTCGCGAACGAGCCATGGTTGGCGGGATGCCAATCTTTGGTGGCAACCACCAGCTCAAAGAGCGGCATCACCTGATTCGCGACCGCCACCACGGCATCGCCCGCGGGCACGGCAAGCGCGCCGCCAGGCATGAAGTCGTTTTGCAGGTCTATGAGAAGTAATGCTCTTTTCATCTTGTTGTGCATTGAATGTTGGCCGCCTTCATCCTTTGCCGCGCGCGGCCAGAATCAGCTTCATTTTCATGTCGTGGAGATGCTGCTCAAGTCCGGCTGGATACCCGTGCGGATTGACGAGTCGGCGGACGCCCTGATGGAATCCCTGCAGCTGCGTCATCGCCCGAAGCCTTATCTCCTCCAGCGAAGGCTGCGTGTATACGGCCGCTCCATTTCGGAAGAGGGGAACCAGCAGATCCTCATGCGTGAACTTCGATGAGTCCAGATCTTTGCGACGAATGGGTTCCAGCGGGTCGATGATCGTCGTTTTGTCTGGCGCGCCCAGATCGATGTCATAGATCATGTCGGCGACGTAGCCGTTCGCGTCTCTGAACCTCCTGACCTGCAGGATGCCTGGGGTCGACGTCTTGACCGCCTGCTCCGACAGTTTCACCTTGTACTTCCAGGCCCCGCCCGCTTTGCGGATGGCGGAAAGCTTGTAGACCCCGCCGAGTGCGGGTTGGTCGTAGGCGGTGACAAGTTTCGTCCCGACGCCCCACACGGAGATCTTCGCGCCCTGCTGCTTCAGGCTGGCGATGATCTCCTCGTCCAGGTCGTTGCTGGCCACGATGGCCGCCTTCGGGAAGCCGGCCTCGTCCAGCATGTGCCTGGCCTCGATGCTGAGATAGGCGAGGTCGCCGGAGTCGAGCCGGATGCCAACCAGCTCATGCCCGCTCTTTCTGAGACGATACCCGACCTCGATGGCGTTTTTCACCCCTTCCAACGTGTCGTAGGTGTCCACGAGGAACACGCAGTTGTTGGGCATGGCCTTCGCGTAGGCATCGAACGCCGACAACTCGTCGTCGAAACTCATCACCCAGCTATGCGCATGGGTTCCTTTGACGGGGATCCCGAATGATTTTCCGGCCAGGACATTCGACGTGGCCGCGCAGCCGCCGATGTAGGCCGCCCGGGAGGCGACGAGCGCGCCGTCTATCCCCTGAGCTCGGCGCAAGCCGAATTCAATCACCGGTTCGCCCTTCGCGATCTGGCATAAACGGGCCGCTTTGGTCGCGATGAGCGTCTGGAAGTTGATCATGTTGAGAAACGGCGTCTCAACAAGCTGGCACGCCAGCAATGAGCCTTTCACGCGCAGCAGCGGCTCCTGCGGGAAGACCACCGTGCCTTCCGGTATGGCATCGATATCAAGCTTGAAGTCCAGTCCCTTCAGATATTCCAGGAAGTCAATTTCAAAAAGTGGCTTGTCGTCATTGCCCTTGAGGGTGCCGAGGTAGGCGACGTCCGTGTCGTCAAAACGCAGGGTTTTCACGAAGTCGATCACGTGCGACAGTCCGCACGCCACCGTGTAGCCGCCTTTGAATGGATTGTTGCGGAAGGAGAGATGGAACACGGCCTCGTCATCCGCCATCCCGGTTTTCCAATACCCGTAGGCCATCGTGAGTTGGTAGAGGTCGGTGAGCAACGTCAGCGAGGGCCGATAGAGATCAGTGGTGATGTTCATTGCATGTAGATTTCTCTCACGGGGAAGACGGGACCTTCGGAGCAGGCTCTCGCATATCGCCAGCCCTTCTCCTTCGAGCGGTCCTTCACTTTTACCACGCAGGCGAAACAGGCGCCGACGCCGCAGCACATGGCGTGATCGACGCTGAGTTCGCCGTCGAGGTCATGCGCGAGGAGCATCCGGGCGACGGCGAACGTCATGCCTGCCGGGCCGCAACCGTAGAATCTCATCTGCGATCCTGCGGCGGCCTCCTTGGCGAGCGGTTCAAGCAGATCGACGACCATCCCCTTAAGCCCTACCGAGCCATCCTGCGTCGCCATGCGGACGTCGAAGCCGGTTTTCTTGAACTCGTCCAGAAGAATGAGATCCGATTCGCTTCGCGCGCCGAGGAGGAAGACGCCCTTGGTCGGAGACTGCTTCGCGAGCAGCAGGGTGGCGGCGGCGCCGTAGCCGCCCGCCACGATCACCGGACGTTCGGTGACGGCGGGGAGGGTGAACGGCACGCCGAGGGGGCCCATGACGCCCACGGTTCCGGACGACAGCCGCGCCAGCATCTGCGTGCCTTCGCCGACGACTTTGTAGACGATGGTGAGCAGGCCGTCCCCGGCGTCGCAGATGCTGAAGGGACGACGCAGGACGCGGTGGGGCAGCTCCGCGATCCTGACGTGGACGAACTGTCCCGGCAGGACGTAGGAGGCCGCCGAGGGCGATTTCAGGATGATCCGCCAGTAGTCGCTCTTGAGGCGGACGTTCGAGACAATTTCCGATTCCTCTATTGGCATTGGTTCGGCCGCGCTTTAAGTTTAATTGTTTCCGTCTCAGAGGCGATGTGAAGCGTATGGGGAAATGATCCCAAGATTATGAAATCGCATTCGTAGGCCAGATGCGGAAATAACTATAGCAACACTGGAAAAGTTCGCCAACCCGCCTTGCTGGTTTTTTATGGCAACGAAACCGCTCAAAACTCAGATACCGAGCTTGACCGACTTGACGCTGAAAGTCAGCCGCTCCGAGATCGCCTCGATCAACTCGGTCGTGCACAAGCTCCTGGAGATCATCAAGAGTCCGACTTCCGGTGCGATGGATCTGAAGAAAGAGATCGAGGTCGACCCACCGCTGAGCGCGAAGATCCTCCGCAGGGCGAATTCGGCCTACTACGGCGTCAAACGGCCTGTCGCGTCCATCCAGGAGGCGATCATCTTCATCGGCTTCAACACGGTCAGGGAGATGGCCTACAGTTTGAAAGTCGGCGAATTCTTCAACAAGACCGAGGAGATCGGCGGCTATTCCCGCAAGCGGCTCTGGGAGCATAGCGTGGCGGTCGCGCTTGTCGCCAAGAACATCTACCGCCGTGAGTTCCGAATGGAAGGCAACGAGATATACTCGTCGGCTCTGTTGCATGATCTCGGCATTATTGTGGAGGAGCAGTTCATCCCCGAGGGGTTTGCCACCATCCTCGACGCGGTGGCGGGAGGGGCGTCGCCGCACGACGCAGAGCGTTCCACCCTGGGCTACACGCATTGCGATATCGCGCGCAAGCTGCTGGAGAGCTGGAACTTTCCGAAGGACGCGGTCGCTCCTATCGCCTTCCATCACAATCCATTTCCTCTCGACGAGCCGCCGGCCAGGCCGCAGTTGACGGTGTTCCTCGCCGAACAGTTCTGCCTCAAAAACGAAATAGGGTTCGATCCGTTCCTCGCCAGCGACGAGCCGGGCGGCGCAAAGGCCCTTGAACTGCTGAAGCTGAACCCCAAGTCGGTCGAATTCATCGTCAAAGACGTGGTTGCCGAACTGAGTCGAATGCGTGAAAGCGGCGATTTGTGAGGCAGGTGGACGCATGAGCGAGATGGCGAAGACATTGGATGAGGCGGCGTTGCGCGAGCGTCTGGAGGAGATGGAGATCCGCCATCACCAGCTTGAGAATGATCTGTTCCTGACCCAGCGCGAGAGCGACGAGAACAAGCTCAAGAACTTCGAGCTGCTTGACGAGTTGCAGAAGACCAATGACGAGCTTCTCCAGATGAAGAACCATCTCGAGGAGTTGGTTAAGGCGAAAACCATCGAACTTGTCGGTGCCAACGAGAAGCTCACTCGGGAAATCGAGGAACGCAAGCTGGTCGAAGCCATGCTCAAGGACACGCTCGCGCACGCCGAGCACATGGCCTCCGAGGCCGAGAAGGCGAACAGGGCGAAAGGCGACTTTCTCGCCAACATGAGCCACGAGATCCGCACGCCCATGAACGGCATTATCGGCATGACCGGCCTCCTGCTGCAAACCCCCCCCCTTACGCACGAGCAGTCGGACATGCTTAACGACGTCAGGTATTCGGCGGACTCGCTGCTGCGCCTTATCAACGACATCCTCGACTTCTCGAAAATCGAAGCGGGCAAGCTTGCCCTCGAGTCGCAGCCGTTCCAGTTGCGCAAATGGCTCGACCTCTGCCTCTCGCCCTACAAGACGATCGCCGAGCAGAAAAGCCTCCGGCTGGTAAGCGCGGTCGCGGCGGATGTGCACGACAACCTTAAAGGTGACTATTTCCGTCTCCAGCAGGTCGTGGCCAATCTGGTGTCGAACGCGCTCAAGTTCACCGAGAAGGGGGCAGTTAGGGTATCGGTCGCCTTAGATGCGGCGAAGCCGGAGGGAAAAGCCCAGACGTTCCTTTTCTCCGTCGCCGACACTGGTATAGGTATTCCCCCGGAGAAGTCGACGAAGCTCTTCTCGGCGTTCGAGCAGGCGGACACCTCGACGACGCGCAAGTATGGGGGGACGGGGCTTGGCCTCGCCATCTGCGACAAACTGGTCTCGCTGATGGGGGGACGCATCTGGCTGGAAAGCGTTCCGGGAGAGGGGAGCGTCTTCAGGTTCACCGTTCCCTTGGAGGAGACGACGCGTGCCGAGGAGGCCATTCTTAAGGCCAGGGAAACTCCTGCGCCCGCGGTATCTCTCGCCCCGCTCCGCATCCTGCTTGCCGAGGACAATCTGGTCAACCAGAAGCTTGTCAAATCCCTTCTGACCAAGAAGGGGCACAACGTCACGGTGGCTCAGAACGGTGCCGTGGCGATCGCCACCTGGCAGGGTGCTCCGTCGGGATTCGACCTGATCCTCATGGACATCCAGATGCCGGAGGTCAGCGGCTATGAGGCGGCGGCGATCATCCGCGCGGAGGAGAAGGCTTCAGGGGGGGGGCGCATTCCGATCATCGCCCTCACCGCGAACGCCCTGGCGGGCGAGAGCGAGAAATGCCTCGCCGCCGGCATGGACGCCTACCTCGCCAAACCTGTCAACGTCTCCGAACTCATGGGGCTCATCGCCAAATTAACCTCCTCTGAACCCTCGCGGGGCGAAACAGATGGGAAGTGATATAGTATGCCGTATGGTGCCGATTCGCGCGGCCCCCACCCTCACGGGCGGGGCTTGGCTGGAAAGACGGCATTTGAACCGAGCCCCATGCGACAGCATGGGGTGTAAAGCTCCGGCGAAGCCGGTTACGTGTATGTGAAGGAAATTTAATGCGATAAACCCCTCCCTGACGGTCGGGGCTCGGTTCACGGCGTTCGAACAGAGCCACGAGTGTGAGCGAGTGGTCGCAGTCGCGGCCGCGGGGCCGCCTATTTCAAACTAACGAGATGTGTGACACATGGTGTGGTGGAACATTTATATTGTCGTTTTCGTGGTGGCCGCGTTGCTGTCTCTCATGCTCACGCCAATGTTCAGACAGCTTGCCGTCACGCTGGACTTTTTCGACCGTCCCGCCATCCAGGACCACAAGCGGCATGGCGAGGCGACGCCCCTGCTTGGTGGACTCGCCATTTTCACCGCATGGGCGCTGACGATCGCTCTTGGCGCACTCGTGCCCTTTCTCCTTTCCACGAACAAGTTCGTCCCGACCTCGCTCAAGTCCTTTCTCGGCGGCTTGCTCCAGGTCAGCACCCCTCTCATCGTCCTCGTCGTCGGCGCCGCTCTTGCCGTGATTCTCGGCCTGTACGACGACAAACGCAACATGTCGGCGAAGGCGAAGCTCCTGTGGCAGTTCGTGATCGCCGCCCTCGTCGCGAGCTGGGGCGACGTGAAAATCTCTTTTTTCATCAGCAACGCGTTCATCAACTGGAGTCTCACCGTTTTCTGGATCATGTTCATCATGAACGCGGTGAATTTCTTTGACAACATGGATGGGCTTGCCGTCGGGGTCGCCGCCATCGCCTTCTCGTTCTTCACGATCGCCGCCGCATGCTTCGGCCACTACTTCGTCGCCTGCCTCGGCGCGGCCGGCGCGGGGGCGGCCATTGGCTTCTGGTTCTACAACCACTCGCCCGCCACGATCTTCATGGGGGACTCTGGAAGCCAGTTCCTCGGCTACAGCCTCGCCGTGATGGGCGCGCTCACCACCTATTACCAGCAGGGAGAGACCTTTTCGCATCTTGCGGTGCTTGTTCCCGTGTTCATCCTCGCCATGCCGATATTCGACCTGCTGGCGGTCGTCGTCATCCGGACAAAACAGGGTAAGCCGATCTACATCGGCGACAACAACCACATCTCCCACCGTTTCGCCAATATGGGGATGTCGCGGAAGCACGCCGTGCTGGCCGTCCATCTTCTGGCATTGATTATCGGGTTGAGCGCCCTGCCGCTCATGTGGGGAGACGAGCGCACGACCATTGTCTGCATGGTGCAGACCGGCTGCGTGCTCCTTTTCGTAACCCTCATCCAGTTCACCGCCACGAAGAAGTGACGATCAAAGCCCCAACCTCCAAACCCCAAGCTCCAAACAATGTCAAATGGGAAAAGGGGGAAACTCGCTAAGCAACTCAGTTTTGATCATTTGTGTTTTCATTTTTGAAATTGTTTGGAACTTGGAGCTTGAGATGTGGAACTTTTAGCCGCGGCCACTTCGGCCGCTTAATGTAAAGGTGGTTGCGCATGAGTTTATTTTTAGGGATCGGGCTTGGCCCTATCCAGACGGGTATTTTCCTTTCCGGGGCGGCGTTGGGCGGAATCGAGCGGCTTGTCATCGCCGAGGTTGATGCGGTGCTGGTGGAGAAGGTTCGCGCGTCCGGAGGACGACTCGCCATCAACATTGCGCACGAGGACGCCGTCACCACGGAGGTGTTCGAGGGTGTGGAGATCTACAACCCGCTTGAGCCTGGCGACTTGCGGAAGCTTGTGGAGGCCGCCTCGGAGGCCACCGAGGTAGCCACCGCGTTGCCGAGCGTCAAGTTCTTCGCGCACATAGCCGGCTGGCTCCGCGACGGATTTCGTTCAAATCCTGACGCGCCGCGCCTTGTGTATGCGGCGGAGAACCACACCCCCGCCGCTGAACTTCTGCGGGACGCCGTGGGGGGCGATTTCCCGCGGACGCACTACCTCAACACGGTCGTCGGCAAGATGAGCGGGGTGGTGCCGGCGGCCGAGTGTGTCTCGCGCGGCTTGGCGTCTCTTGTCCCTGGCGCGGACCGCGGGCATTTGGTCGAGGAGTTCAACAGGATACTCATCAGTTCCTGCCCCGGCGTCGAGGAGCGGCGGGTGCGGGGACTGCATGTCAAAGAAGATCTTCTACCGTTCGAGGAGGCGAAACTCTACGGCCACAACGCCATCCACTTGCTGATGGGGCTTCTCGCCTCCGAGAAGGGGATGCGTTTCATGGCGGAGGCGAGGGACGACGAGGCGATCATGGCCGCGGCGAGGACGGCCTTCGTTGAGGAGTCGGGAAAGGCCTTGTGCGCGAAATGGGCGGGAGTTGACCGTCTTTTCACGGCGGAAGGTTATGGCGAGTACGCCGCCGACCTTCTCCGGCGCATGACGAACACGTTTCTCAAGGACGCCATCGACCGCGTCTGCCGCGACCTCGAGCGGAAGATGGGCTGGGATGATCGACTTGTCGGGACGATGCGCGTCGTCCTGAGCCAAGGCGTGCGCCCTGAGACGGTGGCCGTGGGAGCCCGGATCGCCGCGCGGCGGTTGTGGGGCGAAAGCCCGGACGCCGTCCGCAACGGTTGCGCCGCGTTGTGGCCGGCGCCGTGGAGCGAGGAGCACGAGAGGATTCTCGCGCTGATCGAGGGAATTTCAAAGTGAATGGTACATGGTGAATTGTGAATAGTCGGTTCACGGTTCACGGTTCACAGAATTGCGGTGTCGCCGCTTAACTTGATCGTATAGATGGAAATTGTTATTTGCAGCTCCGAGTAAGGCGGTTTTGTTAACCGCCTAAATCGTAACACAGAGGCGGGTAGGAAATGAGCTTGCGAATTCGGCCATCCGCAGTGATGGCAGCGAAGCGGCAAACCCGCCTTACCAAAAGTTCCGGCGATGCTGGCTACATTTTTTTGACGGAGTTGTTATGAAATACTCTGAAGCAAAGCAAGGGCGGGTGTTCGTGATCCGCCTCGAGGACGGCGACGTCGTCCATGAGCAGATCGAACGATTCGCGAAGGAGAAGGGGATCGCGGCGGCCTCGGTGGTCGCCGTCGGCGGCGTCGACGCGGGGAGCCGTCTCGTCACCGGTCCCTTGGAAGGACGCGCCTCGCCCGTCGTGCCGATGGATCTGACGCTTGACGCCCCCCACGAGGTCGCCGGCGTCGGCACGATCTTTCCGGATGACACCGGCGCGCCGATCCTCCACATGCACATGGCGTGCGGACGGCACTCCTCCACGACGACGGGGTGCGTCCGCCGCGGCGTCAAAACCTGGCACGTCATCGAGGTGGTCGTCACCGAGTTGACTGGTTGCCGCGCCGCCCGCCTGCCCGACCCCGCCACCGGATTCAAGCTGCTGGTTCCCTAAGATTCTTAGTGGTGTTGCCGTGTGCGCAATGTGAATACGTGTTGCGATAGAGGACTTGAGGGATGCCGACAAAAAAAGAGAAATTCTGAAGTCATCGTCGGAGAGGAGTCCGCCGCCTATGGCAATGCGGAAATCGATTTCGATCCCGATAGCGATTTGGATTGGATGAAAAATAAATCCCGACAAATCGTTTCAGCTGACGGTTAACCGCCGCAGGTGACCAGATGAAGGAAGTCGGACGCGTGCTCAAACTGGCGCGTCGTCGTCCACGAACGACCATAGGATCGCTGCTGCCGTTCGACGCAGACCCGCTAATCGTGTCTGAGTGCGCACACTGGATTGAGGAAAGCCAACCAATCCATGGAGGCGACGCTTGACAGCGCGCCTCAAGGCAACGTTGGAAGAGGAGAAGTATGAAAACACATACATTACTTTGCCTTGCGGTTCTCGTCGGATTTCTTTGCGCGTCATATTGCTCTGCATGGGAACGTGGACGCAGTGCCGACACCGAGCAGATCATTGTAGATGGCACGGTACGGACATTCGTGCTGCATCTGCCGAAAGACCAGAAGGCAGGCGACAAGCAGGCACTGGTCATTGCGCTCCATGGTGGCGGCTCAAATGGCAAATCCATGGCGCGATTCAGCGGTCTTGGCGAAACAGCGGATCGCTACGGATTTGTCGTTGCTTATCCAGACGGGAGCGGACGGACAGACTTGATTCGCACATGGAATTCCGGGGCCTGCGAAGGGTACGCCAAGAGCAAGCAGGTTGACGATGTTGCCTTCATAAAGGCATTAATCATTCACTTGGTCGATAAGTACAACGTTGCCCCTGGCAGAGTCTATGTGACCGGCATGTCAAACGGCGCCATGATGGCCTATCGCCTGGCGGCTGAGATACCGGATCGACTCGCTGCTGTGGCAGCCGTATCCGGAACACTGGACATAGATGCGGCGAAGGTCACAACACCTTTGCCGATTCTCCATTTCCATGGCACCGCCGATCAGCATGTACCTTTCGATGGGGGACATGGAGAGAAGAGCTACGCCCAGAACGTTCACACTTCTGTCAAAGCGACACTCGATGCGTGGATTCGTGTCAATGGAGCAAATACCACCCCAAAGGAAGAACAGCTCCCCGACAATAAGGATGATGGGACAACGGTGATAAAGTCCACATACAGCAGTCCAAGCGAACGAGACAGCGTCGTGCTCTACAAGATTGTTGGAGGTGGACACACATGGCCGGGGCGGCCAAGACTGGAAAAGATGCTTGGGCCGGCCACAGAAGACATTTCCGCCAATGAAGTCATGTGGAAGTTCTTCGCGGACCATCCAAGGAACCAAACGAAGAAAGCGTCATCCAACAAGCCATCGGAGGCGACTCGCTAAAACTCGCGTCTCAATGGCAGCGTTCAGAACGGAGATCATGCTTTGGGTTGACGGGGGAGTTTTCTCTCATGTGAGCAGTTTCCCTGGTTCAGCAAGGCCCGGGCGAACGACCTCTGCGATCTATTTGAGAATAAGTCGATTGACTACATGTCATCTGTTTTCACCTGGAAGGGCTGTCGAATATGGACATAAATCCCATCAGTGACTGGCTTGGCGTCGATGATTCAATGGTCATACATATGAAGAGTAGTGCGGGAAAGGATAAGGGGAGGGGGACATGAAGACTGTGGGACTGTTGTTGAGCAGGATGGTGTGTGTCGGCTTGCTGTTGATGGGGGGCGCGGCTTTGGGGCAGGAGCCGGCGGCGGCCATGTACAAGATCGTCGCCACGGCGGGGATCAATGGCGCGATCGAGCCGTCGGGCGCGGTGGCGGTGATCTCCGGGCGCAGTCAGACGTTTGCCATCACGCCGAACGCCAACTACCAGATTCAGGACGTGTACGTCGATGGCGCGTCGGTCGGAGCAGTTGCAAGCTACACCTTCACGAACGTCCAGGCGGATCATCTGATCGTGGCGGCGTTCAAGATCGTCGAGGGATCCTACACGATCGCGGCGGCCGCGGGGTCGAACGGGACGATCAGTCCGTCCGGAACGGTGGGCGTGACGGCCGGCGCCTCGCAGGCCTTCGCAATCGCGGCGGACGCGAACTATGAGATCGCCGACGTGCTGGTGGACGGAAAGTCCGTCGGCGCGGTCGCCTCCTACGAGTTCACGAACGTCTCCTCCAACCACAGCATCGCCGTCTCCTTCAAACTGAAGGCTGGCTACTATTCGATCGCCGCCTCGGCGGGGCTGAATGGCAGCATCAGCCCCTCGGGGACGGTCGAGGTCGCGGCTGGAGCCACGCAGTCGTTCGCGATCAAGGCCGAGAACGGCTATTCGATCGCCGACGTGTTGGTCGACGGCGTGTCGGTCGGGGCCGTCGCGAGCTACGAGTTCCCCAGCGTGTCCGCCACGCATGTGATCTACGCCTCGTTCAAGCTGTCCTCGGGCATGTTCGTGATCGTGGCGACACCGGGCGTCAACGGCGCGCTGACGCCGTCGGGCACGCTCGAGGTGGCGACGGGCTCGAGCAAGACGTTCGCCATCAAGGCCGACTCGGGCTACGCCATCGCCGACGTATGGGTGGACGGGGCGTCGGTGGGCGCAGTCTCGACCTACACCTTCTCAAGCATCTCGGCGAACCACGCGATCGCCGCCGCCTTCACGTCGACAAGCGGCCCGTACACGATCTTGTCCATGGCGGGGCTCAACGGAGCGGTCAGCCCTTCGGGGACGCTCAGTGTGGAGAAGGGGGCGAGCCAGACCATCGCCATCACGCCGAACAGTGGCTACCAGGTGGCGGATGTGAACGTCGACGGCGTGTCGGTCGGCCCGGTGTCGACCTACACCTTCTCCGCGGTGACCTCCAGCCATGAGTTGTACGCCAGCTTCGCCGGCGCCGGCGAAAGCTTCACGATCCTCGCCGCGGCGGGCACTGGTGGAACCATTTCGCCATCGGGGTCCGTCAAGGTGGCGAAAGGTGGCAGCCAGACCTTCGCGATCACGCCGAGCGAGGGATGGAGCATCCTCGCCGTGCTGGTGGATGGCGCCTCCGTCGGCGCGGCGTCCACTTACACGTTCAAGGATGTCCAGGCGAGCCATGCGATCGCCGCCACTTTCGCAGGCGGTTCCGCCACCTACACGATCCATGCCAGCGCCGGAGCAGGCGGCACGATCACGCCGTCGGGCGACGTGGCGACCTCGGCGGGGTGCACCTATGAGTTTTTCTTCACGCCCAGTTCCGGCTATCAGATCGCCGACGTGGTGGTCGACGGTGTCTCGCAGGGGGCGGTGTCCACCTACACATTCCGCGCCATCTCCGCCGATCACACCATCGCCGCCTCGTTCAACCCCGTGGGCGGCCCGTACACCATCGCGGCGTCCGCGGGGGCCGGCGGCTCGATCAGTCCGTCGGGAAGCGTCCAGGTCAGCTCGGGCGGCAGTCAGACGTTCACGATGACGCCCTCCGCGGGGTATCAGGTGAAGGACGTGCTGGTCGACGGGGCGTCGGTGGGCGCGGTGACGAACTACAGTTTTGCGAAGGTGACGGCCAATCATAGTGTCGCCGTGTCGTTCACCGCCCAGTCCGCCTACAAGGAGATCACCGCCTCGGCCGGCGTGGGCGGCGCGATCAGCCCCTCCGGCGTCGTGCTGGTCGAGAACGGCAAGAGCCAGGCTTTCACCGTGACGGCCGCCTCAGGCTACGCAGTCGCCGACGTCAAGGTCGATGGGCTTTCGATCGGCGCCGTGCCGTCCTACACCTTCTCGAATGTGACCGCCAACCATGCGATCGCCGCCGAGTTCGCCTCGGCTTCCGGACCCTACACGATCACCGCCACCGCCGGAACGGGTGGGACGGTGAGCCCCTCCGGCGCCGTAGAGGTGGCGAAGAGCGGTTCGCAGGAGTTCGTGATCACCGCATCGGACGGTTACAAGATTGCCAATGTCTATGTTGATGGCGTGGCGAAAGGAGCGGTTGCCTCCTACACATTTTCGGACGTGGCCGGCGATCACGCGCTCGCCGCGGAGTTCGTCGCTCTCGACGGTCCGTTCACGATCCTCGCCTCGGCGGGCGCGGGCGGCGCGGTCTCGCCGGCGGGGAGCGTCTCGGCGGGGGCGGGCTCGAGCGCGACCTTCACCATCACGCCCGACCCGGGCTACACCATCGCCGACGTCATCGTCGACGGCGTGTCGACCGGACCGGTCTCCTCCTACACCTTCACGAACGTCGAAGCCAACCATGCCATCGAGGCGGCGTTCTCTGCGGCGGACGGTCCCTATGTGATCACCGCCACGGCGTCGCCTGGCGGCACGGTTGATCCATACGGACATGTCGAGGCCGCCAAAGGCTCTAGTCTCACGCTCACGTTTATCCCCGACGTCGGCTACGCCGTCTCAGACGTCGTGGTTGACGGTACCCCCTACGGTATGATGAACTCTATGGCATTCCCCACTATTGACGGGAATCACTCCGTTCATGTCGTGTTCGCCCTGATGACGCCCTTCACCATCACCAAACTGGACATCTCGACCGACAGCTCGAAAACCAACGCCGACCGCGTGTCGCTCGGCGGCGCCCAGCTTTTGTTCGAATCCTTCAACCCCGACAAGGATCTGATCACGATCTGGATCGACGGCTCCCAGTACGCCGTCGGCGTCTGGAAGACAAGCGGCTCGGAGAGCACGCCGAAATATTCCTTCACCTCGACTTCGACCGCCCCGCTCTACAAGATGACCATCGACTTCAAGAAGAAGCAGTGGAGCTTCTCGACGAGCAAGGACGACATCTGGCGCACGATCGACAACAGCGACGGGGTGCTGGTCGAACTCATCTATCAGAAGGTCGTGTACGGCTGTTCGCTCGCGATGAAGGAACGGACGTCGTGGTCGTTCGCCGGCGACAAGAACTCCGCTCCGACGCCGGTGGCGGCGCCGGGCGAGCCGATGACCACGTTCACGCTGGGGGCGAAGGCGAAGATGAGCGGGAAGCGGGACAACTCGAAGGAACAGGCCGACAGTTTCAAGATCACCAGCGGCAAAGGCGACATCAACGTCCTGGCGTTTGATCCGGCCGCCGTGTCGCTCGCGCTTGACTCGCTCGCCATAGCCTTCGGAACCTTCACCCAGGACAAATCCGGCAAGCCGATGTATACCTTCAAGAGCGCCAGCGACGCCAAACCGAAATATTCGGTGAAGTTCGACTTGCGGAGCGACTATCTGCAGTGGTCCTTCTCTATGACCAGCGGAGACTGCTCCGCCATCAAGGGGGGCGAGACCGGCGTCGACGTCATTCTGGCCATCGGATCCTACGCTGGAGGGCTCAACGCCGTCCCGTTCCAAAAGGCCCGCCTGAGCTACAAGGCGGAGTGAGCGGATGACTGCTCATGCGGCTTGTTCGGCCACCTCGACCATCTTCCGGTAGTTCGTGAGCGTGAGTTCGGGCAGGACGCGGCCGTAGGGGCAGGCCGAGGGCATGAGGACGAAGCCGCGGCCCTCGCCTGACGTTCCCTCGCGGATGGCGCGCCTGACCTTTTGCTCGAATTGTTCAGTCGGCAGATTCTCGATGTCGGTGATCTCGATGTTGCCGAACAGGACAAGTTGCGTGCCGTATTTCTCCCTGACATAGGAGAGCTCGACGTCTCCCTGGTGCGGTGGTTCGATGGGGTCGAGTCCCGCGCAGCCGGTCGCCACGATGTGGTCGAGGATGTCGTGGAGTCGCCCGTGTGAATGGATCCTGGCGAAACCGCCGAACTGCTGGATGGCCGCCACCATCGGCGTGTCGTAGGCCGTCACGTATTCCTTGAAAAGAGGTGGCGGCAGATAGGGCGGCGAGGCGTACTCGGGACCGCAGATGCGCCACAGGCGCCCCGGAAGCGCCGCCGCGATGCGCTCGGTCCGCCGCCAGATGACGTCGGCGAAGCGTTGCAGCAGTTTGTGGAAGAGTTCGGGCTCGGTGAAGGCTACCTCAGTGTACGTCCCCATGTCGAACAGACTTGCCGCCTGGCACACCGGGTCGGCGGTGTCGACCATGACGATGCCCGCGTCGCCGACGGCCCGCTCGGCCTCGAGGAACGAAGCCGTGTCTGGTTGGCCGACCTCGGTTTGCCGCGGGACGCTGAGGAAAGCCTTGAGGTCGTCGACGTCCTTCAAAAGGTGCTCGGTCGTCCAGACCGTGTCGACGTCGGGATCGCGGCGCGTCCGCTCGGTGAGCGTGCGGCTGCCGATTCTGATGGTCCGGGTCGTGTGGCGGGAGCCGTCGACGATCTGCGTGTCCCACGTGGTCAATGCGCCCATGGGATCCGGGCTGGCTCCGTTGAACGACGGATGGCGCCTGAGGATGCAATCGGTTTTCACGCGGGTGAGCTCAAGCAGCGGCAGCCACGAGGGATGACTGAAGATGTTGAACGGGTCGGGATCGTCCGGCTTCTGGTCAATCCCGTTCAGCTCGTAAAAGCACACCGCCGGCCGGTCGACCGTCTCTCCCCGCAGCGTCGCCATCAACCGTTCACGTCTCGTCATATCCGCACCTTGGGTTGTGATTATTTACCATTTAGATTATAGTATATGCTGTTATCTCCTGTAAGTCGTTAGCTTTTTGGATCAATAATTTCGCGAATCGAATCATCTATTTCCTTACGGGTGTCGGTGTCACGCGTTGGGAGAGGTGATGGGCACGTGCGATGACGGAAATAGATATGAAAAAAATTCTGGCGACATAATTTTCTTCGCTCGTAATTGATCCGCATTTGGGGTGCGGGTCTGATCCGTCAGCGGGAGGTCGGTATGAAGGGATGTGATGGGGTGAGAAGAAATGCCGTGGCGCGTGAGACGCCGCTTGTCTGCCCGGTGGAGAGGGTGACGGGCGTGTGGCGCTTCGAGCGTCCGGCGGGACGCGGCTACAGCAAGTGCCGCTCGCTTCCCGGCCACCTCATTCATCTACTCGTCGAGGGGGAGTACCGTCTGCGGATCAACGGCCGCCTTCATGAGGTCGCCAAGGGCGACGTCATCTATTATTACGAGGCGGAGGAGGTCGAATGGCTTGGCAACGAGGTTGACGTGGTCTTTCATTCCATCGGTTTTCTCGCCCCCTCGCTGCATCCGCCGCCGATAGAGCGCCGAGTGGTCGCCTCGACCGCGGCGGTCAGACGGGCCTTCGACCGGTTGCACAGCTTCTCGCTCCGCCCCGCGTCGACCGCACGGACCTGCGGCGTCATGTCCGCGCTGCTCTCGGTCTTGGTGGAGATCAATGCCGTCGCGGGGGAGGGGGGGCGAACCGGTGCTGTGCCGCATGATAATCCGTGGTGGCGGGTGGAGGGAGAGCTCCGTCGGCAAAGGCGTTTCAGGATGCCGCTCGACGAGATGGCGGCAATCGCCCATGTGAGCCGCGCCTCGCTTGTCCGGTGCTGCCGGGCGGCGACGGGGCTGAGCCCCCAGCAGCGGATCGCGGCCACGCGGATGGAGGAGGCCCGGGGGCTGCTCGCATACTCCGGGATGAACGTCACCCAGATCGCCGAATACCTCTGCTATCCGAGGCTCCACGAGTTCTCGCGCGAGTTCTCGCGCCACTTTGGCATTCCACCCCGCTCGTATGCGGCGAAAGTCTGAGTGGCTGCTGAGGAGATTCAATGCGGCATCGTTGCGCCGTTACCCCTTCCTGACAGTCGGGGTTTGGCACGCGGCGTTTGAACTGGTGCGTGATGGCGTATCTCCTGTCGGTCGCCCGTGTGTCACATAAGAGAATTCCGCTTCCGTGCGGTGCGCAGTGGATGCGTGTGGTTGCGTGCGGGAGCGGGTGGCCGTATTGTACAACCATGAGCAAGTTCCGTATTTCATTGCCGTGGTTGATCTTCCTGGCCGCACTGTGCGCGTCTCTGCCGTTTTTGGGTAAATGGTGTGTCACCAGGATGTGCAACTCGGTGACGGACGATGCGTTCGTCAAGGCCGACATGATCAGCCTGGCTCCGCAGGTGAGTGGGCAGATCGTCGAGATGCTGGTCGTGGACGGGGACTTCGTCAAGGAGGGGCAGCTTCTGTGCCGCATAGACCCGACGCTGTACCAGCGGCAGGTTGAGATCGACAAGGCGCAGTTGGCTTTGGCCGAGGCGGAGCTCAAGGTTGCCCAGGAGGCGTTGCGCTTCACCGCCGATGCCGTTCCCAAGAGCGTGCGTCTCGCCGAGGCGCAGACCGCCGCCGCCGCCGACCTGAAGCTGCAAGATGATCTCAATGTTGAGTACCTGCGGGACAAGGTCGCCAGCAGCATCGACCTCGCCAAGAACGACAAGGAGTGCGCGGATGCCGCTCTTGTGCTTGCCAAGGAATTGCTTGAACACCGCAACAAACTCGGCCCCAGCGGCGCGGTCTCCCTTGAGGACTGGGACAGGAAGAAGATCGACGCCCAGGAAAAGGCTGCCGGTCTCGCGGCGTCGCTCAGCAGGGTCGCTCTCGCCAAAAGCGGTGAGAAAGAGATCAAGGTGCAAGAGCAGAAATCGAAAACCGCCGAAACCAACGTGGAAGTCGCCAGAAGAAGCGAGGAGCTGAAGAAGTCAGATCTGCTCAAGATCGACGAGGCCAAGGCGAACGTCGACCAAAAGGCCCAGGCTGTCGCCGCGGCGAAAAGCGAGTTGGACAAGGAATTGTCGTACTTGTCCTACACAGAGATCAAAGCACCCTTCACCGGCTATGTCGCCACGCGGTTCCAGTTCAAGGGTGACTTCGCCACCGTGGGCACCGCCATCTTCAACATGTACCGCTGGGACGACGTGTACATCTCGGCGAACCTCGAGGAGACAAAACTCCGCGGCGTCGCCGTCGGCAACGAGGCCGCCATCGAGGTTGACGCCTTCAGCAAGCCGTTCAAAGGCACCGTGTACCTGATCGGGCGGGCGGCGGAGTCGCAGTTCTCCCTCATCCCGCGCAACATCACCAGCGGTGAGTTCACACGGGTCATCGAGCGCGTCGAGGTGCGCATGCGCGTCGACAAGGACGATCCGCGGAACGGCAAGCTGCGGCCAGGCCTTTCTGCCTATGTCACCATATCCCACAAGAGGGCGAGCGGCGCCGAGACGGCGGCCGAATGAGCCATGAGCGGGAGGGAGACCGGGGGACGATGGGAGGACAGCCATCAGCAGCCAGCGTTCCCGCCGCTCCCAGCGGGTGGGTGGCGTTCGGCGTCGTGCTCACCACCTTCTCGGGGTTGTTGGCGACCCGCTTCGCGACCGCCGGCGAATATCTCCCCAAGGATCTCATCGTCGAGGGGATCAACGCTGACAAATATTCCTACCAGCTTGTCACGGGGCCCTATTTTTTCACGCTGCTGTTCACCACCCTCCTGGCGGTGAAGCTCAGGACGTGGATCGGCTCGGACAGCATCTTCAGGATCGGGATGATTCTTTCCGGGATGGGCTATCTTGGCGGCGCGCTGTCCATGAGCGTGCCGGAGATGGCGTTTTCGCGGGTGCTGTGGGGGTTCAAGGGATTCGCCATGGCCACCTCGATCCCCCAGTTGTGGCGGGCGTTCCCGCGGCACAGGGGGCTTGCCATCGGCTGCTTCGCCGCGTTCAGTTTCGGCGGCATCGCCCTTGGCTTCTCGCTCGGCTCGTTCATGGAGTACCAGCCGTCATGGCGCGCGGGCTATTGCGTGAGCGGGATCATCTGTCTGCTGATCGCCCTGTTTTGCGGGCACACGCTCATCAAAGACACCCGCCGTTTGAGGCCCGAGCCTTTCGACTGGTTTGGCACGATCCTCATGATGGCCTGGGTGGCGGCGCTGCTGTTCATCCTCTACCGTGGCCGCAGGCTCTCATGGTTCGCCTCGCCGCAGATCTGCGTCGCCACGGTCTTGTGCGGGGTGTCTTTCGCGGCGTTCATCGTCCGCGAGGCCACCCATGCCGTGCCGGTCCTCCATGTGCGCCTCTTCACCGTCTCCCGGTCGCTCTGGCTGGTGCTGGTCGTGAATTTCTTCTACGCGGCGGTCTTCAGAGGGATCTTCTCGAACTTCTCGGGCTATTTCAACCTCAGAGGCTACCAGAGCGTCGACATCGGATTGATCATCCTCCCGGGGGCCCTCTGCATGATTGCGGCGGGTATCCTCAGTGGTTTGTTCACGGAGAAGAAGTATCATCTCGGCATGAGCTGGACGGGACTCGCGCTCATGGCCGGCGCCACATGGTCGCTTGCGAAAGTCGATCTGTTTGTGAGCAAACAGATCATCATGGCGGAGATTCTTGTTTTTTGCGTGGGCTCCGGCATGACGCTTCCCTCGCTGACCAAGTTGTTGTACGAGGGACTCGACATCGACCAAGTCACGAAGCTCGCCGCGATTAAGACCAGCGTGTCTCTTCTCGGTGTCTACGTCGGAATCCTCTTCGCCGCCAATCTCACCGACTTCGCCACCGACAAGGCGGTCTCCTATATCGGACAGGATATCAACTCCTCCAGCAGTTCCTACCTGCAGGCGGAGGCGAAGCTTGAGCAGGCGTTCGCTGCCAGCGGGCAGTCGCCGGTTACTGCCGCCTGGATGGCCGATCATGTCATACGGCAGTCTGTCGAAGACATGGCGGAAGCGGTCGGCTACCAGGCGCTGTTCAGGTATTATTCGATGCTCTGCCTCGTTGCCCTGCTGTGCGCCCTGTGCGTGCGGCGGCAAAGCCTGAAAAGCATTTTCTCGGACGAGGAAAGCGTCTGGGGGAGGCTGTGCAACGCCTTGTTCGGCAGACGGATGGGGGATGGCGTCGCGGGGCGTTGAACTCTACGTCCACGTTAATTCAAGGTCGGGTAAATCCGAAATCAGAAACTCGAAATCCGAAGTACATCCGAATTTCGAATGAATGAAACTTAATAGTTCAACAGCGTCATCGCTGTTTCGGAATTCGTGCTTCGATTTTTGGATTTCAGTTGCGGCGGAGCCGCCTGATGTAGCCTGCCGAGTCGGAAGTGTGGCTGATTGCCGGCGCTCAAAAAAAGATGGAACTTTGCGGTAGGCGCAGTTTGACGATGCCGGATCTGCCCAGTTTCTTGTCGAGCGAGCGGACGCCGTCCATGTAGCTCACGAAAAGGTCAATCCCCTTGCGGCCCGCCTTGCGCCAGAGGAGATCATGCTTTCCGTCAGCGTTGAAGTCTCCAACCTGAGCGAGCGACCAACCTTTGCGGTTCGGGCTTCCGTCGATTTTGACAGGCTTGAAGCCTTCAATCGTGACACCGTCGCAGAACAGCATGGCGAGTTCGTCCTTGCTGCCGGCGCGCCACAGCAACTCCGCCTTGCCGTCGGCGTCGAAATCGGCGGCCGCCAAAAGCATCCAATCACCGCTGACGCTATCCAGGATCTTCGTGTTTTCGACGATGTTGGAGCCGTTCATCAGGACGAGCTGGCAGGCGCCGCCGGCCTCGAAGTAGGCCAGAATGTCGTCATTTCCGTCGGCGTTGAAGTCGGCGATGTGGAAGATGGGCGCGCCCAGCGCGGGATCGAAGGCGAGCGTGGCCGATTCGGCGAGCGCGCCGTACCGGAGGATGTCGACGTAGTACTCGCCGGTGGAGCTGTCGCCCACGAGAAGGTCGGTCTTGCCGTCGCCATTGAAGTCGCCTGTCGCCATGAACTCCACGCCTTCGGCAAGGGTGAGGCCCGCGATGTTGTTGATCTGAGCGGTGGTGGTGTCGTCGTCGGACCGGTTTGTGGACGCGTGCGGCAGGAACGAAAGGAAGGAGAATGCTCTGGACTCGCTGTCGAAGAAGAGCATTCTACTGCCATATTCGCCGGGGGCGAAGTCTCCCGAGCCCACCAGCTTCCAGGTGGAGGGGAGATCATTCGCCTCCTCTGACAGCGTGGCCGTCATCTTCAACGGGTCAAAGGCAACGGTGAAAAAGGTTTTGAGCGTCTCGGCGCCCTTGTGGCCTTTGCCGGTGGAGGTGTCCGCCGAGTAGGCGCCAAAGGCCTGCGAGGCTCTGCCGCTGAAGGCGTTTGACGGAAGTCCGGCCACCGAGAGCTCAAGCGGGAATGCCCATGCGCCGCTGTGATCGACAGGCTCCGGCTTGTACGCGCCGAATATGACCCGCAGGTAGCTGATCGGGGAAAAGAACGACCCGTAGTCGATATGGACGATGATGTCGCTGTAGACGGCCAGATTGGCGTCGTTGCGCACGCAGGTCGTTCTTGTGACGGGGAAAATCCCTCCCGAGGTGGCGTACAGGTCGACGGGGCCGCGTCTGCTCGGCGACGCCGTGGTCATGTCCAGCCATCCAAGATATCCCTCGGCCGTGCTGCCGCTGAAGGGGTCAAAGGTGCCCGCCGAGCCGTAGGAGGGGTAAAAGCCGACCATCTGCTTGAGGGTCAACTGGCAGTCGTTGCCTGTGTAACGCATGTTCTGCGTGGAGGTTTTGCTGGCGTAGGTTGGCCTGCATTTGTTGAAGTAGGTGCTGGTGTCGCCCCGCACGTAGAAATAACTCGTCTTATAGTTGGTGTACATCTCGTCCACGAGCGAGCTGCTGTATTTCACACTGTCTGAGGCGGCGTCTCCGCCCTCCGCGGTTCTCCAGGCCTCCGGTTTGCTCCATTTGACCTGCGGCTGCTTCCGCGCGAGCGTCATGAGCGCGCTGCCGAAGAGCAGCTTGCTCTCGGTTTTGGTGTGGTCGGTCGCCAGCGAGCCCGTGGAGGTGTCGTACCAGGCCAGCGTGGCGCGCCCCTCGGCCGCCGTCGCTCCGGCGTCACGAGCTTTGCAGTCCCATTCGCCCCCGGCGGAAGCGGCGATGTGATAGACGCTTTCCTGGAGTTTGTTGTGCATCGTGAAGCTGAAGGACGTCCCCGAATCGACCGTCCAGGCGAGATAGGAGGTGGTGGGGCACATCTGGTCGGCGCCGCTCTTGGCCATGTCGCCGAGGCCGTCCGCTGAGACGGTGAAGTCCGTCGACGGAAAGCGCGTCGGCTCGCCGACGATCCGGGCGTACAAGCCGGATGGATAGGTGTCGGGCAGGACGGCGCAGGCGAGGAGGTCGGCCAGGCGGAAGGCGTCCTCGGCGATCGTCTGGGAGAAGATCACGGTTCCCGCCGAGTTCTTCAACTCCTTGCACAGCGGGATGTCGTTTCTGTCGGATTGGGTGGTCAAGTCCATGTTGACGCTGACAAGCCTGGTCACGCAGTGGCGGTACAGGGCGACTTGCCGTTTCATGTTCTCGTGAAGCGTCCCCGACTGATACGTGGCCCACTCGGCCTGTTTGTCCTGCGTCGATTTGTCTTGGGCGAAGATGATCTCCTTCACGCAGAAGGAGCCTTTGCCCTGCACCGTCAGGCGTTCGACGAAATAGGAGGTGAGGCACGCCACGGCGGTGGAGACGGTGATGCGGGACGTCTCCGTCTCCAGCGTCATCTGGGTGAGCAGCTTGTTGGTCAGGGCGTCGAGAGCTGAGGTGACGCCATCGGTGCCGGTCATGACCGTGGTGTAGAGGCGGAGGTGCTCTTCCAGAGAGGGGGAGGCGATGCTCCATTTGGCGCAGATGGTTTGCACGGCGGACTTGAGTTCGCCATTGTGGCGCATCCGCTCAAGCGTTGCGGCGTCGCACCCCTGCAGCTCCTTGTATTTCCCCTGGATCTGGCTGTAGGCCTCCTCGAACTGCGCCTGGGCGTTGGTCAACTGGCTCTGTCGAGTCTGAGTGAGGACCTCGTCGAATTTGAACCGCATGGTGTCGCTCATGGTTCTGATCTGCTCCGACAG
This sequence comes from uncultured Victivallales bacterium, assembly GCA_964436735.1. Taxonomy (GTDB): domain Bacteria; phylum Verrucomicrobiota; class Lentisphaeria; order Victivallales; family GWF2-38-69; genus CAYTFM01. The sequence continues at coordinate 20,961 of CAYTFM010000013.1, read as the reverse complement.
GAGAACGAGATTGCCGTTGATGGCGTCCAGCTTGCCGTTGACGTCGACCAGAGCCCCGATGATGTAGTCGAGCTTGTCCTGGGTCGGGTCGGTTATGGCGTCGGCGATATCGAGCCCCACGCCCAAGATGGATAGGACGCCTTCCACCGCGCCGAAGATGGCTTCGAACTGGCCCGGCTCTTTTGCTTTTGGGGTGGTTCCGTCCAGGGCGAGCTCGCCGGCCAGAGGGCATGCGGTGGCTCCTACGGTCAGCGCCAGGATGATGAAATGCGTGCGCCATGTGGCGACAGGGGTATTCGGGTGTGGCATCAGAGTCCTCCACGGCATGAAATTGTTGGCTGTGACAGAACGTGCTTTCAGAACATATGAGGTAAGGTAGAAGAAAGATTTTGGAGATCAAGAGTGCGGTGAGATTTTCCGGCTATCTTGCGGGCATTCCCAGTTTAGGGACGGGTGTGTCGGTCCGCTTTCCCTTACTCACTGGTAAGTGGAACATTACGGGAGCCTTACGGCGTGAATCGAGTCGCCGGGGACGAGGAAGGGACTGTGGAGGAGGTTGATGGCGGCGCCGGTCCGCATCGAGTCGAGGAGAAGCCCCGTCGCTTGCCGGTAGAGTCCGCCCATGTCGATGTCGACGGTCGTCAGACGCACCGGCAGCGCGTCGATGAACGGCAGATTGTCGTATGAGATAATGGAGATGTCGTCGGGGATGCGGATCCCCTTGTCCAGCAGAACCTGCACGACGCCAAGTGCGGTCAGGTCGTTGACCACAAAGACACAGTCGATTTCCCCTTTGCGTATGAAAGGGATGAGTTTTGCGGCGGCCGCGCGTCCGGCTTGGATGCCCAGCCCTTCGTTGATCAAGAGTGGTTCGTCGTTGGGGAAGCTGCTTTTAAATCCCTCCCAGCGCAAGTCGCAGACGTTGAGGCGCCTCAGCTCTCCAGTGATGTGCGCGGGGAACCGGCATCCCGCGCGCAGCAACGCCTCGCCGGCGATCGCTCCGCCGCGGTGCTCGTCGACACTCGCCACGTGTACGTTTTTTGGGGCGGTATAGAGTTGGTGCCCGCACACATACGGGACCCCGAGCGCCCCACTCGCCTTGGCCGTGTGCGGATCAGGGACGCCGAAGGCGATGATGGCGTCTGCCTGTTTGCTCTCAATGACGGCCTTCAGTTCGTCGACTCTGTCGTACTGCTGGATCCGCAGACGGTAGGGGGTCTCCTCGAGCCGGGTGGTGATGTTCAGCAGGATATCGGCATAGAACCATTTATAGTAGCGGTTCGCCTGTAGGTCGGCGATCCGCTTCTGGCAGAACATGATGGTGCCCGACCCGCTGCGTCGGAGGGCGCTGGCGTTCTTGTCCGGCACATACCCGATTTTGTCCGCCGCTTCTCGGACTTTGCGGAGCGTCAGCTCGTCGACCCGCTCAGGGTGGTTATAGGCCCGCGAGACCGTCGCGGAGCTCACCCCGGCAAGTTGGGCTACTGTGTCGCGGTTGGTTCTCATCGTGCTAATGACCAATGACTACTGACTGAGCATCAGATCCACCGTGAGACGCCGGCGTGCTTCTCAAGCCAGACGGCGACCTCGTCAACCTTCTCCGCCGATTCCGCTCCGAAGCAGTAGACGAGACCCTCGGGCTTAAGCTCCTTGGTGAGGGCCTTGATGCGCTCGAAGTCGACGCCGTAGATCTGAAGTCCCTTGCCGGCGGCCTGGCATTTCTTCAGCACGTCGAGCCACGTGTGCATCTCGGGTTGTCCCGCTCCGGAGACCCACTGGATGACGTCGATGCCCTTGAGGGACAGGATGTCGTCTAGGTGGGGCAGGGCGCCGGGGCCGTCGAGGTGGTAGACACAATGGTCGAGGTAGGAGGACTCCTCGTCGAGCGCGGGGATGATGAACTTGCGTCCGATCTCGGGGCTCACCATGCAGATGAAATCGCATTGGATGACGGTGTAGTTACCCTCGCACCAGAACGGGATCCATCCGGTGGTGCCGGTCTCCTTCGACATGCCGCCCGCCTTGTAGAGTCCTTCATAGACGGGCTTGAAAAGGGCGCGGACCTGGCGCATCGCCTCCTCGACGAGTTCGGGGCAGTCGTAGTAGTCCATGCAGAGGTTTTGCCCACCGCGGAGGGCGCTGAGGGCGTCGGCGTTCGAATGCAGATCGCAGGTGCCGACGATGCAGCGGCCCTTGCAATGATCGGCGATCATCTTGCTGAGACGCATGCTTTTCTGCCAGGCGGGGTTGTCGTCCTTGATGACAAGGGGAAAGGCTTTCTCCCAGTCGGTGACGGACGCCTCCACCCAATTGGTGTCCTTCGACGCCTCGGAGAAGAGCAGTTCGCCGTTGCCGATCCAGGCGGCGAACTGGTCGGGGCCAAGGTCGGGTGCGTAGCTCGGAATGTGCTCGGCAAGGTAGAGATGGGAGTCCAGCATCCAGTCGATATAATTCCGTATGGCGGCGTAGTCTTCGTTGACGTGCGCGAAATACCGCTGGAAAGCGGGTGCGGGACGGGCGTTCTTCCGCTGGACGTACGGGACGAGCAACGGGCGCTTCCACGCCTCGCGGTTCCAATAGTGGTTCCAGGCGTCCTTGGCGTGGTCAAGATCGGGCTTCGTGCTGAGTTTCATGAATCCAGACTCCCTGCTGGGGTTGATGTACACGTGTACATTATAACTGGAGCCCACGCCGTGTCAAGAGGGGGAGATGAGGAAATTGTGAGTGGAATCACAATTTTATGCCTTCTTTGCGAGACGAGCCACTGGCAAAAGTGGCGAGAATCTTTTGCGGCGGCTCGATGCCGCTTTCAGGCGGCTGTTTTGACACGCCTCTACAGGAAGAAAGCCCCTTCCTTGCGCAGATTGGCGCGCAATTCCTCGACATCCACCGCATGGACGTCGGGGGCGCTCCCTTTGGTGGCCATGGCGGCGGCGGTTCCTGCCGCCTCCCCTGTCACAAGGCATGGGGGCATGACTCTTATGCTTCCCTGGACGGCTTTGTCGCAGGAGATGGCGCGTCCTGCGACAAGTGCGTTCTTCAGGCTTTTTGGTGTCAGGCAGCGGTAGGGGATGCCATGGCTTTCCCCGGGCTTGTAGTATTCGAACCGCGCATCAAGATGGGCGACTCCCTTTTGGGCCATTCCCTGCTCGCTTTTTCTGGTGTGCACGTCGAGGAAGTAGTTGTTTCGTCCGATCTCGTCCTTGAAGGAGCGGCGTCCGCGGTAGTCCTCGACGTTCAGCACGTAGTCTCCGGCGATGCGTCTGCCTTCACGGATTCCAAGGACGGCTCCGGTTGTCACGAGGAATGCGTCCTTGAACGCCTCCGGACGGAATTCGGCGAGGCCCTCCAGGAATTCCCGGGCGATCCGGCGGCCCCGCATGAGGGCTTGCGAGACGGATTTTGGATCGCTTCCGTCCACATCCCATATGTGTCCCGCATTAAAGCCGATTACCCCGGGGCCAAGCTTGCCGATGCAGAGGTGGCTGTCGAGAATCGAAGGATAGCGTCCGGATGACAATATCTTGTAGACCGGGCTGTTTGGGGTGCCTCCAAAGAGGTTTGGGCCTTTGGCGAGCGCCTCCTCGTCGATATTGCAGATTATGAAGCAATGAGTTGACGGCATCAGTTCCCCGCTGCCCTCGTCCCCTTTTTCGAAGGCGGCTCCGGCGAAGGCGCAAAGGTCGCCGTCCCCGGTGCAGTCCACATAGACTTTGGCGCGGAAGGCTTGCAGTCCGGACTTGCTTGCGCAGACGATGGCGGAAATTGATCCAGCTCCGTCGGTTTCGGCGGCTACTATCGAGGTCTGAAATCTCACCTCGGCCCCGGCCCCCGACACGAAGTTGTCGTAGACGGACTTCAGCCGTTCGGGATCGATCGGAACCCAGTCCCAGTCCTCGGCTTTCACATGCTTCATGGGGGTTTTCAATGTTCCTACGATTTTCTTCGCAAGACCTCTATACACCAAGTTGCCCGCGCGGTCGGACAAGGGAGTCCACGTTGGGACAAGCCCTGATGTTCCCATTCCGCCGAGGGAGGTTCCGCCTTCAAGTAGAAGCGCCCGGGTTCCCGCCCGCGCCGCCGCTATGGCCGCCGCGCAGCCGGAGGGGCCACCTCCGGCCACAATGACATCCCAGCCGTCGTCCACAGGCAAATCCCTTTTCAAGCAAAGTCCTGAGACCATGTCGCAATCCTTTTGTTCTACCGATTATGAAAGATGTCGTGTGAGGAATTCGCAACCTTTTGAGATTGCGCCGTCCAATTGTGAGACATCCATGTGCGGTTCTAAAGAGAAATGTCCCTTGTAGCCGTCGCGCAGGAACGACCGCATCAGGCTGTCCCAATTTATGGCTCCTTCCCCTGGAGGGCAAGGGATGGCGGTCACTTCGCGTCCCCAGGACGTGTGGGCCTTCTGCTTGTGGCAGGGCTCCGCATGGACGCTGGGGTCGTAGAGTCCGACATCCTTTACATGCACGTGGGCGATCCATTCCTTGAGACGGCGGTAGGCATACGGGAACGCCTCCTCCCCGGCAGTGTAGATGTTGCCGGCGTCGAAGTTGACCTTCAAGAACTTGTGGTTGGCCTTGCGCATGAGCGTCTCAAGGACCGCAACTGTCCCGGCGACATCGGTTCCGTGGTCTGAGAACTCGGTCTCAAGCATAAGCTGGACGCCCAGTGTTTCGGCTTTCGCCAAGACGGGCTCCAAGCGGTCCAGGAGAGGCCCCACCCCTTTTTCTCCCGGATAGGAGGTGTTCTCACCGGTGTACCATACAAGTCTGTCGCAGTCCAGCTCGATTGTCCGCTCGATGTTGGCTATGAAACGTCTTTCGTACTCCTCCATGCAGGACTTGTCGTCCGGGCTGAAGAAGTGATACCAGTCGTGCGTGGCGGCGACGGCGATTCCGGCATTCTTGAGAAGCTTTTTAAGCTTGCGGACATCCTGTAAAGGCTTTTCCGGCATGGTTCCCACTTCGAAGGCTGTAAAGCCGAATCTCTTCAGATGGGCGACCCGTTCAGGCCATGCCATGCGGCCATATTCGGTGGTGTTCAACGTGATCCGCAGTGAGAGCATTGTCCGTTCCTCCTGATTTTCAATGGTTTGTAGGCATGACGGGGATTTCTTGGCCTTTCGCGTCGGCGCTGCGCGTCAGCGCGTCGAGCATTCGCATGTCGGAGCATCCCCGATCGAACGACATCTCGTTCGGCACGGCATTTCCCTGGAGCGCCGAATGGAACGCCTCAAGCTCCGCCCTGTAAGGGTTCGCTTCGGGGAGTTTGTCGATGACCTGCCTTCCGTCTTTGCCGACACGAACCAGCGCGCCGCCTCCGCTTTGAAGCCAGGTGCCTTCCACGTGGATGGCTCCGTCACTTCCGATCACGCTATACATGCAGGCGTCCTTGTGGAAGGAGACCTCGAAATCGATGGCGCGTCCACTCCCGAAACGGACTGTGCACAGCATCGCCTCCAACGCTTTTGACGGGTCTCCCGCCGGATACCCGGACGCCGAACACGCGCATGGCTCCTCGCCGAAGATGTCGGCGGCTGTCGTGACGGGATAGACTCCGATGTCTGAAAGCACTCCGTGTCCAGATATTTCCCGGTCGAGCCTCCAGGCGTCCTTGGAGGGAGTCCCGGCGTTTTTGACAGACGCTTTGGGGGCCTGCCAGGCGCTGTCGTCCATTTTGAAGCAGAAGGAGCTGCTCATGGAGAGGATCCGGCCTATTCCGCCACCTCTGACAATTTCAATGGCCTTGGTGTTGTAGACGTTCAGTTTGCTCATGTAGGCGAGCATCGCGGGGCGTCCCGATTTGTGGGCCGCATGCCGCATCGCCTCCGCGTCTTCGACGGAGCTTGCCATCGGTTTCTCTACCAAGACGCCCCATCCGTGCTCCAGGCAGGCGATGGCGATGGATGCGTGCGAGTTGTTCGGAGTCGAGATGTAGACGCCATCCAAATCCTGGCAGAGGAATTCGTCCATGCTGGCGCAACTCGCCGCGGCCGGGAATCTGTCCGCCGCCACCCTCCTTGCGTTCTCACTCGGGTCATAGACCGCCGCCACCTCGAAGATGTCCAGTTCTGCAAGTGGCGGGGCGATGCGGTTCTTTGTCAGGGTTCCAAATCCGGCGATTCCAATTTTCATTCTCATTGTGCGGCTCCTTCGCTTTTGAGGGAAATCTTAACATGGAATGGCTGGCGTGGCCATGCACAGGAATTCCGAACATGTGACCTATCTTACTGTTTATTGAGTGTGTTGACAATATATTAAAAGCGAAGCTGGCGTTCATATATCGCATCTATCATACTGTACAGTTGGAGCGGATGTTGACTGAGGAGGAGCAGGCATGCGAGGGTTTACAGTGGAGGCGGGCGGGCCTAAATCGTCCCATCCCAATGGCTACACCATCAACCGCCCCGGCGGGCTTGGGTGCTATCTATTGCTGCGCTTCTATGTGCCTGTCGAAGTCCGGACTCGCTACGGCAACAAGGAGGCCGAGGCGGGGGACATGATCATATACGACCCCTTGTTTCCTCAGTGGTACAGGGGGAGGGGTGTGGGATTGAGCGACGACTGGCTGCATTTCGACGGCCCCGCAGTGGCATCCACGCTTGAAAGCCTCAAACTTCCCCTCAACGAGACGTTCTTTGCGCCTGAGACCCGCTTCGTCGCCCGTCTGCTGGACGAGATCAGGCAGGAGTCCGCGATGAAGGAGTCCAATTGGCAGGACATGCTTGAGTTGAAGGTCAGAGAACTGCTTCTCCTTGTCGCCCGGCAGAGGGATATGGGCAACTCGATCCAGCTCACTTCCTCCGACCGGGGGCGCTATGTGTCGCTGCGGGGGGTGCGGATGCGCATTCAAAAGGATTTCACCAGGCGCTGGACCCTCAGACAGATGGCGGAGCTGGCCAAGCTCAGCCCCAGCAGGTTTTCCGTCTTATACCATAAGTTCTTCAATGTCAGTCCGGTCGAGGATCTTATCCAAATCAGATTGGCGCATGCGAAAGCCCTGCTGCTCAATTCAAACACCTCGGTGAAAGAGACGGCGGAGCAGTGTGGGTTCTTCAACACCCACTATTTCAGCCGACTGTTCAGCCGCCGTTTCGGACATCCTCCTCGGGATTTCTATCAGGCCAAGATTCGAAAAGACAAAACCGCCGAGACAGGCATGCAGCGTTAGGGAATTCCATCGGTTGTCGGGAGGAGGGTAAGTCGATCATGTGGCGTGAGGGTGGAAGACGTGCGGTGGAAAGGGATAATTTTCCCCTTGTATATCATCGCCACAATGCCCGTCGCCAGAGCGTTGGGGGTCTCAAGGGTGGCTTGGTCCCGGAAGGTGGAGGGATCCCATAGGCAGAGATCCGCTTGCTGGTTGTCGAGAATGCGTCCGCCGCCTAGTGTGAACGCCTGCCGCGGCTCGGACGTGAGTTTTGTTATCGCCGCCTCCGCCGTCAGCCATCCGTGGTCGACAAGGAGGCGGAAGGTCCTCGCGATCGCCCCGAAGGAGCGCGGATGGTGGCCGCTTTCTCCTTGTGCGTACACATGGCCGTCGCCTCCCGCGAATCCCCGCTTCCACCGTAGAACCGCCTCGAAGTCGGATGGGAGGCAGGAGTGGCGGTAGCACGCCGTCGCTGTCGGGTCACGCCGCAGGATCTCCGCGCAGACCTCCTCGGGAGGGCGTGCGAGTGCTTTTGCGATGCCTGCCACGGATCGCCCGCGCCAATCGAAGGGAACGCCGCTCACCGGCACGACATCGTTCCAGCCGTCGACAGGGCAGCAGCGCCGGCATCCGCGAGACAGCGTGTCTGTAAGCGGCTCATCTGGGGATATGGTGGCGGCGCCTCGCGACTGCAGATACTCCAGCGTGGTCCAGCTGACATCATACGGGTACATTTCCACCGTGATCGCAGGATAGCGCTCAAGCAATGACAATGCCTCGGGAATTGCGTCGGGATCCATCACACCATTTTTTTTGAAGTGATCGATATGGCACGGAACGCCAGTCTGCTGATGAACATCGATGACTTCGCGCACCGATGCGTGAAACCCCTGTCCGCCGTCGCGCATATGCCATGCGATTCCCGCCCAGCTCGAGTTATCGTATTCCCGCAGAACCTTGGCAAGCCGAACGATGTCCTTAGTCGTGGTGTGGTTCTGCCCCGTGTAATCGAGTCCGACGGAAAGTCCTATGCAGCCGGCGTCCATGGCGTCGCGCAAGCGATCATCGGCGCCGTCAAGCGGCATCAGGGCATGCAGGCCGGCGAACGAACGGACGTCCATGGAATGTCGAGCGGACGCGAGCGCGGCGAGATATTCCGTGGCGTTCCTGAAAGTTGGCGCGCTCGAATCCTCAAGGAATACTGGATGGTTGCCGCATGCACCCCATGGACTGAAGCCGCACTGTCCGATCAAAACAGATCCGCACCCCTGCGCAATGAGGTTCACGCCGTTTCGCGTGAGGAGTCGGAGGTCGCCGTGGTTATGGGTGTCCATGAAGGGAGGGGAGAGGATAAGCCCCGCCGCGTCGCAGACACTCGTGCCGGCAAGGGGGTGCGAAGGAGGGGAAACGCGGAGAAGTTGTCCTGCGATTCCCACTTCCGTTCCTGGCGGTAAAAACCGTTTTCCATCGTGAACCCTGGCATTTCGGAAGACAATGTCGCACATCTTACGAATATCCTGTTCGTTTATCCGTCCCTGGCGGCGATCTCGACGCGTTCTTCAGCCCTTCCGTCCCGGATCATCAGACCGTAGGCGTACTGATTGAGCGTGGTGCAGACATGCCGCGGGAACAGCAGGACGGCTTCGCCAATGCGTTTCCGGGCAGAGTCGTTCACCGGCTTGCCGCTCACCCGGTCTATCCCGATCCACTCGAACTGTCCGAAGCGCTCGGACGCACCAAAGTGGCGGTACCCACGCAGTTCAGTCACATGAACGGGCCCGCAGTCGGTCGACGCTCCGAATTTGATGCCGCAGTCCGTGGTGATCAGATGAGTGTCCCGATGGCGGACGACATCCACGACTCTTGTGGCCACGGCTGCGGCATATTCAAAGGCGCCCGGGGCGAAATCGTTGTAGTTGCTGTCCCACAGCGAGGCCGTCCCTGGCGTGACGGTGATCGGCCAAGGACAGGCGGCCTTTGCGTGCGCGGCTAGATTGCTAACAAAGGTGAGCGACGACGAGGTCGCCACCTCCTCGATCTCCGCAAGGCGAGCGATTTCACCGACGAGGGCGTCGAGCGCACCCAGAAGCCATTCGGCATGCGCGGCGACAGTGTGCGGATTGGTGTGATGGATATGTCCGTCGTAGGCATGCACTCCCCGCAGCCGAAGCTTGCCGTCCGCCGCGATCCGCCGCGCCAGGGCGACCGCCTCCTCGCCGAATGGAACGCCGGTCCGCCGCATGCCCGGATCGACGTCGAGGAACACGTCGACGGGGGCGTCGGCCTTCTTCGACAATGCTTCCGCGCACTGGGGCGAGTTGACGACGGTCGAGAAGCGGCGGCCGGGAAACTCCCGGCGCAACGCCAGAAAGTCGTCGGCTGCCGGGCCGAGGCAGGGAAAGGCGACCAGGAGATCCTGGATGGTGGTTCCCCGGGCGATGGCCCGCGCCTCGGGGACGCCCGACACCTTGACCTTGTCCATTCCGCTGTCGGCGTACAATCCAAGAATCCGCGACGACTTCGCCGTCTTGGCCATCAGCCGCAGGCGGTCAAGGCTGCCGCCGCACCCCTGGCGGATCCGGGCGAGGTTCTCCTTCACCGCCCGTTCGAAAAAAAGGATCCGCGGCGTGGAAATCGTGTCAAAATTGGCGACCACATACCGCTCCGGCGCGGCGACCGCGAATTCCCTGTTCATTGAAAACTCCTTGAAAGTGAGGTCATTGGTCATCGGTTATCGGGATTATTGCACCAATGACCAAATGACCAATGACGAAATCGCTCAGAACAGCGTTCCTGCCGCCTGCCGCTGCATCACCTCTTGGCAGGAGGTCCACACCACGTGCCCGTCGCAGTAGAGGATCTCGCAGCCGTTGTGATGCCTCACCCGGTCAAAGGCGAAATAGTAGCTTGGATCGTTGAGCTGGGTGAACTCCCAGGCGCTGCCTATGCAAAGCTGGCGCGAGTCGGCGAGGAGAATCTTCGTGGATGGTGAGGCAACGAGCTTCTGAATCGGATAGGTTCTGCACTGGACCTTCCAGTCCGTCGACGAGTTGGCGGGGGGAATCATCCGGTTCATCCCGTAGCCGACGATTTTTCCGCTATACCCCCAGCCGATGCCGGGAATGTCCTTGTTGGCCGCCGGGCAGAAGAAGAGCGTCTCGCCCTTGGGCAGTTTCAAGGATGCAGCCCCCACACTCCACTCGGGATAGCCGACATAGGGGCCAAGGGCGATGCACCAATAGGGGTTGGTGGCGTACCGGCCATCAACGTAGGTCGAATCCTCCATGGCGGGGAAATAGTCGTTGTTGTCCGATGCGTACATTTGAAAAGCCTGCCCGATCTGGCCTTGCCGTCCGGCGCACATCGTGGCGACCGCCACCTCGCGGGCCTTGCGCAAGGCGGGCAGCAGCAAAGCGGCGAGGATGGCGATGACCGCCACAACCACCAGCAGCTCGATGAGCGTGAAGCGTGTGTCGACACTTGTTCCCAGTTGCCGGCATCCGAACTCGCGTGGTTTCAACTTCCATTCACCGTTCATGTCTCACCTCATCATTCTACTACTATTTCGAAGAACGGTGTCGGGCCGTTGGCCAGTTTCGACGTGTCGACGCGGACAAGGAACGCGCCGTCACGCATCTCGACCGGCAGCTTCTCCCGCCTCTCGCCGTTGATGGCGACGGCCCAGACGGACATGGCTGCCACGGGGGGAATCCTCAAGCTGACTTCCAGCGTGCCGGCCTTCATCAGAACCGGCGGTTCGCCAAGGCTCATCAAGGTCTTCCGCTCCATGGAGCCGAAGCTCGAGTTGGAGTTCAAGGCGTCGGTGGCGTAGACGAGCAGCATGCGCGTGGCGGCGCCAAGCGCGGCGCCGTCGATCGAGGCCAAGGCCACGCAGGCCGGGACGCTTGATCTTTCGACAGTCAACGTTCCCAGTGAGATTCTCTTGGGACTGACCATGCTGACCGCCTCGAGGCGCGGGGTCCGCGCCGTCATCCGCCGCAGTCCGCTCTCCATGAGCAGCTCGCCAGTGTCGCTGTGGAACACGCCGGTGGCCGTGTTCGTGAGGTTCGTCGCCAGAATCACGCCGCCGGAGCGGAGCGCGCCAACCGCCGCCGACAAATCGAAGCAGCCCGCTCCCGGCGCGTCGTCGCCGATGGCCAGCGGACCGTCATACAGGCTGACGGCAGTGGGCTTCGCGGTGGCTGAGCCATTTCCGTCACCGGGGGTGGCGAAACCGATACCGAAGCCTGTCACGAAAGCCAGCTCCGATTCCGTCCCTAGGCGCCTTCTCGGGGCAACCCCCTCCTTGAAAACCTTCTCTTTGTCGAGGATGATTTCGGCCATATGAGGCGAACTCGCCGCGTCCCGGCGCAGGAAGAGAAGCTGGGCGATGATCTGGCTGGCGCGCGCTATCGGGTCGCGGTTGACCCAGAACGGGCACATCGGCTTTTGGGCATCGAGCTCGACCGGCAACGCGTGCGCCATGATGCCGTCGTAGTCCTGCAGGGCGGAATAGCCGCCAACGACCAGTCCTTCCTCGAACCGGTACTGGCTCCAATAGACATGGCCATATTCGGTGATCATGAACGGTTTCCCCGTCTGCCGCGTGGCGGCGATGCGGTGGAAATAGGTCGCCCGTTCCTCGAGCGAGCTTTTCTGGCTTATGGTCGACCCCGGAGCGGTGAAGTCCGTGGGATGGTCGAAATAGGTGTGCATGGAGATCAGCGGCGCGCCGTCCCTGGCCATGCAGGTCTCAAGGGTGGTGAGGCAGTCGTATTGGGTGGTGACACCTTTATAGCCGATCTCGGACATCTGCCGCTTAAACCAGTTCAGCAGTTCGGTCTGGCAGTGGAGCGAGAAGCGCGTGGCGTCGATGGCCTCCGGCTCAGTCGACTCCTTGAGTAGGTGGTCCGTGTTGAATTTCAGCGATCCGAACGGATCCGCTCCCAGATCCGCCCGTCCCCACGCGGTGGCGAGAGCGGCGGCGCCGCCGTACTTCTCGTGCAGCCAGCCGCGCCACGCCGTGTCGAGAAGTACGGCCGACTCGCCGATGAAGCAGTCGCGGGCCAGCTCCTGCTCGTTGAAGAACAGCACGGCTGCCAGCACCGGATCGTCGACCAGACGGGTTCCCGTGTAGGGATTGACGGTAAGGAGGACCTTCTCGACGCCCGCCCGCCAGTTCCGCCGCACCTCGGGGTCGAAATAGATCCGTTCCTTGAATCGCTTCGCCTCCGCCTTGGCGGAATACCCCGAGCCAACGGTATATCCGCTCCAGGAGGTCATGGCGTCGAGATACAGGTAGATGCCGTTCTCCTTCAGCTGGGCGACGAGATGGAAGAAATTGTCGAGCGATGTCGGGTTGAACTCCACATCCTTTTCGGCTTTCCTCATCAGGTAGTGATCCAGAAAATGCGGCCTGAACAGGTTGTATCCCTGGAGTTTGGCGAGCCGGACGCACTCGTCGATGGAGGCGTGATCCCAGCCCCACGGTCCGGAAGTGAGCTCCGCGCTGCAACCGAAGAACCTGACCGGCTTGTCCGGCTCGCCCTCGAAGGCCAGCCTGCCCTCGGCGTTGACAATGACCCTGCCGAACTTCCCGCTGGGCCCGTCCGCCACCAGCGAGCTGAAGTCAAGGCAGGAACCCGGCAGCACCTTTTTCGACGGCATGTCGGCGGGACGCCACGATTCGTCCGCCGTCATCACGAACTTCTGCCGGAACGACAGCGGGTAATCGTTCGTCGACAGCGTCGCTCCAAGCACGATCCAGATCGCATCGCCGGCCGGCTGGAACGCCACGCTTGATACGCTTACGGGGGCATCGGCGAGCTTGAATTTCGACAGATAGACCCCGACGTCGGATTTGCCATTCTTCCTCTTGCACACGACGGAGGCGTTCGCATGATCCCACGGCATCCACCAGTCAGCCACGTCGCGCTTGTTCTGGACATCCAACGCAATTTCCCCGCCATCCGTCTTCCTCAGGAGGATTTTTCCGATGGGATAGCCGCTCACCTTGTTCGCCCAGCACGTCGTGTGCAGCAGATACAGCCACTGGGCCTTGACGGCGTTGATGTCCACAACCGCCCGCTCCAGCCCGCATCCCTCGGCGAGGTTCGGGCTCTTGAAGGTGAGCACCGCCTTGCCGCCGTTCTTCTCCGGATCGACGATCATGAACGGCACGGCGTCGAAATAACACCGGGCGGTGTCGAAGCCGGCGAAGTCGTTCTCCGCACCCTGGTCCGACCACCCGCCCTTGCCGTCGCGGGCCGTCTCGTCCTTGAACCCCATGTTGGCCGCCTTCGACAGATTGAGCGGTGTGTCACCGGGCAGCGGCAGTTTCCGCGCGTCTTCGCCGGAGATGAAGTTGAATCTGACCGTGACAGGGACACCCTCACGCACCGTGAGGATCCGCGTCACGGGCTTGTCATGCGTCGCTTGCACACAGGAGCGGCCGGAGAGGCAGGCTGGCGAGTCCTTGACCACGTTCTCCGGGGCCATCGTCCACGAGCCTTCCGCCTCGAAGCCGCCGTCAGGACAGTCGGCGCCTTCCACCGACACGTCGTCGAACCATACCCACATTTTCCCGCGCTCCTTCTCGTCGTCCGCCCATGCCGCCCGCAGCCGCAGCGCCACCTCGCCATCTTTGTCGGGAGTGAAAATGAAGTACGCCTCCGCCCAGGCACCCTGTTTCGGAACCGCCTGGGCGTAAATCGTCTGCCCGGCGGTGGCCGGATCGCCCCAATTGCGATTCTTGACTTTGCAGTTGGCCGACGACTCGACCACAGCGAGATTGGTACCTGACGCGCTCCCGCCCACATCAACACGGGCCGTTTCCTCGGCGGCGACCGATGATGCCGCGGCGCACAACAGCAGCACCGACACAGGAATAACTGACAGCTTCGCTCCGATCGTGAACCTCCTCATGGTCACTCTCCTCTTGGTTCAGATAATGATCGCATTTCCGGCGGCGGTCGCCTCGTACACATGCTCGATGCGGTACCCGCCCTGCCATTCCTCGCCGTAGACGCCGATCTCGATTGTGAAGACCATGCCTTCTTCGATGGTGTCGACACTGTCGGCCGTGATGAAGGGCGGTTCCCAGAAGTCGAGCCCAATGCCGTGTCCGATGTGATGGGGACAAGACGGGAGCTTGTTCCGCTGAAGCTCCTCTTGGACATGCGAGAAGATCTCCGCTCCTTTGACGCCAGGCCTGGCCAGCCGCCGCGCTGACTCGTGGATGGCTTCAAGGCTGGCGATTATCCGCCTCTTTTCCGGGGGCGCGTCTCTGTCGACGAAAAAAGTGCGGCAGGAATCATTCCAGTAATGGTTGCCAACCAGCCACAGGTCGACAATGACGTTTTCGCCTTTCGAGAGAGGGCGTGTGGTGGGTTCGCCGCCGATCCCCAACGTTCTTTCCCCGCTCACGAAATCCCCAGAGACGAAAACGTCTGAGCCATTGCTTTGCACGCACGCCGATTTTGCGTCAAGGAGAAGATCCAGCTCCGTCCTTCCCGAGGCGCACCCCTCCGCAATGGCGCGGTAGCCGACTTCCGCAAGACATCCAAGTTTCCGCAGCATGACGATCTCGTCGGCGTCCTTGATCGCGCGCATCCGCCGTATCTCCTGATCGACGAGCGGCTCATTTTTCTTCAAGGCGTCATAGCCGTCGCCGATCGCTTTGCGGAACAAGGAGCCGCGCTGCGACACAGGTGCCACAGTCGAATGCGCGACAGGAATGATTGTGTCCGCATGTCCCTGGGCGGCCTTGGACAGCCCTTCGCTGACCACGAGCGAACTTCGCCCGTTCTCCTCGACCACCAGTGCCGCGCTGTTTTTCACGTCGGGAAACAGGAACGAAAAGCCTGTCAAGTAAAAGATGTGCCGGGGATCCTCCACCAGCGCCTTCCCCAAAGCAAGACGGCGCATCGCCGCCGCCAAACGTGCCACCCTCGTTTCTTTCATCGTCATGTTTCTCTCCGATCATGTCAATTTATTCCACTTTTTCTTGCGACGGCGTCGAACTGGATCTCGACGAGGGCGTTGGGCTCGGGCAGCGTCGCCTTGAGGATGGTGGTCCGTGCAGGATACTCGCCGAACCCCCTTTTTTTGTATTCGCCGACATAGGCGTCGTTGAAGCGCTGGAACACCTTCGGATAGTCCTCGCGGAGAAACACGAGCGATCTGGTCACGGACCCCACCCCGACCTCACATCCGATTTCCGCCCCGACTCGTTCCAGCAGGCGGTCGAGCTGTCGGAAGAGGTCCGCCAGCTGCCGCTCAAGGGCGTCGGCGGCGAAACTCCCATTGTGGGACTCGTAACCGGCCACCGACTTGGTGACGGGATCCACCGCCGCCATGCCGGACACCTGGATGAGATAGCTGCCACCGATTGGGACGACCACCGCGTCGCTGAAATAGCCGACGCCCGGGCCGCGACCGTCAGCGTTGATTCGCCGAATAGGGTTCATCAAAACCTCCTTGTGCAATAGCTGTATGTATAATCGTCAACCCGCCAGCAGTTCCCGCTTGAGCTCGCGCGCCCCGCGGAGGGCGGCGATGGCGTCGTTGATCGCCTCCAGCACCATCTCGTCGGGCGGATAGATGAGGCATTGATCAAGACACTTGTTCTTGCCATCCCTCTCGTCCCACATGAAAGGATAGCTCGTCATACGAGCCTCGCTCTGCATCGACAACAGGAACCGCTCCCACAGCAACTCCAGACGGCTCCGAACCTCCGCTCCGGCACACACTGGTCTGCCGCCCGCCAGCAGATCCTCGATATCCAGCAGATACTGCTCGGCCTGACGGCAGGTGGTGTCAAGCTTCCGGCAGCCGCCGTCCCACGGTTCGAGCCAGGCGCCCCCCGGACATTCCCGGAGGCATATGCTTTTCTCCGGCGGATGGCTGTCGAGGTACTCCGAGGCGAAGCCGAACGCGCACTTCGGCAGGGCCAGCAGATCCTCGAGAAACTTCTCCATCGGAATCTGTTTCTCACGGCTCCACATCGACGACTTAAGCACCGCGAGCACCTCGAAGTCCATCTGAATAAAGGCGAAGCCGTCCATCCGATCCGCCCGCTCCCGGATGCCGGCGAAAAATTGCTTGTACTGCTCGGCGTTCTTCTCAAGGAGGATGTCATATTGGGCGTAGGGGCAGGGAAACGCCGCGATCCTCGACTCCTCGGGGCCTCTCACCCACACCGGCAGATACGGATCATAGTCCGTCCAATCGTTGTAGAACGGCCCCCCCGGATTCGAGGTTTTGAGCCATGGTCCCACGTACGCCCAGCGCACGCCATTGTCAACCAGCGGCTTGACGACGGTCGAGTCCCAGCAGCAGTCCGAAGCCCAGAATCCCTGCGGCTGGACGCCGTAGACGGAACGGTCGACCTCGACCCCCTTGGCGATCAACTTCTCCTGGGCGGGAATCGACAAAGTGGGCAGAAACGCATGCTCGAACCCGTTCGTCGAAATCCCGATCCTGCCTTCCGCGACTCCCTGTCGCATCCCCTCGATGACGGCGGGCGCCTTCTTCTGGAAGCTTCTGGTGGTGTGGCCGGAATTCAGAATCTCCGACCTCACCTCCGGATAGCGGCGGAACAGATCCAGCAGCGGCAGATACCCTTCATCGATAATGAATTGCTTGTCGGACATGTACGAGAACCGCCAATTGCCCATCAGAATGAAACTCAGTTTCATCATATGCGACTCCACTCCTTTGTGAATGTTTGATTTCAATTCTACGATGGACAGCCCCGGTTGTCAACAGAGAGGATAATAATTATTATAAAAACGTTTCGATATTTATGACGAAGCGTTTGTTGCGGAACCTTCCGCGGGGCAGTATACTACACAAGAGACACTAGCAGCTGAGACGCGCAATGGGCAAAGTCACAATCAAAGACATCGCCGAGAAGGCTGGCGTGGCGATTTCGACGGTGTCGCTCACGCTGAACGGCGGCGTGAAAGTGGCGGCCGCGACCCGTGGACGCGTGCTCGCCGCCGTGAGGGAATTGAACTACGAGGCGGATCCGGCGGGGAGATTCCTCAAAAAAGACGCCAGTGACATCCTGCTCTTCTGCGTTGGCTGGGATCTCTCCTTCGACACCCAGCCAACCATGCACAAAATCCTTGACGGCGCGCTCCAGGAGGCTCAGAGCTGCGGAATGAAGGTCATGTGGGCCAAAATAGGCGAGGACGAGAAGGAGCTCGCCTCCTTCCTTGCCTACAAGCCCTGCGGTGTTATCGTGGTCGGCCTTTCGCACGCCATCGTGAGGAAACTCCAGAAATACACCACCAATCTTGTGGTGATCGAAGCTCCCGACGACTTGGAAGGGGTGGACTTTGTCTGTGTCGACAACCATGCCATCGGCGTCCTTGCGGCCGACAAACTGGTCGCCGCCGGGCATCGAGACCTGCTCTTCATCCTCGGTTCGCATCCGAGTGGGCAGGAAATGTTGCGGGCTGTCGGCTTCCGTAAGCGACTGGGGGAATTGGGCGTCGACTGCCCCACCGCCACCGTCCCGCTTCAGCCCGCAGACTATTCGATGGAGGCGGGATTCGAGCTCGGGCTGAGCGCCCTGAAAGCCCCCTTCCCGTCCGCCGTGTTCGTGGCGGGAGGCGACCCGGTCGCCTGCGGCATTGTTCATGCGTGCGTCCAACGTGGCTTGCGGGTGCCGGAGGACATTTCCGTGGTTGGAACCGACGACACCGTGGGGCGGTATTGTTGTCCTCGGCTCACCACCATCTCACAGCCAGCTGTCGATTTCGGCAGGGTCGCATTACGCCTCATCGAGCAGAAAAGGGCTGGCGCAATGATTCAAGCCGCTCAGAAGGTCATTTTGCCCCCCGCATGGGTTGAGGGGGGGACCTTGCGGAGAATATCCCCCTGACGATGAGGTTCAACCTCTGATCATCGTCAGGAGCATTTTGAAGCGCTCTTTGGCCGTCACGGAGTGGGGGATGTTGGCGGGCATGATCACGAGTTGTCCGGTGGATGCCTTGACGGCTTTGCCGCCGATTTTCAGTGCCACCGAGCCGTCCAGCACCTGCACCGCGGCGTCGTAGGGGGCGGAGTGTTCGCTGAGTTTCTGTCCGGCGTCGAACGCGAAGAGCGTCATGGTGCCGGCCTTGCTGTCGACCAGCGTCTTGCTGACGATCGAGTCGTCGCTGTACTCGACGAGTCCCTCAAGGCACAACGCCTTTCCTTTCAGGCTCGCGCATTTGTCGCTCTTTTTCGCTTTCGCTTTCACGCTGCCGCATTTCGTCTTTTCGCATTTCATCGTGGCCTCCGTCTGATATAGGTTTGTTTAGGAATGAAAGTGTGAAGGGAAGATACACCATTCCTTCCTGAAATGCATATGCAGTTGTCGGTGGGATTTGTGAGGCGAATATTGGGAGGAAAATGGATAGCGCCATGTTGCCGCTATATTTTATCTTCGTTTTCAATATGCAAGGCGGTCCGTCCGCCTGGTGAACAGGAGGCTGGTAATATGTGGTATGCGGTTAATCTAATTGCGGCTGTGCGCCGCCTTGCGCGATGAAAGTCTACATCCAGTTTGATTTCGAGGGGATCGCCGGTTTCGTGATCAGGGACAACCAGGATCGCAACATTCCGACCGTTCATGAGCGCGTCAAGCGCCTGATGCATATCGCGACCGCCGAGGTGACGGCGGCCGCCGAAGGCGCGCTCGAGGCGGGGGCGAAGGAGGTCGTGGTCTGGGACTCCCATGGCGAGGGGAACACGCTGCTCGTCGAGGAACTGCCGATGGATGTCGAACTGATCACCGGCGACTACCCCCGGGCGGAATGGCTGCCTTTCTTCGACGGGACCGATGTCGGCATCTACATTGGCGGACATGCGATGACGGGGACGCCGCGCGCGGTGACGCCCCATACCATGATCGAGGTCAATGGCGTCTCGTACGGCGAAGTGGGGATGTTCGTCCTTGAGTGCGGCTCCCAGGGAGTCCCCGTGGTCATGATCAGCGGCGACAGCGCCGTCAAGCGCGAGATCGCCCCAATGGCATCCGGCGCCGAGTTCGTCGTCACCAAGGACGCTCTGGGGCCGACACTGGCGAAGACGATCACGCCGGCGAAGTCGTGCGAGTTAATCCATGAGGCGGCGCTCCGCGGCGTCGAGCGGCGGAGCGAGATACAGCCCTACACGGTGAAGGCCCCGTTTGTGTTCCGCGCCCCTGGGTGCGTCGGCGCCGAGGAGCCTTTCACCGTGGAGAAAGGTGAGCTGCTTCCCGCATACAGGCGCTTCCTCAAAGAACGTCTGGGGTATGCCAAAGGCTGGCCCGACTACCATCTGCGTGCGGAATGAGCGAGGCCGCGCCCAAGGCGGCACGGGCCACAACCAAACTATGCATAAAAGCCTGACTCACTTTTCTCCCGTTGCCACGCCCGACGGACCGCCTTGGATCTTAAAATCCAAACGTCAACCATTGTGTGTCCTCGCTCACAATGGTTATAGTCTCGAAGTGTATGAATCGATCATTCAAAACTATGGATTTTGCGGGCAGTTTACCGCAAAATTCTCTCAGACGTTTGGATTTTCCATATTCATTTCCGTACCTAACCTACGGATCAAACGCCGCTTGCGACATGCAATTTTTCAAACGATTTATGCGTAGAATGCGAGACGGAAATGAATAGCCGAAAGAGATTTGTTGTCGGATTTTCCTGGTCCCTGGCCAGCGCCTTCCTCTGGAGCACCACGTATGTGAGCGGTCGTTTCCTGATGGCTGGCGGAGCGGTCGATCCCGTCACCCTGTCGATGATCCGTTTCGTGGTGGGGGGGCTGCTGCTGATGGCGGTGGGGGCGGTGCTGTTCCCGCGGCGGATGTGGGCGATCACCTGGGGCGATGCGCTGCGGCTGTCGCTGCTGGGGGCCTTTGGCGTCGTCGGCATGAGCCTCTTCTTTTTCTTCGGTCAACAGACGGTGACGGCCATCACCAGTTCGCTGATCATGCAGACGAGTCCCGTGATGACGTATTTCGGCTCGGTGCTGGTCGGCGAGCGCATTGGATGGAGAGGTGCCGCCGGCATTTTCGTCAGTCTGGTCGGCTGCCTCATGGTGATTGGCGTCTTCTCGGGAGGAGCGGATTCCGTGTTCGGCGGGCAGGCCCTGGGATTTCTGTTCGTCTTCCTGTCGGCGTTCTGCTGGGCGGTCTACTCGGTGGCGGGCAAGCCCGTTGTCGAGAAGTTGGGAGGCTTTCCCGCGTCGGCGTGGGCGATGACCCTTGGTTCGTTGGAGATTCTCGCCATCTGGTCGCTGGGACCGTTTGAGCGGGTGTGGCCGTCGACGCCCACCTCGTGGGGGGCCGTCGCCTACATCGCGGTGTTCCCGACGGCGGTGGCGTTCCTCGCCTGGTACGAGGCGATGGAGCGCATCCCGCTGCCGCTGCTCAATGTGATGCAGTATCTGACGCCGGTGTTCACGATCATTCTCGCCTGGGCCCTGCTGCATGAGCGCATGTCGTGGTCGGCGGTCGGTGGCGCGGTCCTCGTCCTTGCCGGGGTGGCTCTCACCACCGAGCGGAGGAAGGTGGAACATGCGGGCGATGCGCAGCCTGTCTCGTCTGAAAGCGTCTGACTGGTCGGACGAGTCTGACATGTCCGACTGTGGTTTCAGCTTCTGCGCGCCAGCAGTGCGTACCGTTCAGGCGCCATGCCGTAGATCTTCTTGAACGTCCGCGAGAACTGGTAGGGGTCGCCGTAGCCGGCCGCCTCGGCCGCCTCCTTCACCAGAACACCTTTCCCGCGCAGCAGTTCGGCGGCGTGCGCCATCTTGAGCCGCAAC
>CAYTFM010000012.1:39910-63883 GCA_964436735.1 uncultured Victivallales bacterium | reverse complement strand
CGCCACCGGCCTCCCCTGGCCGATCCACCGCTACGCCGACAACATGCAGCCCGGCAAGACCTCACGCGAGTTCTACTGGACCGCCGTCGGTTCGTGGGGCGACATCACGCTCGCCGGCAAAGGGCAACTGACGCCGCGCGAGTATGTCGTCGACACCGAGAAAATCATGGGAACGATCCCGGTGCGAGTTGTTATCCCGCAGGACGCCTCGCGCTTCACCATCCTGATCGAGGACCAGCAGGGCAAAAGCGTCCGCATGCTGGCGGCCGATTGCGACCCGGGCGACTATGCGGTGAAAGGAACGGAGAAGGACGGAAAGCGGACGGTCGAAGTTTTGTGGGACGGCCTCACCGACTTCGGCACACTCGTCCAACCGGGAACCTTCAAGGCGCGCGGCCTAACCCACAAAGGAGTGTCGACGGAATATGAGATGTGCTTCTACAATCCCGGCACGCCGCCGTGGCAGACCAAGGACGGCAGCGGGGCCTGGGGCGCCGACCACAGCGGACCGATCGGAGTAGCCGCCGCGGGGGATTGGACGGCCGTGTGCTTTGAATGCCCCGAGGGCGGCAGCGGCGTCATCGGCATCGATCCGGCGGGGAACAAACGCTGGGGCGACCGCCGCGGCACGCGCAAGATCGCCGGTGACGACACCTTTGTCTACGCCTATGTGGTCACGTGGTACACGAAGGAGACACTCTGCCGGTATGAGCGGAAAACCGGCAAGACCGCTCCCTTCGTCATGGAAGGCAAGGAACGGCCTTTCGATCTGCCGTTGAAAGAGATTCTCGGCGAGGAGGATCCAGGAAAACTCGTCGGTCTCGCCGCATACGGCGGCAAGCTCGCCATCGCTCTCGACTCGGGTAAAGTCGTCATCCTCGACGCCGCGGCGGCGACCGTCAAGAAAACCATTCCTGCTTCGGCTCCCGGCGATGTGGCGTTCGCAAAAGACGGCAAACTCTACGGTGTCGTCGACGGCAAGCTCTGCGCCTTCGACGCGGAGTCCGGCACGGTCTCACCGCTGCCCGTGGCTGGTGTTGGTCTAATCGCCGGAATCGCCGTGGACAACGACGGAAACATCGTCGTCGCCGACACGGGTCCCGACAGCCAGGTCAAGGCGTTCTCCCCCGACGGCAAGCTTGTCTACAGCTGCGGCAAGAAAGGAGGACGTCCTTTGACGGGGCCATTCGACAAGCAGGGAATGGTGAAGATGAGCTCCGTGGCGGTCGACGCCAAAGGGCAGGTGTGGGTCACCGAGTTGTGGGACTTCCCGCGGCGCGTCTCCGTCTGGGGGCGTGACGGCGCGCTCGTCCGCGACTACATCGGCAACGCCTATTACGCCGGCAGCACCTGCTGGCTTCATGATCAGGATCCGACGCTTGGCTACGTCGGCCCGGTGGAAATCAAACTGAACAAGAGACAGAACGAATGGCAGGTTTCGCAGATCCTTTGGCTGCCCCAAGAATTCACCGGCAAGCCGATCAACATGGCCGGTGGTCACGCGCTCGGGCATCGCTTCAGCAGCTCCGTCAGCGGCGAGAAGCATGAGTACCTTTATTTCCATGACACCGACTACGAATGGGGCACCGGCCATGTGGTGACCATGGAGCGCGGCGGCAAATGGCAGGCGGTTGCCGCGGTCGCCCTCGCCGGGCATCTTTCCGGCAAGATCACCCGCCGCGACGGCTTGGTGGTCGAACCGCCCACCGGCGAATTGGCCGGGCTTAACGCATACGATGTGGTGGTCTGGAACGACCTCAATAACGACGGCCTGATACAGCGCGGCGAATGCGCCGTCATTCCCACCGACAAACCGGGAGACGCCAAGAAACGCGGAGAACCGGCCGCACACCTTCAAAACGGCTGGGGAGGACGGCTCGGTGACGACCTGAGCATCTACACCGGCGGCATCGTGCGCTGGAAGCCAGTCCGCTATGTCGACGGCGCGCCCGTGTATTCTCCCGAGAGCAAAATCGAATTGGGGCCGAAGGAGCGGATGGAACGCGACTTGGTGCCAGTGTGGGGCGAGGACAAACTGATCAGTCTGAACTGGGGCGGCAGCCCGATGCCAACCCTCTCAATGCTCGATCTCAAGAGCGGCGCGGTCGAATGGAGCTATCCCAACCCCTATCCGGGAGTCCACGGCTCACACAACGCCACCATGCCCAAGCCGGGACTGTTGACCGGACCGCTCAAGACCTGTGGCGTCGCCACAGTGAACGAACAGGTGGGGAACGTCTTCCTGCTGCGCGGCAACCTCGGGCAGGACTTCATCTTCACGACCGACGGCCTCTACGTCGGCGCAATATTCCAGGACGGACGGTTGCCCTGCGACACGCTGCCCGATACGGAACGCATGCTCAAAGGGATGCCGATGGACAACTTCACGGAAGGAGGCGAGCCGTTCAATGGCTGGTTTGGCAAACAGGCCGACGGGAAGATCCGTCTGACCACCGGCATGGCGCGCGAGGCGTGCATGATCCTGCAGGTGAACGGACTCGACACCATTAGGCGATTCGACGGCGGACAGCTCACCGTCGACATGCCCACGATCGTCAAGGCGGACCAGGAAAACGCCACCCGCGCCGCCAAGAAGGACGAGGCGAAAATCTATGCCGTCAAATCCGTGGCCAAGCCGCCCGCCCTCGACGGCAAACTCGATTCGTGGAAGGACATCCCGGCTCTCGCCGTCGTCCGCGAAGGGCTGCCCGACAAGGCGGAGGCGCGACTGGCCTACGACACTGACAACCTGTATGTCTGCTTCGCGGTGAACGACAGCTCTCCGTGGAAGAACGAAGGGAAAGATGTGGCGCGGCTCTTCAAGACCGGCGACGCCGTCGACCTGCAACTGGATATCCGCCCCGGGGCGCAAAAGCACACGGAGCCCCAGGAGGGCGATGTCCGCGTGCTGTTCGCGCAACTTGGAGGAAAACCCACCGTCGTGCTAATGACGCCAGTCGACAAAAAGGCGCCAGCGGAGGCGAAGAAGAGTTACACATCGCCGGTGGGGACGAAACTCTTCGACCGCGTCGAGATCCTCGCCGGAGCCAAGGTGAACGTGAAGGTCGAAGGCAACCGCTATATCGTCCTGGCGGCACTGCCGTTGAACGCGATCGGACTCGCACCGAAACCCGGCATGAAGATCCGCGGTGACGTCGGCTTCATCTCGTCCGACGCCAACGGCCTGATCAACACCGCTCGCACCTACTGGTCGAACAAGCAGACAAACCTGGTGAACGACGAACCGCTCGAAAGCTGGCTCTATCCCAGCAGCTGGGGCGACATCACTTTCGAGTAAGGAGATCTATGAGAAACCACTCCGCACGTTACACGTTTTCCGTGCTGACCGTGTGTGCCGCCATGCATCCACTCACGTTTTCGAGCGCGGGGTTGTTAGATCCGCCCGTCCGTATGAAAGCGGTCGGCGTCCTGGGGAATAGTTCCGGGCTGAGCGACGCGCCCGTCCCCTTCGCCATGTACACCGGCGTCGCGGTCGACGCCAGGAAGCGCGTCTACCTCGCCGGTGCCCGCGAGGGCATGGTCGTGACGGACACCGTCGGGAAATGCCTCGCAGTCATCCCTCTGCCCGAGAGCGGCGGAGCCGTTATGAGCTCACTCGCCGCGCTCGTCGGCGGGAAAGTCTTTGTCATCGTCGTCAAGAATCAGGGGGCTGCCAGCGCGCTGTACGCCGTCGACGCCGCGGCCGATGATCCAAAGAAGCTTGCGGCGGTGAAGATCTCCGAGGGGCCTGGACACTGGGCGATCTCGCCAACGCCCGACGAGTCTGGTCGTGTCGTCATTGGCAAATCCATTCCGGAGAAACTTTCGTACACGGTCGAGGCGGTTGATCCGAAGGACGGAAAAGCGATGATCATCTTCTCCGCCGAGTTGCCGAAAGGCGCGCAGCGCCCCTGGCGTCACCTCATCCAGGCCGAGCCGGGCGGTGTGGTCAACATTTTCCATTCTGGAGGCGTCAACTGGGATGGGCGTTTCAAAGCGGACGGGACTCGCCTGGGCAACGCGATCCCGGGACAGCTCTTCGGCAATCACCGCTACACCTTCGGCTACTCGGGCAACCTCAGCCGGTTGTCGTCGGACGGAACGAAGTCCGAGCCGGGCGACTGCGGCGCGCAATACGAGGAGCCGCGGATGTTCACGCAGATCGTCGAGATGGACGGGTTGTTCTACCTGTCCGGCCGCGGCGGCGCCACCGTCGCTGCCTGGAAGGACGAGAAATTCGCCTATATGCGCAGGATCGGCGGCGTCTTCATCGAGGACTTCAGCCTGTCGGGCGCCGAGCTGCGCGGAATCGCCTACCAGCTGCAGGGATCTCTGAACATCCCACACGTCATCCACATCCCGACCCTGCAGGCGGTGGGTGAACCTCTGAACGTGTCGCGCAACTTCCACGACCGAAGCGTCAAAGCAGTTGTCCCCGTCCATGAAAGCGCATTGATTTGCGTCTACCAGAAGAATGACAAGAAGATTGGCGTCTGCTACGCCGGAAAAGACAGAGGATGGGACTTCGATCTCGAGACACCAGAGATAAAGGACGTCGGACAGGCGACGGTCCTCGGCAAAGACCTCCTCGTGGCGGATTCGGTATCGGGGACGATCTGGAAGCGCCCGCTGTTGGACAAGACCACCGCGGTGACAGCATGGCGGACAGGACTGCCTTCGGTGACAGGCCTCGCCGCATTGCCTGACGGCTCGGCGGTGTGCGCCGCCACCCCAACGAAGGTCATGCGGCTTTCACCCGACGGCGCGAAAATCGAATGGGAGACGCCGGATTCGTGGAAGAAGATCCGACGCATCGCCTGCACCACGAAGGAGATATACGTGTGCGACGAGGCGTCTCATGTCGTCGATAAGATCGACGTGAACGGCGGCGCGCTCCTCGCGAGGCTCGGTGTCCCCGGCGAGCCCGGATCGGCGCTCGATCACCTGAACGCGCCGCACACAATCGCCGCCGACGCCAACGGCGTCTACGTCGCCGACAACAACAATGGGCGCGTCGTCATCGCCACCACCAGCGCATGGCGTCCCGACATTGCCGACCTGCCACTCGACACCAACTCACCCGTAAAGGCCGTCGAGGTCCCCGTCTCCGTGCCAGCGCAGGAGCGGTTGAGCCTCAACATCTACGGCGTCGACGACGTGACCGTGCGCCAGCTCATCTGCGCCACCGACTCCGCCAAACCGGTTATCTGGGATGGGCTGGACATGTATGGGGAATGGGCCAAACCCGGCACCTACCGCTACCATGCCGCCGTCGTCCCGAAACTTTCCCTCAAGTACCTTGCGAGCGTCAGCCAGAGCGGCGCGCCGCCCTACCGCACCGCCGACGGCAAAGGCAGCTGGGGCGGCGTCTGGTACTTCGCGACCGACATCTGCCCGGTGACCAACGCGCCCGACAGCGATCTCATCGTCCTGTGGGGATTCGAGGAGGGCGAGGGTGGCCTCGTCCGCATGAGCCAGGACGGCGAGATACGCTGGAAGCAGCATCTCAGCTGGTGGATGAAGGCCACGATGATGCGCCTCTGCAGCGACGGCACCGACATCTACATTGCGGGAGCGTCAGCGATGAACGCCCCGTCCGGCGCCGGCAACTACAGCGGCAAGCTTAACCGTCCGTTTCTTTGGCGCGTGGCCGCTGACAGCGGCGCGATGAAGTTGTATTCGAAGGACCAGGATGCGCAGCCGATGTACGGCGACTATAAAGAAGCGAAGGGCGTTGAGATCGTCTCCGGCCTCGCTTGCTCCGAAGGCAAGCTCTACCTTGCGGCTCCCGCACAGAATACGGTGTTCGTCATCGACGCCGCCACCGCCAAGCTGGTTGACACGTGGAAGATCAACAAGGCGTCCGGCGTCGCATTCAAGGATCCGGCGACCTGCTTTGTCGGAAGCGGGAGCAGCATTGTGTCGGTCCGGGTGGCCGATGGCACATCCTCTCCGTTCTCCGACGCCAAGGGAATCGTGCGGGATCTGGCGGTGATGGCAGACGGCGGACTTGTCGCAAGCGTCGGCGAACCGCGGCACCAGCTCGTGATCTTCGACCCAAAGGGCAAGGAGATCAAGGCCCTCGGACGCGACGGGGGACGCCCGTTGAGCGGCAAGATGATCCGCGACTCCTTCCTGAAATCCTCAGGCGTTTGTGTGGCCGGAAGCGGCCGCATCTTCGCCGCCGAGGAGTCCGCCCCCAAACGCTTCACCCGATGGTCGGCCGACGGAACGCTCGAGCGCGAGTTCCATGGCCCCTACTATTACAGCGGCATGTTCGGCATCGACGAGGAGCGGCCGGAGCATATTTACGCGGACACCCACGGCGACATCATCCGCTACAACCTCGACTATGATACAGGCAAGTGGGAAGTCGACCGCTACTGGATCGGCGTCTATGATCCCGAAGCGAGAGACGACGGCGCGGCGTCGCCCAAATGGTGGCCGCGGATCCGGCGCCACGACGGCAAGGTCTGGTGG
Source organism: uncultured Victivallales bacterium (assembly GCA_964436735.1). GTDB lineage: Bacteria > Verrucomicrobiota > Lentisphaeria > Victivallales > GWF2-38-69 > CAYTFM01. The sequence continues at coordinate 57,403 of CAYTFM010000012.1, read as the reverse complement.
TGCGGGGGCAGTGGCGCCATCGTCGAGTTGAACGACGACAACTTCCGCTATGTGGCCCGAGTCTACGCCAACTGGGTGGAAAAACTGCCCGACGGCTCCTATAAGGCATCGCGCAAAAACAGCGGATTGAAAGGCAGTTGGTCAGATCTTAACGGCGACGGCACCATGCAGTCCGATGAATGGCAGGTGACCGCCACGCCCGGCTATCCGCTCGATGGTGGCGGACCACAGCAGGGGTGGGGATGGTATTTTGACCACAGCTTCAACCTTTACATGCATGACTGGTCGGACGACGCCAAAGGTGGTGTGTGGAAAATCCCCGTGACCGAATGGAAGAACGGCGCGCCCATCTACCGCTGGGAGCAGGCAGCCCATGTCGGACTGAGCCGGCCCGGGTTGAAGTGCGGCGCGGGCGGCGCGCGCACCGCCTTCGCCGACAGCGGCAAAGTCTTCGCCTTCAACGGCGGCTATAACTCCAAAAACCTCCCCGGCGTGGGACACGGCCACGACTGGGAATTCGCCCAGATCACCTGCTACGACGAGGCGTCCGGGAAGCCGCTGTGGCACGCCGGCGAACGCTGCCCTGGATACGCCAACCCGGGACAGCACTACTGCCCCACCGGAGCGGCGGGCGTCGTCGGCGACTATCTGTTTTGGACGGATGAAAACAGCCTCGTGCACGTCTGGGACATCCAGAAGGGGCTGTATGTCGACACGCTCCTCGAAGATATTTCGCGCAACCCCAATCCATCTCCCTACACGGTTTGGGTCGAACTGTTTAACACCCGCGTCTTCACCCATCCGAAGTCGGGCAAGGTCTACCTTCTGGCGGCCAGTGACGCCATCCATGTCTACGAGGTGCTCGGAACCGACAGGAAACTGCGGCGTCTCGATGGGGAATTCCAGCTGACCGAGCAGGACATCGAGTCGGCGAAGAAGCAGCTCGCCGCGAAGTCCCCGACGAAGGAGCGGGTGCTGGCAGTCGCAAAAACCGCAACCGAACCGAAGCTCGACGGGAATTCCGCAGAGTTCGCCGGCGCGGAAGCCGCGGCGATGGTGCTGAACGACGACGCCAAAGGAACGGCGAAACTGTTGATCGACGACAAGAACCTGTACGTGCGCTTCGACGTCAAGGACTCCTCGCCGTGGCGGAACGCAGGCTCGGACATCTCAACGCTCTTCAAGACCGGCGACGAGGTCAGCGTCTGGATCGGCCCCGACAACAAGCGCCGCGAGCCGGGCGAGAAGGACGTCAGAATACTTTTCGCGCCAACTGCCGACAACAGGAATGTCGTGGTCGCATTCCGTCCCAAATGCCCGAAGAACACGAAACCGGTTTCTTTCAAATCGCCGGCGGGGGAACTGCGGATGGACCGCGTCGAGGAGTTGGGAAACGCGAAGTGCGTGGTGAAAACTGCGTCGGACGGCTATGTCCTGGAGGCGGCCATCCCTCTGGCGGAAGTCGGTCTTGACGGGAAATCTGGAAAGTTCGGCCTCGACCTCTCCATCACCTTCAGCGACCCCTCCGGCACGGTGAACAACGCCCGCCTCCACTGGGGCCGCGGCGGCGCCGCCATGGTCTACGACCTTCCCTCGGAGGCGCGCCTTGAGCCGCAGACATGGGGAAGCGGGAGCGTGAGGTGAAACGTAACGCGTAAAACGTAAACGATTATACTGGTGTTTTTTTACGAGATGGGTTTTTCACGTTTTACGTTTTTACGTGGCCTTCATCACCTGAAGTATTTCGCAAAGGTGGTACCCCAGTGGCCGCCGCCGGACAGTTGTCCTGTGGATACGTTGCCCGAACCATCGCATTTCGGCCACAGTGAACTCGTTGGGACGACGATATGCCCACCGATATTCGCCCCATTGGTGACATACCGCCCGGGCACCTGGTTGTTGATGTTGAACCCATATTGATATGTGTGCCAGCGGACTGATCCGTCAACATACCCGACATTGCCGCCTTTCGGAATCCCGCACTTGCCGACGCCCAGCGCGCCGTCGGCGACCCTTGTCGCCTCGTGGTTGGTTTCGTCGGGTCCGCCGCAATTTCCGTCCGAGTTCAGATTGCAGCGGTCGGCCCACAGCGCGGCCTGCCTGTCGGGCAACACCTCGTCGGCAGCCCTCATGAGCCGGTCGATTCTGACTGCGCCGTCATTGGCCGAGCCGGTGCACGCCATGTAGCTGAGACGATAGTAGTTGTCTCGTGACTTGGAAGGGCATTTGAACACGCCCGCCGTCGTGAAGCGAATACTCTGATTCGCCGTGGGATAGGTGGTCAGGCTCCCTTTGAGGTAGGTCGAGTACAACTCGTTAAAGCCTCCAGTGGTTTCCTGGTTATAGTCGCCTGTGCACAGACCATTCCAGTTGCCTATCGGATAAAGAACATCCGCATAGTCGGCGACGTATGACATTGAACCGGTGACCAACTGCTTCACGTTGCTCATGCACATAGCCTTCCGCGCATTCTCGCGGGCGTTCCTCAACGCCGGCAGCAGCAGTGCGGCGAGGATGGCGATAATAGCGATCACCACCAATAATTCTATGAGGGTGAAAGCCTTCACCCTCATAGAATTAGTGAAAGTCAGTTGTGACATGCGATTGAGAGTAGATTTTTCCCGCATATTGCCCTCTCTAGGTACTTACACTCATTTTGCCTGATTTTCAATGATCGTGCAAGGTCACCTTCGCCAGTCCTTTCGCCGCCTCGGTCTTCGTGCACCATTCGAAATCGTTGGCGGCCTTCTCCAGGACCGGCTTGCTCGATGGGTCGCCGATGAGGCCGAGCGCTTTTGCAGCCGCCGCACGGACCTCCGGGTCATGGGTCTGGTCGGTCGCATAGGAATGCAACCGCTCCACAGCGGCGGCATCCGCCGCGCCGATCGCTCCCAGCGCAAGGCAGGCGACCTGCTTCACACGGCCGCGCCGCTCCCACGCGGCACGGGTCTCCGCCGTCATGCCGTCGGGAAATTTCAACTCGAACGCGAACGGATATCCCGCCGGACAGCCACCGATGTCGTCTTTCTGTGAGAACAGCGGAGCGGCGTCCTCCGCCCGCAACGCCGCGACCAGCGGTCCAACCGCCCGACGATCCTTGCGGTCGCCCAGCGCGACCGCCGCGGCGTAGCGCACCCGCCACTCCTTGTCCGCCAGTAGGTCGAACAGTTCATGCAGCGAGCTGTCGTCGCTCTTCCCCGCCAATCTCGCACAACGTTCCATCTTGTCAAAGCGCTCACTCATCTGACACCTCCATCAACCGGTGGGGAACTCCGTACGTCCGTTTACCCGTTCGCACGACAACCGTCCCGTCTGTGTAGTGCCATTCAAGCGGCAATTCCGGATCGCATGCGACGAGCACGGCAGGCTCGCCTGAAAATCCAGCACCCGCCTTCAATGGCGTGATTAACTTCGAATTCCCCCCCGACTCCTCGTACTGCGCCACACCGCAGTCGCAGCGGAGGATGACTTCGACGGAATCTCCCGCTTTCATCTTCGGCATCTCAATCTGCGGCTGTAGATGTTCCATCAGCCGCATGCGCGACCCAAGATCAACTTCGGCGCCGTTCACCCATAGCTCGGGAGCGCCCATGCGCTTCGGCAGCCGCAACCACCAGTCGCCATCGCCCGGCGCGGCAATGACCGTCCGGTACCACCAGCGGCTGACCAGCGGTTGATCAGCGTGAAGGAATGGGGGAAGCGAGGGTGGAAGCGACGCCCCGCTTTTCTCGATAGCGTGGCGCGCCTCCGAAAGAGTAAAACGCATCTCCGGATCCGGTACGGCACGCCAACCATCAGCAAGATTCCTGGCAGTCTTCCGCGATCGCTCGGGCCACAGCAGCCACAGCCAACAGCACCTATCTCCTTTCTGTAAAAAGTCGACCTGCAACGACTCGCCGTCGAGCCGGTCCGGATAGCCTTTGATCGTCTGAATTCGCTTCTCGTCCGGACCGAGCAAAGGAGCCAGCATGAACCGCACGCCCTCAGCGGTCTCAATCACGATCCCCTTGCGATCGTCAAGCAATCGCGGCCTAAGAAACCACCGCGCGGCGACCGCATGCTGGTTCCCGAACGCCGCCAGATCTTCAACGAGAAAAAACCGTTCGTGGCAGAGACGGGAAAGGCGTCGGACAACATGCGTATCAGCCCAATGCTCTCTGTACACTGCGGTAACGTCGCCCGACAGGATTTTTCCGCGTTCGTTGAAATCGCAAAGCGACGCCTGGCGGTAATGCGACTTCGCGCGCATGCTCTCCACGCCGTCCACGAGCAGGACGGAGTGCGCTCCCGCGCAGCCTTGTCCATAGTTCACCCGAATCGATTCCCAGCTGAGTTTGTGCTCCCGCCACGTGTCGTCGTATTCAAACGCCGCGCAGTCCTTCGTTTTCACGCCATCGACAAGCAATGGCGAACCAAACGCGCTGAGGGAGAGAGTGTTCGGATTCATATGCTGACGCATCGGGAAAAGCGGTTCGGAGTAATCCCACATCTGCATGAGGTGCAACTGTTCGTCGTCCGAGACCAGCGCCCCACCGATCTCGTCATCCGCCCAGCAGGCGAAGGCGCGGCCGACGGCGGCAGCTTGTTTCTTCTCGGGCCACCACAACAGCGCCCAGACCAGATCATCGTAGCCCCACCCGACGCTGATCTCGTCCGCCCAGTCGGAATGCCGTTCCAGCAGTTCGAGAAAGAGCGGATCTTCTGAACGGCGCGCGGCGTAGGCGATGCTCGACTTGATCGGCCGCTCGAAGCCATAGTGATCCCACGGCAGGAGAAGACCGTCGGGGGTCCATTCCCTTGCCAGCAGCCGGAAGACGTTTTCGGGTGTGGTGCCGTTTGGCTCAAAGGATTGCCGGAAGCAGTCGCCGCCACCGATCCGCTCAAGCAGTTCCACGAGGAACGGCAGCGACGCCCCCACGACGTGATCCATGTAGGTGCTGCCCTCGCCAGTGTAGCCAGAGCGTGGGATGCCGCCGATCATCGAAGGCAGGCGCCGCAGGCCATCCACCTTCATGCGGGCGGCGACCGCGGAGGGATTCGATCCTCCTTCGAACATATGTCCAATAAGCGCATTGCTGAAACAAAGCGACATCGTCTGATTGTCGACGCACTCGGGCTCCGGCTTGACGCGCATGCCGTAGAAGAAGTTGACGAACTGAAACGTGATCAGTTCCTCCCGTAGCCTCGCACCCTCAGCCGCGTCCCATGCGCCGATACTGTCGAGCCACTGGAAGTACAGCGTCCATCGCGAGTGCGGAAAGGCGAAGCACCAGTAATGAAACTGCAGTCCCATCTGGTAGGGATAGTTCGCCAATGCGGACACATAGTCGCGGATCACCTGCCGCGCCGCCTCAAGATCGCGCTCCTCGCCCGTCGCCAGCGCGACGAACGGGGCGAACCACGGGAAACTCCGCGGAGCCGTCCGCACACGGCGCCGCATCGACGTCCACACTTTGCCCATCAGCGAGCCATCGCGCTCCGCCCGCGCAAACTTCTCTCTGAGCAATTCGATGTCATCAACAAAGAATGCGCAGCTTTCATTTTTCCGCTTCATGGTATCACCTTTGTGTGTTCACCGCATCTCGTATATCGACGGCGGCACGTTTCCAAACGCGCCATCCGCGCCGCGGGCGATGATCGAGCCATCAACCAGCGAGCGCAAAGCCTTGAACTCTTCGAATCCGTCGCCGAGCCGCAAGGAAGGATACGCGTCGGTGTCCGCCACCGTCGGAACCGCCAGCAGTTTTTTCCCACGATGCACGGCGAGATCGCCCGTTAGTGGCTCGAAGTCCCTCATGCCGTTTTCCCGGAGGAATGTGGTGTAGAATTTGTTTAATCGCTCATGCCCCGGCTTGCGCGAGGCGATGCTGTAACCGCCGGCGAAGCTGAGCGCCTGGTCATAGTAGATCCGGAGTCGTGGCCGGGAGCGGCGCGAGAGCAGTTGCATGTAATCCCTGGGACCGAGGCCGTCGTAGGCGCGTACCGGGTTCGAAGAGATGGAAGTGACCTCGACGGGGAACTCGGAGGACCAGCCTTCGCCGAGCAGCACCGCATCGGGATCACACGCTTTCACGCATGCATGGACCCGCTCGACGAACGTGATCGCCATGCGGTTGGTGTCGCCAGGGTAGCGCATGAACGACCGCGGTGCGAAGTCCGGCGGAAAGGCCCACCCGAGGCAGTCAAGGAAAATCCCCTTGCAACCGCATTCGTTGAGGTAGAAGCGGATCCATTTCTCGGTGTACTCAATGTAGCCGGGGTGACCGGGGTTGATGTGGGCGATCTCGGGATAGTCCTCCGAGCCCCACGCCGCGCAAAACCGACCATCGATCCCTCGGATGAACCAGTCGTCGTCGATGTCCGGGCCGCCGCGGTGCATGAGTCCGCTGTGGCTCATCCAGACGATGATCGGCACCCCGCGGTCGGCGATCCTCCGGCACATCCGCTTGAACTCGTCAGGCGTGCCGTGGTTCGGGTCGGGGTGGTAGCCCTTCGGCGTCGTCCCGCTGTTGACGGGGCGGTCGGTAACCAGGTTGATGTGAATGCCCGAATAAAGCCCCTCGTCGAGTTCCCGCTCCCAGAAATCAGCTTGCGCCGTCCAACTGGGCTGATTGTTCCAGGCAAGCCCCTCGCGGAAAAGCGTCTTGTCCACCCAGGCGGGCGACTCCTTCACATTGAACGCCGCATAGTCCGCGATGAACTGCTCCATGGACTCGACCGTTGTTCCATAGTTGAAAATGATCTCAGGCATGGTGAGCGACTCGTCAAGGCCGAACGGCGCGTGAAGCGTGAAGTCGTATGCCACGCCACGTCCGGCGTCCCCGATGTTCAGGATATAGCCGAGATGCGCCCTGCGGCAGGTGATGGCGAGCCAGTGTCCCGTGCGAACATTGTGGAAGACCCCTCCGTGAAGCAGCATGACGCCGGGATAGATCCTGCGCCACACGTTGCGCATGAATTTCTTACATTTTTCTGGCGTGTCATGTTCGTAGCCGCAGTGGCCGAATTCGTCGACGGGGCCGCTTGAATGCGTCGACGAAAATATCATTCGTGTGTCATCTCCCCAGAACTGCCAATTCCAGCGCGGTAAGGTAAAGGTATCGACATGCAGCGGTGCCTCGATCACTGGTCCGCCTGGCCCCGGACACGGAAGGTCGATCTGGTCGGCTCGTTCGCGACGGATCTGATATTGAACGCCAAAGCATGGATACGTGGCGTAGGTACGCGGCCCCATGGCGCGCGAAATGACCAGCCCCCAGCCGGCGAAGTGGTCGACGAACCGCTCACCCTTCATCCGAGCCCGCCGCTCGAGCGGCTGCGACGCGTCCGACGGCTGATGGAGCCTGGTTTTCAGCGGCGTTCCATTGACCAGCAACTCCGCGTCACACGGCCGTTCAAGATCCAGCAGTTCCTCGCCATACAACTTGATTGATCGCACCATCCCCGTGCGCTCGTCGCATTTTAACTCGAAATCTTCCATATGTGGTTTCCTTTCATCCATGATTAGCATGTACGCAATCGTCTGGTGCGAATGGAACAATCAACAGTTCAAGCTTGTGGTTATTCCCGAACACCCTCTTGGATTTACCACGCGCCATTTCAGAACTCGATCCTTCCCCATTGCGAGGGATCGACCATCGTCTCCGAAGGCAGGTCGGACACCACCTGGCTTTTTTGGTCGTAATAATAATAACGGGCCACGGTTCTGACGCCTTCCCGATCAGCGACGAGAACGCCGACATCCCCCTTGAAGACACCCTGCGGCGGCTTTTCAAAACCCAATTCCTTCCACGGGATACAGATGTCGGCCGTATACCCCTTGTCATTCTTTTTGATCTCCACGCGGGCCGTCTTCAGGGCTCGCACCTCGTCCACGGAGACCGAACCGACAGGCGAGGCGAACGTGGCCTTCGCCTCCTCCTTCGTGCCAGGAACAATAAATCTATAGAGCACCGCCACCGGTTTGCCGTTCATGCTGGCGACGACTATACGCATGTCGCCAACTCCCGGTTTGATCCTGCCCTCTGGCAGTTTCGGATCCGACGCCAAACGGATATCGATGGCGTCGCCCGTCTTGAACAATGACTTAAAATCCTCGCCGGCGTTGGCGAACGGGGTGCCGCTGTCGACCTGCATTTTCAAAGAAAGGGAGTCACGCGTCGCCACAAGACAGAAACGGGCGATCGGCTTTTCGGCGGGGACCGTGTAGGGATATTCATGGGGCTTGATGCCGAACGCCGGGTCGAGGATGACTTTCACGGGTGCCTTCACCTGTGTGATGTTCTCAACAACCGCGACGTTGCGCAGAGTGAACTTGTCGCCGGGAATACGTTTCAATGTTTCCAGCCCTTTGACCTCCATGACATTGCAGGAGTCTTTCCCTTCTATTTGCAGGACGCGTCCGTCAGGAGCGTTGCCAAACCAGCCAAAGAAGCATTCGTCGAAGAGGCTGTAGCCGTCGAGTCGGAGCCCAACCTTGGCCTCCTTGGCGGCGCTCAGCAGGGGGCTGATCCGCATATCGCCAAAAAGCTGACAGATAAAAAGGCCGTCCGTTGTAAACAAGTAGCGCACACCCTTGTTGCCGTTGAGTTGGAAGATGTCCGCATCGAAATCTGTGACCTTCGCGAAGCCCTCCACGTTCAAGGTGTGTTGGATCTCACCGAGCACAGGACGGGGGGAGTTGTGGCAGTTGGTCGGATACGGGTTTGGATATGTCCAGCGCGTCGAGCCGTCACTGTTCAAACCGGCAAGCATGTTGCTCCTGTCCCCTTGGTTGCCGCCGCCCCCGAAGTTCGCGATGAAGGCGCCGTGGGGATCCGAGGCGAGGGCGCAGACCCCCTTCGCTAGCGGCGTGGCGACAGCGTCCTTGAGGTCATACGTCAAAACGCCTGATTCCTTCCTCGGTGGGATCCGGATGATATGTAGATCCTTGTCTCTTCGTATGATGGTCTGCAACTCAAGTCCCGCGCCCATCCGGCAACTCCACTCCGGCGGGCAGAGCGCCGCTCCTTGCATAAGCGTAATCTCCGATGGATCCGCTTTACCGTCCCCATTCCGGTCGGACCACAGAAACGGGGTGTTGTCGGCCACTTTGTCCGTGTTCAGCGTGGCGACAAATCCCGCCTGCATTGCACTCCAGCGTTTCTTTAGCTCCCCGACGGATCCCAAAACCGCCCGTGACATCAGATGATCATCTTTCAGCTCGCACACAAGATTGGGGGCGCCCCAGCCAGGAGCCGAGACAAGATATAAAGAGGCTCCATGCCGCATCGCGTAGGATGGAATATTTTTGGCGTCGAACGGAAGATCCTGATGGTGCTCAGGGCGAAACGTGACCGCACGCAAAGCCGCCTGTTCCGGCCATGGCTTGAGATCGAACACCATGCCGCTGTAGAAGGCGACGTTCGCATTTTGAGGATCGAGCGATCCGCCGCCGCCGTAACCCAGAGGACCGATAAACTCTTTTATGAGCGCACCATCCCTGCTCCACACGCTCACGCGCTTCGGTAAGGAATCGTGTTCCGCAACCCACAGCTTTCCCGCCGAGTCAACGGCAAGGCCGGCTGGATTCCCCATCGCACGTGGATTGTAGGCGCCTTCATGCCGCCCGCCCTTCTCCCCTATGACGCGCAGCAGGTTACCGGCTGGCGAGAAGACTTTGACGCATTGCTCCGCAGGAGCCGCGTCACTGACATAGAAGTTCCCGTCGGCATCGATGGCGAGCTGCGACGGTGCGACGAGCCCGGCCGCGACGACCGAAACAGTCCGCCCGCCGGCGAGATCCACTTTCACGACGCCCTTGCCGCTGACCGCGAAGAGTGTCCCATCCGCGCGCATGCACAGTCCTCCGGCTCCGGGAAGCGGGATGTCTTTGACGAACTCCGCGGTCTGTGCGCCGAACAACGCGAGGCGGCCTTTGTCGGCGAGGGAAAGCACGATGAAGTCCGGCGTTATCGCCATGCCCTTGATGCCGGAGAAGTCCTTGGAAAGCTCATCGATAAAAGCCGCGTCTTTTCTTTTGACCTGCCACCAGGCGGGTGGATTCGACACGAATTTATGCGTCTCCATCGAGAGACGGTGCACCTTCAACTTGTCGCCGATCCAGCCCTTTTCTCCGGCCACGTAGATGACACCTTTGTCGGTGGTAACGGCATCCGCGCATGCGGCGCTGAACCAGAGGGTCCCCCATTTCTTAACCCCATCAATATCAAGCTCCATCAGCGAGTTGCCCGCCTCGGCGATATTGCTGCCGATGAACACTTTCCCGTCCGCCGCATGGACGCACAAGGGCGCGCCATGGTCGGAGAGCCACCCGCCCGCTCCCGCCGACCGCATGTTCCAGTCGGCGGGAATGTCCTGCGCGTTCCACGGAGGATTCCCCGGAGAGTTGAAGGCAGTCTGGAAGAAGGATCCGATGTCGCCGTGCTCGAGCCCGCGCCAGCGGTAGTTCCCCGGCGGACAGGGCTTTCCCGTGTCGTCAAGACCATCCCATCGCTCCGTGTTTCTCCCCGCCTTACGCTCCGCGCAAGCGATCAGGTTCCGCACTCGCGCGCCATCCTCCCGCTCGACAACGATGGTAACGAAAGCATCCCGCGCGAGCTTGTAGGAAAGGGTTGCCCCCGTCTCGTCAGGCTGCTCGGCAAATTGGCATCCTTGCAAACAGACGGCCACGACCAGTATTAAATATAGATCCTTCAACATTGTGTCGAGTCCTTTAGTTATTTTCAGATGGATTCCCTGAACCCAGAACCCTGCCAACTGTCCAGCCTGTCATTTGCCCCATGGTGGATATATTCTGGTGTAGTTCGTCGTACCCCAGCTGCCGACCCAACCGGGCCACCCGCTTCCTCCATACGGCACCCACTCCGCATTGCCTCCGCCATAGAAGACGTTCGAGCCGGACAGATTTCCGCTCCTCGGCTGCGTATGGGACGACCAGGGCAACGCGGTGGCTCCCGGCCATGGGCTGCCGGACACATTTAAAAACACCTGGTCGCCGATGAGCGGACGCCCGGAGAAATTCGCCTCGCACATATTGATGCCATAGGGCGCGTTCCTGGTGGTGTTGTACGGATTCCAGGCGGAATTGTGCGCGGTCGGATCCATATACCCCCACACCGCCCATTGCGCGGGGGTGCTCCTCATATACTGGAACGCGCAGCTGTCTGGACAGTAGTAGACGTTAATGGTTTTGAGGTACTCTCCGGAATACAGCAGTTGGTTGTCTTGATAAAACTCCCCGTACACCTGGGCCCCGCCACTGGACGGAAGCCATGCGGCGTAGTCGCCGGCATAGGAGAAGTCCGCCATGCCGATCTGTTTCATGTTCGACATGCACATGGTTCTTTTCGCAAGTGCTCTCGCGTTGCTTAAAGCCGGCAGAAGCATCGCCGCCAAAATCGCGATAATGGCGATCACCACTAACAATTCGATAAGGGTGAAGGCGTCTGCCTTCACCCTCATCGAATTGTTATTTGTCCGCCTCCGGCGTCCCTGCGCTTCGCTTGAGAAAATCTGACGCCGCATCCGAATTGGATGATGCGTGTTTGGAGTATCATTGCTCGTGCGCATTAGTCTTACCTCCCAGACTTTCATGGGTTTTAAGTTCGCCGTCTACACCATAAACAATTTGTCCGACGAAATATGTCTGCAGGTCGGCTATTCCTGGCACGCAGTCCGTTCGTATCGTTACGCCCTCAAAGTGTTTCCTCGGAGTGTTTTTTTACCTCACCATCGCCGCCCCCCAGTTCTGTGGATACAACCGCGCCTCGGTAGGCATGTCGTCGACCATCTTCGACTGGACGGCGGACCGTGGCGTGAAGAGATGATTGCGCGAGACCGTCTGGAACCCGCGCTGCCCGAAGCCCGAGAGCAGCACCTCCGCCTCAAAGGCGAGCTTCTCGCCGGGCTTGACCGAAAGTCCAAGGCTTTCCAGCAGCTTCAACGGGATTTTCAGCTCCGCGGTATAGCTGGCGTTCGGCTGTCTGACGAAACGCGCAACGGCGTCGTCGATGACGCCGACATAGGCGAACTTCCACGTGCCGCCGGCCGGCGTGAAGTAATCGGCGGGACGGCTCACAGGTCCACCCTCGGGGATCATGGCGACCACGACCGGTTTGCCTTTGAATTCGGTGGCCAGCACGCGTATGTCGCCAGCTTGAACCGCATCGCGCTTTCCCGGTTTGCCAAGGTAGAGCCCGACGCTGTCGCCCCATTTGAAAATCTGCCTCTCGTCATCCGCCTTGTTTTCCATGGGCGTCGAGTCTTTGACGTCGAACTTGGCGTAGAGGAACGCCTCGTCATAGCCGACGCTGACCTTGGCGAGTTCCTCGCCGTTGTTGCCGGTGAGTACTGCGATTTTGTCTCCCCACTGCTTGGTGTCGAGGGGGTTGGACAGTTTGACGATTTCCATCGGAGCCTTCGGCGCATCGTCGCGCGGGGGATAGGGATTCACATGCCGTTCGAGCTTCACCTTGCCGGCGAAACGGATCTCACCAGCGATTTTCCCGTCCTTTCCAAAACCGTCGATGCGATAGACGTTTGGATGGCAGTTGCCGTCGTAGAGGTAGCATTCACCACGGTCGGCGAACCACACGACACGGCCGGTGAAATTCTCGCCGCCGCCGATGTAGTAGGCGTCGGGATCGCCTCCCTGATTCGGATCGCCGAGTACGGTGTCGACGAAGAACCCATCCGGCGTGTAGAAGCTCACGGGCGTCCATTCCGACGCGGCGGCGGGATAGCCAGCTCCGACGAGTCCGCCCATGATCCACGTGTGGTAGATCTCTCCCGCCTTGGCGGTGCCGGTCGCCTTGCGCCCGGTCATCCAAAGCCGTTTGCCGTCGGGGCCGAACTTTTCATACTTGACGACATTGAAATTTCCGGTGTGTCCCGGGCCGGAAAGCATCGCCTCGGACCATTCCTTGCTGGCGTATTTGAAGCCGGCGTGCTTGCCGATGTTGAAACAGACATACAGGTTGCCGGCTGGATCATCGCGGAAGCCGAGGATGCCCTCACGGGGGCACGTTCCCGCATGATCGAAACCGGGGATGACGCCATCCGCCGCGACGCTCGCCTTGGCGGTGTCCCAGACGATCGTCCCCTCCTTGTCGACGGACTTCGCCGGTAGTTTGAAGATCACATTGCTGGCATGCGCGAGAAATAGGTCGCACTTCTCGTTCATCCACATCGACGCCATGCCGATGAAACCGGCGTCAAGTTTCCGTCCCGCCAACTCAGTGACGCGGACGATTTCGGCCTCATCGATCTTTCCATCATGGTTGCGGTCGGACCACAGCTCGAGTCCAGTCTCCTCGTTAAGCCAGCGCCGGTCGTTTTGGCCGACGCCAAGGTTCTTCACATAGGCGACGGGTGTCAGCTTGTCGCCGTCGACACGGAAGATTGAGCGAGAGTCGTGCGGCCGGTTCGTGCTGGTGTCGAAGAGGAACTCCACTCCGTTGGGACCGAGCACGTTTCCCATCGGCGTGTAGCCGCCGATCGCCGAGCAGGTGAACGGCGCGGGCAAATTCATCCGATTGAGATCCCAGTAGGCGCCGACGGAGCCATTTGAGCCGTCGCCTTTGATCGCGCCGCGGACGATCTTCGCCTGATCCTTGTACAACGCATAGACGGTGAGCGGATCCTTCGCCGAGGGCCAGCTTGGCGGACCATAGGCGATGTCGCCGAACCACTCGCGGTCAAGTTTGAAGTCGGGAGCGAAACGCTGAAACACCGAGGGAACCGAGGTCTGCGCCACGATTACGCGCTCCTGCGGATCGGCCGTCACGCCGGTCGGACGCAGCATGCCGCTTGGATCGTAGGCGCCAGCGAAGGGACGTCCGCCTTTCTTGCCGATGCATTTCTGGTGCGTTCCGGATTTGTCATACACCCACACCTGGTTGCTCAGTCCGGCGTCGGTGACGAAAAATCTCCCCGACGCGTCGACCGCGACATCCCAGGGAGCTGAAAGTCCCAGGAGATTGATGACCTGTGACGAGGGAGCGTTGCCTTTCGGGAAACGCAGCACCTTGCCGCCCGCGCCATGTTGGGCCGAGTGGTCGATGTCGCTGGAGATGGCGTAGAGGTCGCCGTTCTTGTCCACGCACACGCCGCGCGGCCATGGGCAATCAAGCTCCCGTATCTTGGCTCCGGTGTCGGCGCGGTAGACGAAGATCTTGTGCTTTGAATAGGCGGTGGCGAAGACTTCGGTCGCGGTCGCCGCAAGGCCGATCGTCTCGGGCCGCGGATTCGCCTCGGCGTCGAATGAGTAGAAACCATTCGGCGCATGCTTGTCGAGTTGGCAGTCATTCACCAGCGTGTACGGATTCTCGTTGGAAAACGGCGCGGCAAGGCCGTTGGCGGCGTCGAAGCGGGCGAGCCACGTGCGGCGCGTTCCACCCCAGACCACATAGAAATACGTGCCGTTGGTGGCGCATGAGGAGTAGGGGCCAAAGCCACCCTCGATAAAGGCCGAATTGCGCCAGAGGTTCTTGCCGTCGGCGCCGATCTTGACGAATGCCTTGGACGCCTCGTTGTTGTTCCAGAGGAAATAGGTGCCGGTGTCGTCGGCGCAGGCATCGATGGGCTCACCATGATCGCCACCCCAGCCGCCTTTACCATCGGCCGTGTTGTAGGGCGGTTCGCCTCCCGTGCTGAACGCGCCAAGAAAGACGGGCTTCAAACCGGGCGAGGCGTACGCCTTCCACTCGTACTCGCCGGGAGGCATAGGGTTGCCGCGCCAGTCGTAGCCGTCCCAGAACACCGCGCTTTTTCCGGCGGGACGCGGCTCGCCGCCAATCAGCTCACGCACGATGGTGCCGTCCTTGTCGACAACGCTCACGCTTGTCTTCAAAGCCGCGGGCAGCTCGATCTCGACCGCGGTGCCTTTGTCTTTGCCACTGTCTTTCTTCGCACAATACTCCTCCATCGTCCCATGCCGTTTGGGCAGATTCCCCGCCGGCGCAAGGAGGATTCTGCCCCAGATGTTCATCCGGTGCCACGCCCACCCGAAACCACCCGCCGGAACAGTCGACAGAAATTCCGCCCGCATCTGCGGCCAGATGATCGTCCAGAAGGCCGTCATCTTCTCGCCCGGCTTGAACGGATTCTTGCCGTTCTCGATGTTCGCCGCCTTCCATGGTATCCGCGCCTCCATCACATAACGACCCGCTGGAGAACTCTCCTTGAACGCAACCACCGCGCCGCCCTTGCCGACACACTCGTTCATTTTCCCAACATACGGAGGTCCTTGCACCACCGTGATATACGGCGTTTTTGTTATAGTCTCCAGCCAGGCGGTCGCTGACACCACGTGCTTGAGATAGGGCTTGAGCGAAGGATCTTTATTCTCCTCCTCACTAACAGCGAGGGGGTATGGCGCAGTTGGATCGGCGACAAACCGGAACTCGATGTCGTGCCCCTGCCACGGCCGCTCGGCCGGATTGTTCGGGTTGCTCAACGGTCCACCGCCGGTGGAGCCGTCGACCGACACATAGAGCGCATCATCGTCGTACATCACCGACACCTTGGCGTTGAAGCGGTCGGCGACCTCCTCTGAGACAGCCACCCACTCCTGGCCTGAAATATCCCAGTCGGACAGATCGCCGTCGATCTTGACGGTTGTTCCTTTCGGCACCGGCACCGCCGTCAACTCCGATCCCATCTCGTCAAACGCCATCGCATGACCTCCTAAGCCTACCAGACACACCATCAACAACACAATGCGAAAAGCCACGTTTCTCGCCCATCTGAAGCATTTGTCTCTCACGAGCTTTATTCTCATTGCTCTTCTCCTTATCGCTAATAATTCCAGATCGTCTTGCATAGGGAATATCATGATTTTTTGCTTTCTGCCCCGAAGGGGCTGTGTAACAAAGCCCAGGGTTGGCGCCCCGCGCCTACCCTGGGTGGGAGTTGGCATTATTTCAACCCCACCGGGGTTGTGTCGGAAATGGCGCACTCCTGATACCGTTACACAACCCCGTCAGGGTTGCTTCGCATACCCCCTTTGACCCAGGGTTGCGCAAACGCGCCACCCTGGGCTATGAGACGTAGGTTGGGGCAAAGAACAAAAATAACAATTTTCTAAGCGATCAAGTTATTTCCAGTCGGAATCGATTTTCTCAAACCCGAACACTGAACACAGGCAATTTTATTTTCCCGACCACTGTGCCGGTTGTGGCACGGTCGACACGAGCAGTTTGGCCGTCTCCTCGGGCGACTGGCAGGACACGTCAAGCGAGAACTGCCATTGCCAGGTGCAGTGGTTTGACTTGAACACCAGGCAGTTCCAACCTTTCTTCAGCGTCGCATCCTTTTCCACTTTCTTATTCGGCTCGGAGGTGATCGCTCCGGAGTAGACGTTTTCCCCGTTCAGCCAGACGCGGAGGCCGATCTGACCGGCGAAGGTGTGGTTGCCCAAGGTGATCTTGATCGGTTGCTCCTTGTCGCTGTGGATCCAGCGCGCCCCGAAGGCGGCTTCGAACGACGCGGCGAAGGTCGAGGCGTAGAGACTGACATTGCCCGGCACATTCCCGCCGGTGTAATTGACGCTGGCGAGGTACTTGCTCCATGTGGGCGCGTCGCCCTTCCAGCCCTCCGGCGTTTTTCCGAAATCAAGACCTTTCACCAGGCGCTCCTCACTGGGAAGAACGCCCTTCTCGGGGACATAGTCCCATTTCGGCGGTGCCCACGCCGCGTTGTTCGCAAAGCCAGCGGCGACAAGCCATGGAGCGGATACCGCGATGTCGATCTCCTTTGAGGCGTCCCCGTCTTTGACGGAGAGCTTGAGCGTGTTGACGAGGTGGTCGAGTTTGCCCGTCACCTTGAATACGCCAGTTGCGCCCGTGAGCTCAGCTGGCTCCGCCTTCAGGCTGGCAGGAACCTGGAGTGTCGCCTTCGCAGTAGACTTCTCCTTGGCATCCGCAGGCGTCCAATGGTAGGTGACTGCGAGAGCCACCTGGTCGGAATCAAGCGGCATCGATGACTGTGCGATGGTGTACGAGAGCGTCGGCAGTTGTCCCCTCGCCGCGGCGAACTGCTTCTCCAACTGTTTTTCGGTAATCTTCGCGGCGGCGGCGGTCTCGCCCAACCCCTTGAGCATCCCGATGGCGACGGCGGCATGCCCGGCGTGGTTTGGATGGACGAAGTCGTATGTCACGTGGAAGTCGGGTTTGAGCGTCCGTCCCTTGTTGAGCACATCCCAGACCGTTTCGCTTGAGGGAAGCACTACGCAGTCAAGCTCTTTGGCGATGAGGGCGAGTCGCTTGTTCATCTCGGCGTGAAGCTTGTTCTTGGGGGAAGAGGGGTCTTCAGTGTTCGGGGTGACGGTGCCAAGGGCAGTGATCCGCGGCTTGAGGCGATCGCGCAGACCGACCGTGTCGATGACGTTGTCGACCCACTGCTGGTCGCCGTCGGACCCGCCGAGCAGCATCGGCAGCGTGATGTTCTCGTACGCGTTGAGGGTCGGGACGAGGTTGTAGGCCTGGAAGATGA